>JAJTIC010000118.1 GCA_021300175.1 Pseudomonadota bacterium
GAAAAATGGCCTTGGAGAATGCCAAACTCGAAGTGACTCCAGAAGTGGGAGCTTTGGGTGGCGTTCTTGTGGGCGTGGGTATGGGCGGACTTCCCGCAATAGAAGAGCAGCTTCAAAAAATGCTCGAAAAAGGTCCCTCCAGAATCTCCCCTTTCTTTATTCCCATGGTGATCGGGAACCTAGCCTCGGGCCATCTCTCGATTCAATACGGACTTAAAGGTCCTAATTACTCAATCACTTCTGCCTGTGCGTCGGGAGCACACTCCATCGGCGAAGCCGTTAAATACATCCGAGAAGGACACTGTGAGTTTATGTTAGCCGGCGGTGCTGAAAGCACCGTCTGCCCGATGGCCATCGGCGGATTCGATGCCATGCGAGCACTCTCCACCAGAAATGAGGCGCCCGAAAAAGCTTCTCGCCCTTTTGACAAAGACCGCGACGGCTTCGTTCTGGCCGAAGGCTCTGGAATCCTTGTGCTTGAATCTTTGGATTTTGCACTAAAACGGGGTGCACAGATCCTTTGTGAGGTCACAGGCTATGGCATCTCATCCGACGCTTATCACATGACCTCTCCTCACCCCGAAGGTGATGGTGCTTTTAAAGCCATGAGCATGGCAGTGACTGACGCAGGAATTGCTGCTTCTCAAGTTCAGTACATTAACGCTCATGGAACCTCAACCCCGATGGGCGATGAGCTTGAAAGTCGGGCCATTAAACGCTTGATGGGTGAATCCGCTAAACAAGTCTTGGTTTCGAGCACAAAAAGTATGATGGGTCATGCTTTGGGTGCTGCAGGCGCCATTGAGAGCGTTTTTTGTGTGCTAGCACTCAGAGATCATAAAGTCCCACCCACAATTAACTTAGAGAATCCCTCTGAAGGTTGTGATTTAGATTATGTCCCTCACAAATCGAGATCCGCTGAACTTAAGCACGTACTTAATAACTCTTTTGGATTCGGTGGCACCAATGCGAGCTTGGTCTTTTCAAAATTATGATGAAAATTTTCTTAGCTTCAGATCATGCGGGTTTGGATTTGAAAAATAAAATCCTTCATGAGCTCAGGCATCAGGGCTTTATTCCCAATCGCCAATTAGAAGTTCATGATTTAGGACCACAAACAACCGACTCTGTGGATTACCCAGACTTTGCGGACCTTGTCTGCAAAAAAATTCATGGGTTTTCTGTCATTAGCAATGAAAATGAACCTCACTTCCCCAAAGAAGTGGGAATTCTCGTTTGCGGCTCAGGTCAGGGTATGAGTATTCGTGCCAATAAATTTCCTCATATTCGAGCGGCCTTATGCTGGACCCCTCAAATTGGAATTCTGGCGAGGGAACACAATGATGCCAATGTCTTATGCCTTGGCTCAAGAGTGATTGACTACTCTATGGCCTTAGAGATCGTTAAGTCTTTTCTGACAACACCTTTTGCGGGCGGTCGACACAGTCAAAGAGTTGTCAAAATCAATCGCCCCATAGGAGAATAGCACCAACCACCGGAGGTTTGTGCTTATGAATCTTTCTCACCTCGAATCCACAGATCCTGATCTTTTTAAAAGCTTACAGAAAGAAACTTTCAGACAGCAGTTTGGCCTGGAAATGATTGCTTCTGAAAATTACACCTCCCTTGCAGTGATGGAAGCTCAAGGAAGTATTCTCACCAACAAGTATGCGGAAGGGTATCCCGGCAAGCGCTATTACGGTGGCTGCGAATTCGTGGATGAAATTGAGGCTCTGGCCATCGAGCGTGCGAAAACACTTTTTAAATGTGAGTTTGCGAACGTACAACCCCACTCAGGATCACAAGCCAACCAAGCTGTTTTTCTTTCCGTCCTCAATGCAGGTGACACGATTTTAGGAATGGATTTATCCCATGGTGGACATTTGACTCACGGAAGCCCTGTGAATTTCTCGGGGCTCTTGTTCAAAGCGGCCAGCTATAAGCTTGATCCCACCACAGGACGTCTCAACTATGATGCAATTCGAAAGATGGCCAGAGAAGTAAAGCCAAAACTCATCATTGCTGGCTACAGTGCCTATCCTCGCCTTTTGGATTTTGAAGCTTTCAAATCCATCGCTCAAGAAGTGGGAGCTTACTTACTTGTGGATATGGCGCATTTCGCAGGTCTTGTTGCAGGCCAGTCTCATCCAAGCCCTTTTCCTTTTGCCGACTTTGTGACATCCACAACTCACAAAACCCTCAGAGGACCTCGTGGCGGGATCATTCTCACGAACAATGAAGAGCTTTCCAAAAAATTGAATTCTCGAATTTTCCCAGGGATTCAAGGCGGTCCTCTGGAACACGTCATCGCTGGAAAAGCCGTGGCCTTTCGTGAAGCTTTAAAACCTGAATTTAAAACCTACGCTCAAAACGTCATTAGTAATGCGCAAGCCCTCGCAGACAGTGTTCTCGATGAAGGATTTAAACTCGTCACTGGCGGTACTGACAATCACTTGATCTTAGTAGATTTATCAGACACTGAAACCACAGGGAAATTAGCCGAACAGAGTTTAGATAAGGCGGGAATCACTGTGAACAAAAACACGGTCCCCAATGAAAAACGATCTCCGTTTGTGACCAGTGGAGTTCGCATTGGAACTCCTGCCCTAACGACTCGTGGGATGGGCCCTCAAGAAATGAAGCAAATTGGAAAGTGGATCAGCCAAGTGCTCAGAGATCCTAACAATCAATCACTTCAATCTAAAATTCATACCGAAGTCAAAAGCCTCTGCCAAAAGTTTCCCATTTATGGATAACTGCTGAGACCTTGAGCAACCGAGGACAAAAACCTTCAAAATACCGCCTAAAGTCTTGTTTTTTTAGGATTTATCTCTTTCCTCGGTTGAGCTTCCGATAATAATATCATGAAGATGAACCCTTGGTTTAAAGCAACTTTGTCTGGTCTTATCTGTGGGTTTTCGACGGTCGCGGTCCTCGTGAGCCTCTCCTCTTGCTCTTCTTTCACTCAAAGAAAACCTGCCACTCAAGACGTGGTGAACCTCGATGAACTTCCCGAAGATGAAAAATTGCTCTACCAATGGCAAGAAGAGCGAAGCCAAAACTATTTCGATTGGCCGGTAGATCAAGCAAGACTGACTCGAGGCTTTCTTCCGGAAAAACGCCGACCTCATCTTGGGATAGATCTTGCTGGTCCCAAGGGGACACCAGTTCTAGCCGCTCATGATGGTGTTGTGATTTATGCCGGCCGAGATTTTCGAGGATTTGGCAATATGGTTCTCATCGAAGGAAGTCGTGGCTGGGCCTCGCTGTATGCACATTTTCACAAAATAGAAGTCAAAGAAGGCCAAAGAGTCAAACAAGGTCAGCGTATTGGGCAAATGGGCCGCACCGGGCGAGCCACCGGTGTGCATTTACACTTTGAAGTTCGCAAAACCAGAGGCCCCGTGGATCCCCTTCTCTATTTACCAGGTGGCCTTGCCGTCGCTCGCCATCTTGAAGAATGAGTGAGCCAAAATAAAAAAAGGAGCTTCGTGCTCCCTTTTTTACATCACATTGAATGATCTCATGAGAAACTCATGTAAGTCCCTGGCCCGTACTCTGTACTGCCTGCCGC
>JAJTIC010000075.1 GCA_021300175.1 Pseudomonadota bacterium
AGAAGCTGAAGTGGGTTGGGAATCTCGCCATGTGGTATTGGGGCATTTGCAAAGATCCGAATATCCCACGATGAATGATCGTTTGCTGACTCTGCAAATGGGCGCTGAAGTTGCGAAAGCTGTGACCGAGAATGACTGGAACAAAGCGATCGTGATTCGCCAAGGGCAAATTGCGAGAGCTCCTATTTCTGATCTCATGCAGCCCCCAAGATTGGTGTCTAGCCAGCATCCGTGGGTTGAAATCGCGCAAAAAATTGGGATCTTTATTTAGATTTTTTTTCGAAGAGAGGTAAAAATCTTTCGAGACCGTGCTCTTTCAGTTTCTCCTTGGGGATAAACTTCAAAGCCGCTGAATTCATACAGTACCTTAAGCCTGTCGGCGCTGGACCATCAGGAAACACATGTCCAAGGTGAGAACCTGATTTGGCACTTTTCACTTCAGTGCGAACTTGAAAAAACCAAGAGCGATCTTCTTTTTCGATGACGGAGGGCTTTTCCAAAGGCCGTGTGAAGCTCGGCCAGCCTGTGCCTGAATCATATTTATCAGTCGAGCTAAACAGAGGCGTTCCGTCCACCACATCGACATAAATGCCTTCGGCTTTATTGTCCCAATATTCATTTTCAAAAGCGGGTTCCGTACCGTTTTCCTGGGTCACTTTGAATTGGAGCGGTGTCAGTCTTTTTTTGAGGTCTTCTTTAGATTCTGCCATAGCTGTCACACTAACGAAAAATAAGTTTAGAAACAAAAAGTATTTCATGGTGTAACTCCAGACTTTTCAGTTGCACCTCTTCAGTATGACCAATGACAATGAAAAGCGGTAGTAATTGTTTGGAGTTGTTATGAAAGTCAAAGCATTCAAAGGATTCCTCTTTATTCTGATTGCAGCAATAGCTAGTTTCGCAACACTTCGATCTGCACCCTATTTGACCCTTGAATATCTGCAAGCTTCGCAGGCCGATCTTCAGACTTATCGCACGCAGAATCTAGGTTTTGCAGAGCTGATCTTTTTTTTGATCTACACGGTTACGACAGCTATCAGTTTACCTGGAGCCGCTATTCTGACCCTCGCAGGGGGAGCTCTCTTTGGAATCTTCACGGGAACAATTCTAGTTTCTTTTGCTTCGACATTGGGGGCAACAGGGTCCTTTTTGATAGCCAGGTACCTCGCAAAAGATTGGGCCCAAGAAAAGTTTAAAAAGAGCTTCCAAAAAATCAATCAAGGTTTTGAGGCTGAAGGGGAAATGTATCTGTTCTCTTTGCGACTGATTCCACTTTTTCCCTTTTTTGCCGTGAACGCCATGATGGGGCTTACCAAAATGAGTCCTTGGAAGTTTTATTGGGTGTCGCAGGCGGGAATGCTTCCTGGGACGATTGCTTACGTGTGGGCCGGTGAAGAAGTTTCACAACTCACAAGTCTGAGAGGAATTCTAAGTCCTTCGTTGCTGTTAGCATTTACAGCTTTAGGGTTCGTGCCGTGGGTGATGAAAGCGTTCCTCACAAAGTGGAAAACAAGACAACTCTATTCTGGATTTAAAAAACCAAAACAATATGACTACAACTTGCTGGTCATCGGCGCCGGAGCGGCAGGACTTGTCTCAACAGCTATTGCCAGAGCCGTGAAAGCGAGAGTTGCCATCATCGAAAAACATAAAATGGGTGGTGATTGCCTGAATTTTGGCTGTGTTCCCAGTAAAGTATTGATCCACTACGCAAAGCATGCCCCAAAGCTTTCCTACAGTGAAATTCATAAAAAAATTCATGAAGTGATTGGTAAGATCGAGCCGCATGATTCTGTTGAGAGGTTCACTCGGCTAGGAGCAACGGTGATCAAAGGTGATGCTCAAGTTCTTTCTCCATGGGAAGTTCAAGTGGGTGATCAGACTTTAACAGCGAAGAACCTCATTATCGCAACCGGCGCTGAGCCTTTCGTTCCGAAAATTCCAGGCCTCGAGAAAGTGAGTTATGTCACGAGCGAAACACTTTGGGATCTGAGTGCCTTACCAGGAAAGCTCCTTATTGTTGGCGGAGGACCTATTGGGTGTGAGTTGGCCCAAGCTTTTGCCAAGCTTGGTGTGCAAGTGCAGCTGGTTGAGAAAGGACCTCGAATTCTTTCCGGGGATGTCCCAGAAGCGTCTCATGTCATCTCAGAAGCACTCACAAAGGACGGCGTACGGCTACATTTGAATTCTGATCTGGTGGAGTTCAAATCAGAAAGAACAGCAGTTCTCAGAAAAGAAAGTGGGATCTTGGAGCTAGAATTTGACAAGGTCCTGATCGCCATTGGTCGCAAACCTCGAGTGGCTGGATTTGGCCTTGAAGCTCTCGGAGTGAAGGTAGATTCTCGAGGGCGAATCGAGAGAAATGCTTTTATGCAAACGAATTTTCCGAACATTTATGTCTGCGGAGATGTGACGAGCGAGCTTCAACTCACGCACATGGCGGGTCATCAAGCTTGGTATGCGTCTGTGAATGCACTCTTTGGAAGATTTAAAATGTTTTCTGAAGACTCAAAAGTGATTCCGAAGTGCACTTTCACTTCGCCGCAAGTAGCTTCTGTGGGGCTGGGGCCCGACAAAGCCAGAGAGCAGCACGGAGACATCGAAGTCACTCGATTCATGATGGATGATTTTGACCGGGCTATTTGTGATCAGTCGCCGGAAGGATTTATTGAGATTGTAACACCAAAGAACTCTGATCAGATCTTGGGAGTCACGATTGTGGCCGATCATGCGGGAGAGCTCATTGCAGAATATGCTTTAGCCATGAAATGGAAATTGGGTCTCAAGAAGATTTTGGCCACTGTCCATGCCTATCCCACTTGGTCTGATGCAAATAAATTGGCAGCTTTAGAGTGGCAGCGAAAAAAAGCCCCCCAAAAAATTTTGAAATGGTTGGAGAAATATCATGATTGGCAAAGAAATTAAAAATTTAGTAATGGCTGGA
Source organism: Pseudomonadota bacterium (assembly GCA_021300175.1). Classification (GTDB taxonomy): domain Bacteria; phylum Bdellovibrionota; class Bdellovibrionia; order Bdellovibrionales; family Bdellovibrionaceae; genus JAJTIC01. Next base: position 2,945 of record JAJTIC010000075.1, read on the forward strand.
GCTCTCGTGATCCCTCTCCACCAGGATGGAGCTTGGACACAGCTGCAGTTCAATAAAATTCCTGTGAATGAAGTGCAGTTTTCTAGAGAGCAGCTCACAGTTAAGGTGAGTAAGTCAGCTTCCCCATTGATCTATCGACTCGCTGAAGTGAAAATGGTCTCAAGTCTCAAATGGAATGTCGAAGTTCGAGGAGTGCCTCCAAATTCAGGTGAGCAGTTTCCTGAAGACTTCCCGTTGAGGGTGGGACTCGTGGCTCAGGGGGACAAAACTATGAATCGCCTGCAGAGGTGGGCCGCTGCAGACTGGGTCAAAAAGCTCTTTGACTTAACCCCCAAAGCCCAAGGGCTCGATAAAATTTATTTCTACAACTTAGACTCTCAATCCCGGTGGCTGGGAAGCTCTCGAACGCATCCAAAGTCTGATTTGATGTATGAGTCTGTCGTCGCGTCATTGAAAGATGGAAAATCCAAATTTGAGTCTACTTTGCCCAAGAAGTTGCCGGTTGCGGCCCTCTGGATCAGTATTGATGGGGATAACACCGATGCGCAGTATGATTTAGTCATCAAGGAGCTTGCTCTAGGGACCGATTAAGGAATAGCGCTTGGCATTACTTCGTGCCAAAGGGGGCTAAAGATCCTATTTTTTCGACATTGGAGGCCCCTATGTTGAAAAAAGCAATTCTGGCAAGCGTCGCTCTTGTTCTGGTATCTTGTGACAGTTTTGGTCCAGCAACCCTGACAATGAAGATCATGCAAGATTTTTCCTTAAACAGTGGAAGAACTGGAGACAATGTTCAGTTTAAATCTGGTGATCAAGTGGCCATTCAAGTGGATGGCGGAAGCCGTAAAATCACCTTGAAATTCCAAGGGCAAAAAATTGAATTCCGTAAGCCCCGCTATGAAAAGGACACTGGCATTGTGTTTGTGAATCCTTCTGAAAGCGAAGTGAAGTTTGGATCTGAGGGCGTGGGGCTTCGAGGTTTAGGAAAACTGATCAATCAAGAGCGGCAAGTTTGGCAAGAACGTAGAACTTGCACAGCGTATCGACGAGAGTGCCGCAATATTTGCCAACCCCTGCCGAATGGTGGGCGAAATTGCTATCAGCAGTGCACCGACTATCCGTACACTGGTTGGGAAACCGTCGAGTATGAAGACATCACAAACACGTGGGAATATAACGCGAACATCATGGCTGAGAAGTCAGGATTGTTGGCAGCCGGACGAGGCACAGCGGTTGAGCGCTTTAGAACTTCTCGTGAAATTTTTCGATGTATGTAAGGTGAGGCTATCATGAGAGATATGTTTGGGGATGATCCCAACGATAAAAAAGATAATGATTTCGCAAAAATGTTTGAAAACTCCTTAGGCGGAGTCGGAAAATCTCTTCGCGTCGGCGATCGAGTTCAAGGCGAAGTGCTCTCCATTGGTAAAGACGAAATTTTCGTATCGACGGGAACTATTCATGACGGAATCGTCATGAAAATGGATTTGGATCCATTGGCTGCGCCTCGTAAGGGAGATGTCCTCAATCTTTTTGTGACCCAAGTGAAAGGTCAACAAATCTATTTGTCGCCTAAGCCGACCAGCAAGAATATCGGCGAAGATATTGAAGATGCTTTTGATATGATGTTGCCGGTCTCAGGAAAAGTCACAGAAGTGGTCAACGGTGGATTTCGGGTGGAGATCATGGGCAAAGTGGCTTTTTGTCCTATTTCACAGATGGATCTCGTTCGCATCGAACAGCCCGAACTTTATGTTGGTAAAAAATTTGAATTTCGGATCACACAGTATGGTGAGCGTGGACGTAAGTTTGTCGTTTCTCGCCGTGATTTACTCAAAGAAGAGCGAGAGCTCTCCACCGAAGAGTTTTGGTCACGAATTCCTGCTTCTCATCAGATTGGGCAAGTGGTGGAAGGCCGAGTGGCCAACTGTGCTTCTTTCGGAGCTTTTGTTGAAGTGTATCCGGGAGTTCAGGGATTGGTCCCCCTTGGCGAAATGAGCTTCACTCGGCGTGTGGTTCGTAGTGATGAGCTTTTCAAAGTCGGCGATACCATTTCAGTGAAAGTGAAAGATATTCTGCCAGAACAGAGAAAAATGACTTTGAGCTACAAAGATGCGGGAGCAGATCCCTGGTCAACAATCACCTCCAAGTACCCAGTGGGAAGTGGAGTGAGAGCGAAAGCGATCCGAAAGGAAAATTTTGGCTGGATTGTGGAGATCGAAGAAGGCATCACAGCTTTGATGCCAAAATCAAAATCAATGGATGTCGCTGACTTTAACTACGATAAAATTAAACTCGGGGACTTGTTATCTCTTCAAGTCTCTGAAGTTCGTGCTGAAGACCGTCGTATGACAGTTGTTCCTCCTCGTGGAGAAGTGGATGAAAGCTGGAAGCAATTCACTAGCGTATCCAAGTCCGATAGCTTTGGCTCCTTGGGTGATCAATTAATGCAAGCGATGAAGACGGGGAAAAAGTAATCACTTCATTGGAATAAAAATGAGATCAAAGCAAGCGGGATTGAGGGCCATATAATGAGCTTCAGTACCGCTCGTCATTTGCGGCCAATGAAAGCTGTTTCCTTGTCCAAACTTTTGTTTCAAAACTTCGAATTCCGCACACTCAAGAACAACCGCGCACAAGTCGCTTTCTTTTTTTACTTTAATCTCATCTTTCAAGGGCGAGTTGAGGAGATCCTTCTGCTGAACGATGCCCGCTAATCTCATCCCTTTGTAAAGCGGGGCTGAAAAATCCACTCGCTCACTCTTCAATGGAAGGAGGGACTTGATTGTCTGTGATTTCAAGAACTCCTCTTCATGATCAACGCTAAAAATTTCGAGGATGCCTCCGTCGACCGCGAGCTGAAAAAGAGTGCTTCCGGGGTAGGGGCTTGTAACTTTGGAAAACGGGAGTCCCCGGGTGATCAGGGCCTTCGGCATGGATTCAGAAAATGTGTATCCACAAATTTTCATGTTTCAAGAATAAGGGCACCTTAACTTGAGATCAATGAATAACCCATTAATATCAATTGTTTAGACTATTGTCCGCAGCCAGTTAGAAATCAGCTTTACAAGTTTAAGATTTTAGCCGATCATATGATCGTTTCAAACGATCGTTTTAAATGGAGGATTTGTGTCCCTTGTTAAAATAACCAACTTCCTGGCTGTTTTTCTTTTTCTCGGTGCGATCTCTGAGGCTCAGGTCCTGACAGAGAAAAAGGTCATCGAGCTCCATCGGGCTCAGAGTCTGCAAAATCAAAGTCTCCTCGCTCAAAAGTCGGCGGCGGACTTGTCTTCGAATCTTCTGGATGAAAGTTTCAGTGCGCGACTCGAAGGCCAAGTGAACTATGCTCACTCCGGAGAAAAGCCAACCAATGCTTTTCAGCCTGTGATTTCTCCGGCTGAGGACTGGACTTTGTCAGTTGAAAAGAGACTTCGCCGAGGTGTGGGTTTATCAGCGGGCGTTTTTGGTTCGAAGACTTCGGCGTCGGACAACAGTTTCACGGAGGCCACTCAAGTGGGTGCCCGAGCACAAGTCTCTTTAGATCTTTGGAAAAATTTTTTAGGTCGAATTGATCAAAATCAGACTCTGTCTCAGGAATCTCAAAAAAAGAGAGCAGAGCTCGAATATCAAGTGAATTTAAGAAAGTCAGAGCTTGAGATGAGAAAAGTTTTTTGGTCCCTGGTTGCTGTTGATCAATCGATTGATCTTTCTAAGCAACTTCTTGCTTCGGCCAATGAGCAGTTACAAGATGCGATGAAAAGGCAATCGGCAGGAGTTGCTGATCGCGGCGAAGTCGCTCGGTATCGCTCTCAAGTGGATTCAAGAAATAGTTCTCTCTTGCTCTTTCAATATGAAAGAGCTTTGTTTCTTCAAGCTTTTGAAAAAAGCTGGAAAGATTTTCAGAGTGCAGGATGGACTGTTGATTTGAAAGAATCCGACACCCAATTGCCCCGCGTCCAGCAGTGTATTGCTGCGATTTCTTCGCATGCAGGAACGCCTTTGGAAGGATCTTCTTTTGATGAAATGGTACAACTGATGAATGATGAGCTGTCAGCTGAACTAAAAATCGCTGAAACTCACAGTGACTTAGATGTTCAGCTTTTAGCGCAAGCTCAGACTTCAGGAGTTTCGGACTCTTATTCAAAAGCGCGCCGGGATCTCAGTGAAGAAAATCGTGCAGGTTATGGGGTTGGGCTTCTGGTGACAGTTCCTTTAGGGTCAAGCAGCAAAGAGTCAGAGAAGTCACTGCTCGCAGTGAAAAAAAATTCCTTGCAAGCACAAAAGAGTTCTCTCCAGAAGGAGCTCGATTCCACACATTCAACCATGGTGAAAGCTCTCGAGCTTCTCAGTCTTGGCCTTAAAAATCAGATTCAGAATTCGCAGAACTTAAGAGTGAACTATCAAGAAGTGCAGCGAAAATTTCAGCAAGGGCGGATCCCAGTTTCCAACGTGATTTTCGAGCAAGATGCTCTCTTTCAATCGCAACTTCAAGAAATCAGTTTTAAAAAGCAATTGGCTCACGCCGTTCTCGATTACTTTCAAGTTTTTGACCAATTCAAGTGTTCTTGGAACCAACAATAATTTTAGGTGGAAGTATGAATTACCTCGCACAATTTTTTATTAAGAACTACAAATTCACATTAGTTCTTACCTTTTTTGTCATGATTTTCGGATATAGCGGACTCACAAGCCTTAAATCTGAGTCCTTTCCTTCAGTAAATATAGGAGCTGTGGTGATCACGACCCAGTACGGTGGAGCTACAGCTGAAGATATTGAAACTAAAATCACAAAGCCAATTGAAGAAGAGATTCAAAAAGTCTCGGGGCTCAAGCTTGTTAAGTCCACCAGCCAGGCTGGATTTTCGACAATTGTGACCGAAGTCGACATCGATAAATATGACACTGAAAAAGTCATTGCGGATCTTCAGCGAGCCGTGGATCGAGCGAGTGGACTTCCGACCGACCTCAAAGAGAAACCTCTTTTTAGCGAGATAAAGTCCGATGAGTTTCCAGTGATTGAGCTGGCTGTAATTGGTGAGAACAAGGATCGACTTCGGGACAAAATCGCCGATCAGCTGAGAGAAGATATTAAAGACAATAAAAAAGTTTCCAGTGTGATGATGACTGGGTACACCGATCGTCAGTTTAATATTTATCTCAATCAATCGGGTCTAGTTGCGAATCACGTCTCTATTGCCGAAGTGATGAGAGCGCTAGAACAAAGAAATGTGACAGTTCCTGCAGGAGAATTGAAATCTAGCGAAGAGCAAAAACTTGTCAGAATTGAAGGCAAAGCAAAATCTGCACAAGAAATAGAGCAGATTGTGGTTCGTTCAAATTTCTCAGGGCGAAAGGTTCTGCTCAAAGATGTTGCTCGGGTTGAAGATGGTTCAGAAGAACCGCGAACTCTTTCGAGCTATCAAGGTCGTCCTGCGACTTTGTTGGTGATCACAAAAAAGGGTGGGGCAGATATTATTGACCTGGCCAAGGAAGTAGAAGCAAAGCTTAAAGAATACCGAGAGAAATACAAAGGTCAGCTTGAGTTTCAAATATTCTCAGACGAAGGTGTGCGAGTTGGAGATCGACTGTCGGTTTTGACATCCAATGGATGGCAAGGGATTATTCTTGTGATACTCTTCCTTTTGCTTTTTCTGCCTGGAAAAGTAGGGATTATGACCTCACTGTCATTGCCTTTGGCTTTAGCAGCTACGATGGGTGGAGTAGCTGTTCTTGGCTATTCTCTGAATACGATAACGATCATTGCCCTCGTGATTTCGATCGGGATGCTCGTCGACAATGCGGTCGTGATTTCAGAAAATTACACGCGCCTCCGAGATGAAGGGTATGAAATCGACGAGGCTCTTATCAAAACTATTCGCGAGCTTTGGGCGCCCATCACGGCGACAGCGCTCACTACAATTGCGGCTTTCTTGCCGATGCTGATGACAACAGGGGTGATGGGGCAGTTTATCCGAGCCATTCCGATTGTGGTCTCTCTCGCTTTGGCAATTTCGCTCGCTGAGAGCTTTTTCTTGTTGCCGATGCGCTTGAAACTCATTGGTTATAAACCTAACAAACAAGGTGAAACAGCTCAGCAAGACTGGTTTGATCGAATTGTGTTGCCGAAGTTTGAGAGGCAAGTGGCATGGCTAGTCGACAACAAGTGGAAAGCTGCTGGATTGATGTCAGGACTCATGGTGTTTACATTTCTTCTCTTGGCTTTTGGCAATCGAGTGAACTTGTTTCCCAATGATCAAACTGAAGTATATCTTGTCCGCTTAGAAGCTCCGAAAGGAACTCCTGTCGAAAAGACCAAAGCCATCGTGTCTGAAGTCATGACTCAAATTAGTGAAAAGATGGGCGACAAGATGCTTCACATCGTGGGTACGGCCGGAGAGTCCTCAACGGACCTTTCTGATCCAAAAGGCGAAGTTGGCAGCAATACAGCGATGATCCGAATTTTTGTGAATCGGCAAACACAAGACTCAGTTCCCACCAACGAGATTTTAACTCTTTTAAGAAGTGTTGAAAATCCTAAGCTCAAAAGAATTTCTTTTGAGGCTTTAGTGAATGGCCCACCTGTCGGGGATCCTGTGACAGTGACTTTTCGAAGTAACGACATGGAACAGCTCAATCAAGTCGTTGGCCATATCAAAGATAGTTTGTCACAAGTCCCAGGGATTTTTGATGCCAAGATCGATGATGTCTTTGGCGACGATGAAGTCACCGTTCAAGTGAATTATGATCAAGCAGCTCGTTTGGGCTTGTCGCTGGCAGATATCGGCCTGAATGTTAGAACTGCTATTGCAGGACAAGAGATTTCAGATGTGAACCTCAATAACAAGGAAGTAAACTATTTCTTGCGATTTGAAGGACAAGACAAATCTGGAATATCAGACCTTAATCAAATAAAAATTTCAGATCAGCAAGGGAATCTCATTCCCTTAGGGGGAATGGCCAAATTTGTGACGCAGTCAGGAGCTCCTCAAATTAAACGCTATGATTTTAAACGTGCAAAAACTGTCACAGCAAATTTGGATGATACAAAAATCACGTCCATTCAAGCGAATCGTATTGTGGGAGCCGAATTTGAAAAAATTAAGGACCAATACAAAGAAGTGAATATTGTCTTTGGTGGTGAGGCTGAAAAGACGAATGAATCCGTGCAGTCTTTATTCGCAGCACTGATCCTCTCGTTGATTGGGATTTTTGGTCTTCTTGTTCTCATTTTTAAAAGCTACTTGAGTCCATTTATCATTCTCACGACAATTCCTCTAGGGCTTGTGGGAGTCTCTGTTTCTTTCTTTGTTCATCAGAAAGACTTAAGCTTTATGGCTTTGATTGGGATTATCGGTTTGGGTGGAATTATCGTGAATTCTGGAATTATTCTTATCAGTTTCATCGAGCAACTGAAGGAAGAGACTAAAATGAGTTTACGCGATATTCTTGTGAAAGCTTCTGTCCTGCGTTTGCGATCGGTGGTGGTCACGTCCCTTACCACCATTAGCGGACTCATTCCCACAGCTTATGGGATCGGTGGGGTCGATTACTTCATCATTCCCATGGCTTTGGCCTTGGCCTGGGGCCTCACCACGGGCACCATTCTCACCCTTTACTGGGTGCCACCTGCTTATGCTATAGTTCAGCAGCTGATCGCTCGCTGGAAAGGAAAGCATGGGTAAACCTGCCAAGGATTCCACAGATACAAAAAGAAAAATCATGGAGACCGCTTTTGAACTCTTTGGTCGCTTTGGCTATGAAGGAACTTCCATTCGTCACATTGCTCAAGAGTGCGGTGTGAATCTGGCTGCCGTGAATTATCATTTTCACAATAAAGAAAATCTTTTCTGGGAAATTATGATCGAGACTTATCGAGAAGCGGATCAAGATCTTGCGCAGATGAAAAGGTCATCAAAGAATACGCTGGAAATGTCTTTGCAGATTTACGATTATTTCATGCGCGAAAGTCTAGCTGTGAGAAACACTATGAAAATGATGCTCACCGAGGGGATCGGTCATCCCTCGTCCGCAGAAGCTTTGGAGGTTTTGAATGATCCTTTCGGGCCTCCCGGAGGGGGTCATCTTGCGGAAAGATTGCAAGCGGATGTGGGTTATTGTCTGAATCGTGAAGGAATGATCTGGGGAGTGAAAACTATTTTTGGTGCTATCATGCACTGGACATTGATTTGCTGTCACGGCGAAGATCGTGGTGAAGAAGATCCATTGATGACTCCAGCTCAGTTTCGAAAAGATGTTGAGTATCTCGTTGAAGCGACTTTGATGTTCTTGAGATCCAATCAAAAAAGATTTGAAGAAAAATCTTAGAACCCAATTCCCCTTCGAGGACCTTCAAGGGGATCAGTAGCTAATTAAGGTCTCTGTGCCATCGCTTTTCCTGGGGAGAGATATACCCTGTAGATCTAATTTCTTGTTTAAAATGAGGTCCCCATTGATGGTGTCTGGGAGTTTCAGTCCCTGGGCGGATGTCAGGCTACTCAGATTGAGGTATCCATTGATGGTGTCTGGGAGTTTCAGTCCTTGGGCGGATGTCAGGCTCCTCAGATTGAGGTATCCATTGATGGTGTCTGGGAGTTTCAGTCCCTGGGCGGATGTTAGGTTATTCAGATTGAGGTAT
>JAJTIC010000044.1 GCA_021300175.1 Pseudomonadota bacterium
TAAAAGCTCATCAGGGAAAGGGCACCAGCAAGCTCAATTCCGCTCCTCAAAGCTCCCCGATGGAGAATCAACCCACCCGAATATCCGGATTTAGCCCAGAATCAAAGAACTTAGCCCTCGACCAATTCCCCTTTGAGGACCCTCAAGAGGATCAGTTTCTAAATCTATCACCGTTATTTTAACTTCGACAGCTGTCGAAGTTATCTCCAAAAGAGCTGGGTCTCTACACTCAGTTCAAATATAACCCTTGGCCCCCGTGTTGCTCTGATGAGGAAGTATGAAAAACTTCCTCACACCTCTCACACTCTTAGTCACTAGTTTTGTGCTCTCCCCTTCGCTTGCTTGGGCCCAATTTGAAGTGAATCTTCAGAATCAGAGCCTTGAAGCTGAATTCAAAATGCCTTCTGGGCGTCTCATTCGCTACTCTTCGCTGTCAGGGTGGAGTGGTCAAAATCCGTACCTCCAAGAAGTCATGATCCTCAACTCGGGAGGAGCTCTCGAAAAATGGACTTTCACTTACAGCCCTAGCTTTGAGCTCATCATTGCAAAATCACTTCAAAGACAATTTAATTTTTCTTACAACTCTCTCGGACAACTCATCGAGATCAAGGATTCAGACAACTGCAGAATCAAGCTTCGTAGCTATTCTTTGGAGAAGAATCGCCGCATCACCACGGAAGCTGAAAGTGTGAGTTCTTGCCCAAATCAAACACCTCTCAAGAAAACTGAAACTTACTTCTACAAACAGCCTCCAGATTCTGACCACTGGATTTTAGAGAAAGTTGTGGCCACCGAGGCTCGAAAACAAGTGACTTTTAAAATTAACCCTGTGTCTGGAGAAATCAAATCCTGGAACACAGCTAGACTTACCACGGAGAAAATGCCATGAAAGTTTTGACTTTAGTGCTCTTCTTCCCCTTGGCTGCTTTTGCTAAAAATTTAAGAGTAGCCATCATTGATACAGGAATTGACCGTCAAAACTTTCCCAGTGTGCGGGCAGAGAGCTGTTCCCCAAAGCTAGAATCTACTGACGATCTGCATGGCCATGGAACTCATATCGGTGGCCTTATCTACAAAAACAATTCGAGGATCGAATACATCTCCCTGAAGTACTATGACGAAAAAGCTACGGGCGAAGAGAACCTCAAAAATCTTCTTCGCTGCTTTCAGAGATCTCTGGAATTAGATGTGGATGTGATCAATTTTTCTGGTGGGGGACCGATCCCCTCCTCTGCGGAGAGGGCCATGATGGAAAAGATCTTTCAGAAAAGAATTCTCTTTGTGGCGGCGGCTGGTAACGAGAGTCGCAGCATCGATCGGTGGGGGTTTTACCCGGCCAGTTATGGATTCACGAATATCCTCTCAGTGGCTTCCGTGAACGCAGACTTCCACTTACTAAGAAGCTCCAACTATGGGGTGAATCATGTCAACATCGCAGCCCTGGGGGAAAATATTCTGAGCACTCTTCCCAACGGTCAAAAAGGTCTGATGACAGGAACTTCGCAAGCCACAGCCTTGGTGACTCGTCTCGCTCTTGAAATGATCTTAGTAGAGTCCAGCTTCCGCCGTCAGCCGGAGGCCCTCATACGACATTTGACGGAGACGGGACTCTATCGCCCTCAATTGAGTGGGAAAGTCTCCTCGGCTAGAGTCTTAAATTCACAAAGAGCGCTTGAAAGAAGATCCTCTGCCCAAGAAGCCAGCGGGATCGTCATTCGAAATCCCGCTCGCATCAGAAAAACTATTCATCAGATTCTGACTAAAGATTCTCTTTCTCGTACTGCTTCACAATAAAAAAGAACACAAGAGTTGCGCCGATATAGAAATAAATATTTGCAAAGCCGGAATGATCACCAACAAAACGAAGACCAAAACCCAGAACAACAAGGATCAAGAGAGCTCCGAGAAGCCCCAAACGGAGCCAGGGTTGATGCGATTTCCTAAATTCAACTTGGAGCAATGAGAACGCAAAAAAAAGAGCAATCACTAATTCAAAAACCGCAATACCGTAGAACTGAAGAGCCACTCCCCCTGGCAAAGCGTCCAATCCAGATCCTTCAAAGCGCCTTGAGAATCCATCGAGGGCCCCCTCTTTAGACAGCTTCATAAATCCTGCGAGAAACCATAGATACAATCCAAGAATCTGGATACTGAGAAGAACTAAGGGCTTTTCGATTTTTTTTACAAAATTTTCCATCATTCATCTCCTTGTGGAACGGTGCCAGCATGACAACGGCTCTCGGCAAGGTCAATATGAGCTTCAGCAAAAAAGAAAAAGCCCAGTCCGGATAAGGATGGGCTTTGTTAAATAATTCTGAGCTATTCAGGTTGGGGCCACTTTCAAGACCCTATGGCTGAAGTCAGCTAAGGCGGCGATCTCCTCTTTCCTTGACCACGAACCTCTCGAGAAGAAGGGTCAGCTTTGACTCTTACGAACATCTCAACCTCCAAAAATTTGCAGAGACCTACCTCCGCAGAGCCGAGCTTCTAGTTAACTCGGCGGACCCCAGGATCTCACAGGTCTAGAAATATCCAAAGCAAATGTTCTTCACTTTCTCGGCTTGAGACATTTCTTTATTCACATTATTCTTTTGAGATGATTCATGACACTCTTGCGATTGATTTTGGTACGAGTCACAGCCTGGTTGGTGCCATTGTTGACGGAAAACCCATCGAAGCCATCTCTCTTGATCCCTATTCAACAGATCCGACTCTGATGAGGACTCTGCTTTACTTTCCCGATGGTGAAACGTGCTTCTACGGAGCTGAGGCCATCAAAGCATACATCGACAACGATATGGAAGGTCGTTTATTTCGATCTTTTAAATCTCATCTTCCCAATCAAAATTATTTGGGAACGATGGTGGGAAAAAGAATCCTCAGTCTTGAAAATCTTGTGGGCACATTTCTGCTAGAGCTCAAAAAAAGAGCGGAAAAGTATTTTGGTCGAAGTTTTGATTCCGCAGTTCTAGGGCGCCCCGCCAGATACTCGATGGATGAGGTGGCTGAGGGATTTGCACTGCACAGGATGCAAAAAGCAGCTGAATTTGCTGGCTTTAAAAACGTGAGTTTTGTTCCAGAACCTTTGGCCGCAGCTCTGGAGTATCGGAAAGAAATCAAAGAACCCAAAACACTTCTCATCGGAGACTTCGGCGGAGGAACCTCTGATTTTACTGTTCTCAAAGTTTCTCCGGGATCATTTCAACCCAAAGATGTTTTAGCTGTGGAAGGGTGTCCCCTCGCCGGAGATGCCCTTGACAGTGTCTTTATGAGTGAAAGACTGAATCAGAGTTTTGGGGCAAAAAGTCTTTATAAGTTACCGCTCTCTGAAAATATTCTTGAAATGCCAAAACCAATTATGGAAAGACTGAACAAGCCCGCCCATATCGTTCACCTGAAGGAACCTGAAACTTACAACTTTATCAAACAGGTGCAAAAATGCAGCTTGCGTCCCCAAGACTCTTCGCAAATTCAGAGGCTTTTTACATTGATTGAAGATATTCAGATTTTTTCCTTCTTTGAAGAGATCGAAAAAACGAAGAAGATTCTTTCCGAGAAAGAAACAGCCAAGTTCAGATTCGTATACCCAGATTTAGAAACTGAAGATGTTTTTTCGCGGCATGAGTTTGAAAAGTGGGCTGAGAAAGTTAAAACTGATATTTTTGCAGCCATGAATCGCGCTTTGGAATCCGCGGGACTTAAGGACAATCAAGTTGACGTGGTTTTTTTAACAGGCGGAACTGCCTATGTCCCGTTTATTAGAAAGGTCTTCGTCGATCGTTTTGGTCACGACCGAGTGAAGGATAAGAAGTTCTTTCACTCGGTCCTCAGTGGACTTGTAGAATATGCACTAGAATCGCGTCGTACGGGCTTCTAGCTCCAGGGAGCATTTCACACGGATGTGAGATGGAGGCAGAGCACTGGCGTCAGCTCGGCAACTTGTTCTCTTTTTTCCAAGCTTCTTGATCGACCACCAAATCATAAAGACTTTTCTTGGCTTCAAACCACCTTTGGAGGTTCTGAGGACCCAGTAGGAGTGCCTCTGAAGTATTTTGCGATCGCCGTAAGCCGACATAGTAACTGCAAGAATTTCGAGACCGGCTTTGCGAATTTCGGTAAATATCTTTCTCCGGATGTATCGTCTTTATAGAGCTAATGTCTTGTTTTAATCTAATTTTAAATCTAGGCTCAATGAGCTAAAATCAGGTCTATGAAAAAGTATGTCTGGCTCAAAATGATTGAAAAGTATCGAGGACTCTCAAGCTCTGCTCGCAAAAAGATTTTGTGGGGTCTAGGTCTTGGGGCCTTGGCGTTCGTGATGACTATCGGATTGAGCTTCTATCTCGTGGCTTCGCTGCTATTTCAAGGGGTGGATCGCCTTCAATCAACCCAAGTGAGTATTCCCACATGGTCTGCTACTTTGACATCCCCCCAATGCTGGCAGGCAGCTCAGTCGCTGTTAGATCCCATGTCCTGGTTACAGAAATCACCCCTGGAGCACTGGCAGCATCTTCAATTGAACTGCTTACAAA
>JAJTIC010000109.1 GCA_021300175.1 Pseudomonadota bacterium
ATGAAAGTTCTGAAAGCCGCCATCCGTGTAGTAACTGAGCCACGGAGGTGAAATATCCCAGCAGCCTAGAGTTTTTCGTCCCCAAGCCACGAGTTCTTCATGGAATTTTAAATACATTTTCTCTGGAAAATAATGATAGGCCGGAGTTCGCGTGAGCTGATATTGATCGGGCACATGCCAGTAATCCCAAACAAAGCGCTTGGAGTCTAAGCTCTGATGGTCTTTGAACTGTTGATCGAAGAAATTTCTTAAAGTGGAGGCCTGCTTTGAAAAGCCATCCACTTTGATGAGGTGAGGATTTACTGACACTTTTGATTGAGGCATTTTTTTCCGCTGCTGCATTCTGAGTCAGTGAAGCATTGCTCAAAACATTGGCCCGAACTTTGGTTGCATGTGAAGTTTCCACAAGGGATAGTTTTTCCATCTGTTAGGCGAGTAAGCCAATTCCCCTGTTGATCTTGTTCACAAACGGGCTGGCGAAGTTTGCAAGTTTGCTGATAACACATTTCTTGAGCTGTGCACTCGTTCTCAACTGAGCAAGATCTGCAAGAAAGAATATTGGGTGTAGGGGCCGGGGTGCGAGCTTCGTAGTCAGTTCTAGCTAAAGCCCACTGTTCTAAAAGACGCTCACAATCAGGGTCCCCTTGAGGTTTACAATTGATAGACTTAATGCAAGAGCCCTGTCCATTGTCCACATATCCATTGGTGCAGTGAACGGCGAGTGAGGCTGAGCGACGGCAGGTTCCAATAGAGTCATCGCAAGTGAAAGCACCACAATCTTGAACTTTTCCAATTTGGCTCACCGACCATCGTTCATTGGCGCAATAAAAAGGTTTTGGGAAGCATTTCAAAGAGTCGCAGAATCCGCCAGTGCCACAGTCTGCATCGACCAAGCAAGTTTTCAGGCAAGAGTCAGCAAAGCTTTGGAAGTTCACCCCGATCACGAGAAGCAGCGAGGACAGAATGATTTTCATTTTGGTGTGTGTCATGGGTCCACGCTAGCTCGCGCGGTTCAAGGATGGCAACTGAAAGGGAGGTTCTGAACTGACTCTTTAAAAAAATGACACAGAGGTGACACAATGAGGCTTGTGATCTCCCTTTCTTTTTGGTGCAATTTGACCCTAGGGTTCCTGAAATGCCAAGGAGGACTTATGGCGCAAAAGACCACTAATGACTTTCTATTGTCCCTTCAGGATTTGGCCGAGCTCGTGGGGAAGCCACCGGAAGTCGTCTCCCGGGAAATTGAAAAAGCTTATGGGCCTCAGAGACTTAAGTCACTGATTCTGCCGCAGATCGTTCGGCGTTTTTTGTCCACCCAAGGTTATCAATTTCAGCAGCGAGTGATTTCCTTTCAAATGCTGAAGGGCGGAGTCGCAAAAACAACGAGCGCTTTGAACTTAGGAATTCGTGCGGCTCAGTACGGCTTCAAAGTTCTTTTCATCGATCTCGATCAGCAGGCCAATCTCACATTTGCTCTGGGTTGTGAAAATGAAGACCAGTCTGTTTTCGTCGATGTGCTCGACAAAAAGTGCACGGTCAAAGAGGCGATCCGCCATGTGGATGAGTTGATTGATCTTCTTCCTTCGTCCCTGAATAATTCAGTCTTAGACCGAGTTCTGATGCAATCCCATCGCAACTTGGCAACGGTTGTGAAGGTGCCTTTGGCTGAAGTCAAAGCTCATTATGATCTGATCATTCTGGACACAGCTCCCAATTTGTCAGCCATCAATACGGCGGTCACTTGCGCTTCGGACTTGGTCGTCTTGCCCATCAATCCTGACAAATTTTCATTGATTGGGCTTAAAAAGAACTTGGAAGACCTCAAAGAAATTGAAAAAGAATTTCAGGTTCAGCTCGAGAAGAAAATTCTCTTCACCAAATTTGATGGGCGGGAGACGACGAGTAAAGAAATTCTTTCCTACTGCTTAGAAACATTTGAGAATTTACTCTTAAAGAACTATATACGTGCTTCGAGCGAGATTAAGAACTCCATCAGGTCCACCCGACATCTTTACTCGGCAAAATCCAATGCCAAAGCTGATTACGAAGCGGTGACTCGGGAAATTTTGGGATGGGAAAAAGAGGTTTAAATGCCATCGACGAAAGATTTTAAAAAAACCAATGCAAAAAGTATTGCTTCTTCTGTGGAGGGGGCTCCCACTGAGAGCAAAAAGAAACGCCGTCCAGGCCGCAGTCCTGAGCCTGAGGTCCAAGTTGTGGACGTAGAAGCAGCGCCGGCCGTGGAGCCCCAGGTCGAAGAAAGTTCGGGGGCAGTGCCGCCCTCGGAGGAGACTCCCAAAGTGGAGCTCAGCTTTTATGGTTCTGAGATTTTGCGTGCACGTTTTCCCAAGCCCTTTGAAGTCGCTGAGACCATTGCCACTGACTGGGTTTATGACGGAAAGTTTGAAGGTTTACCGTTGGGGCATCCTCTGGCGCAGTTCTTCGCTTCTCAAGGACTTCAAAAAGCCAAAAAAATTGAAAAGCAGATCTTGGAAAGCCCTGTGACTGAAAAAGTGGCTATGAAAGCTTTTGAGGTGGGCCTCAAAGCGCAAACCATCGTGCAAGAAGTAAAGTCCAAACTCGGCAAACGGTAGGCTCATGAAAATTGAAAATTCCCTTCGGGAGAAGCTCACTCAGAAGTTTCATCCCAGCCAGCTTGAGATCGAAAATGAAAGCCACTTGCATTCTCGGGGCAAAGAGGAGACGCATTTCAAAGTCCTTATTGTCAGTGAGAAGTTCCAGGGAATGTCGAGAGTGGATCGTCAAAGAGAGATCATGGCTCTCTTTGACGAAGAAAGATCACAAGGGCTCCATGCTTTAAGCCTAAGAGCCCTCACACCAGACGAAGTGCAAAAATCTCAATCTCATTTTGTATCTCCGGCTTGCTCCTCAAAAACTTCAAGATCTTTCTGAATTTTGCAAAGGAGTGCTTTAAACTCTTCAAGGCGCTGCTCATCAGGCGCTTTACCCGTTTTTTGAGAGAGCTCGTCCCAAGTTTGAAGGGCTCCCAGAAGCTCTTGGCTAGTGAATTGCCAATTTGGTTTTTTTGCATCCTTGCACGATTGACTCATGAGGGGATCAATTAGATAAGTATTCATTCGCTAAATCAAGGGGAAAAAAATGTCTCAAGAGATCATCTATACGATGAAGGGTGTGTCCAAAGTTTATCCGCCCAGTCGCTATGTATTAAAGAATATTTATCTGTCTTATTTTTACGGAGCAAAAATTGGTGTTCTGGGTCTGAACGGATCTGGAAAATCAACCTTGCTCAAAATCATGGCAGGAGTGGATAAAGATTTTTTAGGTGAAGCTTTCCCTTCGAAGACTTTGAAAGTGGGATACCTTCCCCAAGAGCCCGAACTCGACAACACTCTCACAGTGAAAGAAAATATTTTTGCGGGCATGGGTGAGCTTCCTAAGCTCATGAAAGATTTTAATGCTATTTCAGAGAAGTTCAATGACCCAGATCTTGATCCCGACGAAATGAACAAACTCATCGAGAAGCAGGGGAAAATCCAAGAGCAGATCGAAGCCTTGAATGGCTGGGAAGTGGATCAAACCATCGAAAAAGCGATGGATGCCCTTCGTTGTCCAGACGGAGATCTTCCTGTCACCCACCTTTCAGGTGGGGAGAAACGCCGAGTGGCCCTCTGCCGACTGCTTCTTTCTAGTCCTGATATCTTGCTTTTGGACGAGCCGACGAATCACTTGGATGCTGAGAGCGTCCATTGGCTCGAGCAGTTCCTCGCCAAATTTCCCGGCACTGTCATCGCTGTGACTCATGATCGTTATTTTCTGGATAATGTGGCTGGCTGGATTTTGGAGTTGGATCGCGGGGAAGGTATTCCTTGGAAAGGGAATTACTCTTCTTGGTTAGAGCAAAAAGATCAGCGCATGGCTCAGGAGCAGAAAACTGAAGAGAGAAAGAATAAGACCCTGGAGCGCGAGCTCGAGTGGATCCGTATGGCTCCGAGAGCTCGTCAGGCCAAATCGAAGGCTCGTATCAGCAATTACGAAAATCTTTTGAAAGAGCCGACCCAAGAGAAACTCAAAGAGCTTCAGATCTATATCCCTGCAGGGCCAAGGCTGGGGGATATTGTGGTCGAAGCTCAAGGAGTTTTCAAAGCTTATGGAGATAAAATTCTTTTCGATAACTTGAACTTCACTTTGCCCAAGGGTGGTATTGTCGGTGTTGTCGGTCCAAACGGAGTGGGTAAAACCACTTTGTTCAAAATGATCGCTGGAAAAGAAAAGCCGGATCGTGGCACTTTTAAAGTGGGCGAAACTGTCAAGCTCGCTTTTGTGGATCAAACTCGCGAGAGTTTAGATCCGAACCGCACGGTCTTTGAAGAAATTGCCAATGGCCAAGAGCTGGTCAAGCTCGGAAATCGCGAAATCAACGGACGCCAGTACTGCTCTTGGTTTAACTTCTCAGGGGAAGCTCAGCAGAAAAAAGTGGGAGCGCTCTCAGGAGGGGAAAGAAATCGCGTCAATATGGCCAAGATGCTGAAAGAAGGCGCGAACCTCTTGCTCCTCGATGAGCCCACCAATGATTTGGATGTTAACACCATGAGAGCCCTCGAAGATGCACTTTTAGAATTTGGTGGATGTGCTGTGGTGATCTCTCACGATCGCTGGTTCTTAGATCGAATTTGCACTCACATCCTGGCTTTTGAAGGGGATAGCCAAGTTTCTTTCTTTCATGGAAACTATTCTGAGTATGAAGAGGATAAAGTCCGCCGTCTTGGAGAAGAAGCGGCTCAGCCAAAGCGCTTGAGATTTAGGCCTTTACAGTAAGAAACTGCACGAGTCTTTGATACTCGTCTTTAAACCGTCGAAAATCTTCACTCTGACCACCATGGTCGGGGTGAGTTTTTTTGGCCCCTTGGCGAAAGGCGGCTTTAAGTTCATTCAAGGTAAATCCAGGATGAAGATCAAGTCCGAGGGAGAGCATAAACTGATAGGATTTAATCAGAGTTTCTGGCAAGCGATGCGCTTTGCGGGGGGCGGGCTTTTTGAAGTGGAACTTTGGGGTCTGAGCCATGACTTGAGAGAGAAAGGCAGGGTCGGTGGTTATCCACTGAGACAGAGGGCTCGGCTGTTCATCTTTGTTTTCAGAGGAAGATTGCGCTCGAAACTCATCTCGAATTTTCTTTTCTAAGCGTTCTTGAAGGATATCAGCAAAGCTTTTCATAACCTCTGTATCGGAGCGAGACAGAGAGAAATGAGTCTGAAAAAGGCCTAGAAATGCATTTTTCCCCTCTCAAAATGAAGATTTCTCCTCTGGAAAACACCCAAAATTGGCCTGAAATGGCCATTTCTCCTCTGAAAATCAAAAAAAATGCGGGGGACTTGCATTTTTTTTTGGACAAACGCCTAGAAGTGATTAGACTGAGGTCCATTGAGGAATCAATAAACCCGTTAGCATGGTGCTAACGAAAATTTGGAGGAATAATGGCAAAAGCTAAGAAAGCCACTAAGAAAGCTGCTGCAAAAAAAGCGACAAAGAAAGCTGCTCCTAAAAAAGCTGCTAAAAAAACTGCTTCTAAAAGAAAGCCAAATCCCGCTTTCATGAAGCCTTTGACTCCTAGCGCGACCCTTGCTGCTGTGATCGGTGCTGCTTCTATGCCACGCACTCAAGTTGTTAAAAAGCTTTGGGACTACATCAAGAAGAACAAGCTTCAAGATGCTAAGAACAGACGCAACATCAATGCTGATGACAAATTGAAAGCTTTGTTCGGTAAGAGCACAGTTTCAATGTTCGAAATGACAAAAATCGTAAGCAAGCACCTCAAGTAATTGACTAAGGTTCTTGAATTGAGCAAAACCCACACTGTTCGCAGCGTGGGTTTTGTTTTTTGAGGGGTAGGGTATGGCAGTCAAACCGTTGACCAAAGATGAAATCAAAAAAATGGAAATTGTCTGTAAGATTTCTGCACGGGCTCTGCGCCATATCGAGAAATTTGTTCGAGCGGGGGTGACCACTGATGAACTTGATAAGATCGTCTATGATTTCACCTTATCGAACAATGCGAATCCAGCCTGCCTCGGCTATCACGGCTACCCGAAAACCATCTGCACCT
The DNA here is from genome assembly GCA_021300175.1 of Pseudomonadota bacterium. Lineage (GTDB taxonomy): Bacteria > Bdellovibrionota > Bdellovibrionia > Bdellovibrionales > Bdellovibrionaceae > JAJTIC01. Next base: position 6,084 of record JAJTIC010000109.1, read on the forward strand.
CTGTCAACGAAGTGGTATGCCACGGGGTTCCTGGAAGCTATGTCTTGAAGGACGGAGATCTCATTAATGTCGATATCACTTCAGAAAAAGAAGGTTTTTTTGGGGACTGCTCGGCCACTTTCTTTGTGGGCGAAGTTAGCGAAAAGGCCAAGGATCTGACAGAGGTCGCACGCTTAGCTCGAGATAAGGGCATTGAGATTGTAGCCCCAGGTGCGACCACGGGCGACATCGGCTTCACCATCGAAAGGTTTGTGACCCGCCGGGGTTACACCACTGTGAAAGAGATTGGCGGCCATGGTATTGGGCGAAAGTTCCACGATGAGCCCTTTGTGCCCTCATTTGGGAAGAAGGGGCGTGGGGATATCCTTGTCCCTTGGCAGTGCATTACCGTTGAACCTATGGTCAATGAGGGGGTCTCAGGCATCAAGGAGTTTGATATCCCAAACTCAAGTATCAAATGGTACACGACCTCTGACAAAAAGCTTTCGGCCCAGTTTGAACACACGGTCCTGGTGACTGACACAGGATATGAAATATTAACAGTGGATTAATTTGGTTTTAAACTTTAGATTTCCTATGATTATGTTCTAGGAAAAGAGGAATCATGGCTAACACTCAAACAACAAATGGAAAGACAATGACTAAATCAAAAGCTCCTGCAAAAGCAGTGAAAGCGAATTCTGGTAAAGACAAGCACAATCCTTGGGGAACAGACTACCGTGTCTGTGTTGAAGCTATGGAGAATCCAAAGCGATTTCAAGAGCTCGCTCGCTGGGGTCGTGAAGAAATTCTCATCGCCGAAAAAGAAATGCCGGGTTTGATGTCACTTCGAAAAGAGTACGCGAAACAACAGCCGCTGAAAGGCGCTCGGATTTCTGGTTGCTTGCACATGACCATTCAAACGGCGGTGCTGATTGAAACTCTCATTCACTTAGGCGCTAAAGTTCGCTGGTCTTCTTGTAATATCTTTTCTACTCAAGATCATGCTGCCGTTGCGATAGCAGCTGCGGGAATTCCAGTCTTTGCATGGAAGGGTGAAAACGAAGAGGAATTTAACTGGTGTATTGAACAGACCATTACTGGTTGGGGCAAAGAAGGCTACAATATGATCTTGGATGATGGTGGGGATCTCACTAATATGATGCACGAAGATCGCTTTGTGAACGAAATCAAAAAGATCATCGGGCTTTCTGAAGAGACAACGACCGGTGTTCACAACCTGGTGAAGTTGAAAGAAAAAGGAAAACTCAAAGTTCCTGCCATCAATATCAATGATTCTGTCACCAAATCAAAATTTGATAACTTGTACGGCTGCCGCGAATCTTTGGCTGATGGTATCAAGCGGGCGACTGATGTGATGGTGGCGGGTAAAGTCGTTGTTGTTGCGGGTTACGGGGACGTGGGTAAGGGTTCTGCGTTCTCGATGAAGGGCTTGGGTGCTCGTGTATTGATCACTGAAATTGATCCGATCTGTGCTTTGCAGGCGACCATGGAAGGTTTTGAAGTGACCACCATGGAAGAAGCTGCTCCGATGGCGGATATCTTTGTCACCGCGACGGGCTGCTGCGATATCATCACTGAAAAGCATTTCATGAAAATGAAGGACAATGCGATTGTTTGTAACATCGGTCATTTCGATATTGAAATCG
>JAJTIC010000060.1 GCA_021300175.1 Pseudomonadota bacterium
CTTCATAAAGAGCCTCAGACATCTGCGCTAAAGAACAAACTCTAGAAGCCTCCAGTAACGCTTCGAACACATTGCCCCCACGAAGAACTGTCATCTGCAGCTTCTCGAGCTGCTGAGCGGACTCCACGGAATGATGTTGTTGATAGCTCCGCACATTGGAGAGTTGTTGATTTTTCTCTTCGTAACTTGCCCGGGCCAGCTCTATTTTGGGCGGAACATAGTCAGAAGCCACAGTCTTTGGATCAACGAAAGTATTCACTCCAATGATCGGAAGCTCTCCCGTGTGCTTCAGAGTTTCATAATACAAAGATTCTTCTTGAATCTTTGATCTTTGGTACTGCGTTTCCATGGCACCAAGAACACCGCCTCGCTCGTTGATTCTTGAAAACTCAGCGAGCACAGCCTCTTCCACCAAGTCCGTGAGCTCTTCGACGAAATAACTTCCTTGCAGAGGGTTCTCGTTCACCGTCATTCCAAATTCACGATTAATAATCATCTGAATAGCCATGGCTCGACGAACTGAACTTTCTGTGGGAGTTGTGATGGCCTCATCATAAGCATTCGTATGCAAGCTGTTGCAGTTATCATAAATAGCGATCAGCGCCTGCAATGTCGTGCGGATATCATTGAAATCGATCTCCTGAGCATGGAGTGATCTGCCAGAAGTTTGGATATGGTACTTGAGCATTTGAGAGCGATCCGAGGCCTTGTAGAGATTCCTCATCGCCACAGCCCAAATTCTTCGCGCCACTCGACCGAGCACAGTGTATTCGGGATCAAGGCCGTTACTGAAGAAGAAGGACAAGTTGGCTGCAAAATCATCCACATTCATGCCGCGAGATAGGTAGTACTCCACAAAAGTAAAACCATTACTCAAAGTGAAAGCGAGCTGACTGATGGGATTGGCCCCCGCTTCAGCAATGTGGTAGCCCGAAATACTCACAGAATAAAAATTGCGGACTTTATGATCCACAAAATACTGCTGAATATCTCCCATCATTTTAAGGGCAAAATTGATCGAAAAAATACAGGTGTTCTGCCCTTGATCTTCTTTCAAAATATCAGCTTGAACAGTCCCTCTGACATTTTGTAAAGTCCAGGCTTTGACTTCTTGGTGTTCAACGGCTGTCAGCGGACGACCCAGCTCGGACTCTTTCTTTTGCACTTGTTGATCAATCGCAGTATTAAAGAAAAAAGCCAGAATCATGGGCGCTGGCCCATTAATCGTCATACTGACCGAAGTGTTCGGGCTGCAGAGATCAAAGCCTGCGTAAAGCTTCTTCATATCTTCGAGAGTGCATATAGAAACTCCCGATTCACCGACTTTTCCAAAGATATCAGGTCTTTCATTCGGATCCTGACCGTACAAAGTCACGGAATCAAAGGCTGTGCTTAAACGATGCGCTTTCTCTCCTTTGCAGAGGTAGTGGAAGCGCTTGTTAGTTCTTTCAGGGGTGCCTTCACCCGCGAACATGCGCTTAGGATCTTCATCGGTGCGCTTGAGAGGAAAGACACCTGCCGTGTAAGGAAACTTACCTGGTACATTTTCTAAACGAAGGTACTTATAACGATCGCCCCAATCCGTGACTTGAGGAACAACCACTCGGCGAATCTTTGTGCCACTGAGAGATTTTTTGGTCAGCGGTTGGCGAATTTCTTTACCACGCACTCGATAACTGAGTTCATCGCCCGAGTACTGTTTTTGAAGCTTTTCAAAATTCTCTAAAGATTCGATTTCTTCATTTGTAAAATTCTTCTTCAACTCTTGAGCTTTTGCCTGCAAGTCGCTTTGCGCTGCAGGAAGAAGCTTTTCAACGGTCTTAAGAGCACCTAGCTTTGAAGCTATCTGTGCTTTGACCACAGCTTCTTCTTTGTAAGACCTCACCGTTTTGACTATTTCAGACAAATAATTCTGACGCTCAGGTGGAATCAGAACATGCTCTTCGGCTGAAAGGATCTGAGATTTGTAATCAGGATCCAAGCCCCAATCCTGCTCTTTTTGTTTTTCCGCCAAGCGATCACAGATCGCAAAAAACAACTGATTCACCCCATGATCATTGAACTGACTTGCCTGGGTCAAGAAGACCGGAACTGTCGCTGCTTGATCAAAGATTTTTCGCGAACGCTTGTACTGCTTTGAAACATCCCGTAAAGCATCCTGAGCACCTCGCCGATCAGCTTTATTCACAGCAACAAAATCAGCAAAATCGATCATGTCAATTTTTTCAAGCTGTGACTGCGCTCCAAAATCAGAGGTCATCACATACAGAGACAAGTCTGAGACTTCAGTGATCGCCATATTGCCCTGACCGATCCCCGAAGTCTCAGCAATGATGAAATCAAAATCAAACTGTTTAAGGGATTTAAGAACAGCATCCAATGAATCTGAAATTTCTTTTCCGGATCCTCGACTTGCGAGAGATCTCATGTAAACTCGACTGCGAGACAGAGAATTCATGCGAATACGATCCCCCAACAGTGAACCTCCGGTTTTGCGTTTAGAAGGATCCACACAAACCACGGCGATTTTCTTTTGAGGATAAGCGTTGAGATAACGCTGAATGAGTTCATCAATCAGAGAGGACTTACCGGCCCCGCCAGTGCCTGTGATTCCAAGTACCAGTGGCTGTCTTTCTTGACTTACAAATTTTTCGAGATTGTATTTCTCAATTCCTTGATGGATGTCACAAGTTTTTAGCTCAATTTCATTCAGAAAAAGCCCCAACCCCAAAGATGGGATAGGATCATTCTCATCAATCTCTTGGGGGACTGGCTTTTTCTCAGCCACATTGAAGTCACATTCGCGAACAATCATTTCGATCATTCCTTCAAGACCCAGTCTTCGCCCATCATCGGGATGAAAGATCTGAGCAATGCCGTAAGCTTCGAGCTCCTTTTTTTCCTCATGAACGATAACACCACCACCACCACCAAAGATTCGTACATAGGTGGCTCCTGCTCGATCCAGCAGATCTTTCATATACCTGAAGTACTCCATGTGTCCGCCTTGATAGCTGGACACGCAGATCCCTTGAGCGCCTTCTTGGAGAGCTGTTTTAACCACATCATTCACGCTGCGGTTATGGCCCAAGTGAATGACTTCAACCCCAAAATCTTGCAAGATTCGACGGATGATATTGATGCTCGCATCATGACCATCGAAAAGACTAGCTGCGGTCACAACACGAATTGGATGCTTCGCCTGATACTTCATATTAACTGCCTTTGAATGCGGGTTTTCTCTTTTCAAGAAAAGCTGCGGTGCCCTCACGAATATCAGAAGTTGAAAAAAGCTCGCTAAATCTTTGCGCTTCAAATTCCATGGCTTCTTCTTTCTCGAGATCAAACGTTCCAAAAATAGATTTCTTGGCCTGATGAAGGGCCACAGGTCCACGCGCGCAAAGCGTTTCAGCAACCTTAATTGCTGTCGCCATCAGCTCTTCAGGCTTGACCACTTGAGAAACGAGCCCCATCGCTTGCGCTTCAACAGCTGTGATCATTTCTCCGGTAAAAATTATTCGCTTGGCGGCATTAAGCCCCACACTTCTTGAAAGTCTCACGGTGCCCCCGAAACCAGGAATTAATCCTAAAGTCGTCTCGGGAAGTCCTAACTTTGCTTTCTCTGAAGCGATCATGAAATCACAAGCGAGAGCAAGCTCCAGCCCACCCCCTAGTGCAAAGCCATTCACGGCAGCAATCACTGGAAAAGGAAGCTCTTCGAATCTTGAAAAGATCTTTTGGCCTTTATGCGCAAATTCAACAGACTCTTCTTGATTCATCTGTGAAATTTCTTTGATGTCCGCACCAGCAACAAATGCTTTTTCCCCGCTCCCAGTCAGTACTAAACAACGACATTCAGAAAAAGGTTTCTCTTCAAGCTGATCAAGAGCTTCCGCAAGATCACTGAGGACCTCAGAACTCAGAGCATTCAGAGCCTCTGGCCGCTGGAGGGTGAGAATCCAGATTTGCCCTTGGTTTTCTAATTTAATTGTTCGCATAATTATAGAATCCTCTTCCAGATTTGCGCCCCAACCAACCAGCTTCCACATATTTCACAAGCAGTGGGCAGGGGCGGTACTTACTATCACCTAGCCCTTCATGAAGGACATTCATAATGGCCAAGCAAGTGTCGAGTCCGATAAAGTCGGCCAAAGTCAATGGCCCCATGGGCTGATTCGTGCCTAACTTCATCGCATTATCAATGCTCTCAACACTCGCAATTCCTTCATGGAGTGTGTACACAGCTTCATTGATCATGGGCATCAGAATTCGATTCACGATGAACCCCGGCATATCCTTGATGCTTTCCACAAAAGTTTTATCGAGTTTGGTGGTGAGATTTTTCATCACCGCGAAAGTTTCTTCAGACGTCTGAAGACCACGAATTACTTCCACCAGTTTCATGAGGGGCACGGGATTCATGAAATGCATACCAGCCACTTTTTTAGGACGGTTTGTCGCGGATGCGATCTTTGTGATGGAAATACTCGAAGTGTTTGAAAAAAGATAAGCCGAAGGCTTCACCACCTGATCCAGCTCTTTAAAAATTTTGAGCTTTAGATCCAAGTTTTCCGTGGCTGCTTCAATGATCGCATCACAGTCTTTCAACCCTGCCACCGTCGATGCCGTTTTGATTCTTCCGAGGATCTGTCTTTTTTGATCTTCGTTCAAAGTTGCTTTTTTTATCAAACGATCCAAAGAGGACTCGATGGTTTTCATTCCCTTTTGGAGGGACGCCTCATTCACATCCATCATGATCACGGAGTATCCAAAAGTCGCTGCGACTTGAGCGATCCCATTGCCCATTTGTCCTGCACCCACAACACCGATTTGCTGCAATTCCAAAACGATCCTCCTTGAAGATGAGAATGAACTCAAAAATGAATCCCAAAACTAGTTCAATTTCCAGAGAGATTGGATACTTAATGCAATTTGTTATTACTGTTCAAGGACATTGGAATTAAGCCTCAGCAAAAGCCAAAGCTCATCATTTTGAATTTGCGGTCTCTCATGAACTTTCCGACCGAAAAGCGTGATTTGACTAAGCCGGTCAGAGGACGAAACGGCAAATCCTATCCCATAAGCATCCACTTTACTTTGCAGACTTTGGGCATTGGACTGATTCCACTCGTATCTGGCTAAAAAAGAGGCATCTCCCCCATAGTTCCAGGCCCAATCCACTTGACCCCACTGGAATGGCTTTTTCTCATCCTGGAGGATTTCCCCTCTTCCCGACTCAACCAAAAAGAGGTTCCTTTTCCAATCGCGACCAAAACTTAAAACGCCGAGCCGAATTTTTGCATTTTTGTTCGGATCGAATTGAAAACCACGCCCCGGTGCCAAACTCCCCGCTGTTGACTGAGACTTTGTCCCTCCGACAGAACCTGAGAGGTTGAAAAAATATCCTTCATTTTGCAAACTCCAAAGGCCGGTGATCCAACTTCTTGCATCCAGAGACTCTGCACTTTCACCGTTATGAATGAGGATCCTTGCAGAATAGTTAGTTTGAATCACTTCTGCTTCGAGGCCATAATCCCTGCGAATAAACCAATGAGATTCCCTAGCCAAAGTGAGGGGAAAAATCCACTCCCACTCAGGCACTGAACCTTCATAGCCCAAAGGAACCGGAATAAGTCCTGCTCGAAAATTCATGTAATCGGTCTTCGCTTGCAAAAAAGCTTTCACGAGCTGCAAACCATCAAGTTCCGAAGGAATGAATAAAATGGCCGGCTTCACGAGATCTGAAGTTCCCACTCCAAACTCTGCGGAAAGAGTTTCATCCCGCTTCCAATAAAAGCTGAGCCAACTTTCAGCAAGCGTCATTCCGCCATCACTGGGTTCGACCGCTTTCCACCGCGGCGAGAGTGTGAGTTCAGAAAAGCCAAACTCTCCCATGCGCTCGCTGGAAGCCCAAACAAACTGCGAAAAAAGAAGAACAAGGATGAACAATCGCACTGCCTCAAAGTATAAAGGTCGAGTCCTCATTTCACAAGCGAACTGGCCTTGGCGACGAGGCTAAGATCTAGCATCCTAGAAAGGTGAGCCCCCGATTTATCCGACTCACTCTTGTGAGCTTTTGTTTGGTCAGTTTTCAAACCCACGCTCTACCCACAGAGCGCCTGGCCGTGTATTTTTACCGAACGCCAGAGGCTCCTTTCCCCAGTGGGCAAACAAACTTACTGGCTCTGCAAAAAGCTCAAAAGCAGAACTGGTCACAGACTCAGTTTTGGGCCGAAGCTGGAGGCCACAAAACTCTTCTCGATCGCTCTGAGATTATTTTGGATCTAGATCTTTTAGATCATCCCCAGAACTCCATCGAATCCAAGGGCTTTGTTTATTTGCTCACCGATCAATGGATCAAAAAAGATCCTCACCCCAAAAGCAATCCCGTTCTCCAAGGTCTTGAAGGAGACAAATTGAGAGTCCTCATGATCAGCGACGGCTATGCACAAATTGAAAAGCAAGGCCAAACCGGCTGGCTTCACTTAAGTAGCTGCCTCACTCGGTTCGATTTCGCTTCATTTATCATGACTGCGAATAAACGATGGCTTCCAATTAAATTTCGTCAAGGCGCTCATCTTGTTCTTCAAAACGAGCAACGTATTCCACTCGAACAAGTGAAAGCTCTTCTGACTCAACCTGATCTTGCGATCTCCCGAAAGCAAATAGAGACGAAAAAAATTTCTAAATTTCAGCATTTTCGCCTCAAACAGGTTCAAGAAGAAAAATGGAATGTTTCAGAACTGAAAGACCACGGTCTCGTTTTCTGGCGGGAGCCATCTCCTCAACGAGGGCCTGCATCTCCTGCCCTCACTCCTCTTTCGACAGAAGCCATTTTGAAACGACCCATCTACTCCGTGGCGGTCCATCCCAGTCAGCCGCAAACAGCTTTAGTTTCCGCTGATGGTGTTTTCCTCACACGCGATGGCCAGAACTGGGAAGAGCTTGAGAATTTCAAAAATCAAAATGTTCCGGTGACCATCTCTGCCGATCATGAATATTTTGTGGGCAATATGAGAAGTCGAAACCAGGGAAAATCATTTCTTCCTTTTTTTCAATTTGAGCGTATTGCTAATCTCATTACTCAATCTCAGCGTGGCATAATCCCCCGACAAATGAAGATTTCAAGCCTTGAAATCTTGCCAGAAAATCGCATCCGCATGACCATTGATTCTGGCACTCAGAAAGTTCCTCTGATGGCTAAACGGGATTCTTTTTTGATTCAGAAATGGGATGTTTACTGAAATACGGAAGCATCAAGTTTCGCACCTGAGTCTGAAGCTCTTTACGACTCTCAAATGTCTTCCCCTCGACAGACACTGTTTTCAGAAAGACGAGATCAATGGTTCTTTTCCAAGCATCTGAATTCGCTAATATGGTACCCTTAGGCCAAGTGGCTTTTGCTCCTAAAATCACTACTGGTACGATAGGCATTCCGGACTGAATGGCAAAAACAAACGGACCTGCTTTGAACGGAAGTAGTTCTTCTTCGAAATTTCTTCCACCTTCGGGTGACAGGGCGAATTTTTCCCCGCGAGCCACTCGCTCCTTTGTTTTTTCGTAAACTTGAAAGACTTCCTCACGATTATGTCTAGCGATGGGGAGACTGCCCGCTCTCTCCATCGCAGCCCCAAAAAATGGAATTTTAAACAGTTCGATTTTTGCTCCAAATCTGAGTCCAGGAACAGCAGCAGCCAAAGCAAGAACATCAAAAAAACTTGTATGATTGAAAAGTAACAAAGCAGAGCCTTGTGGGATGTTCTCTCGACCTTCAACTCTGAGTCGAACATTGTAAAGTGCAACAGAGATTTGAGCCCATTTTAGGATGATGAGGTCTTCCAGATTCCTCTTTCTGAGAAATAAGGTCTCAAGTAAGACGGTGATAGAGCACACGAAAGTCCACACCAGGAAAAGACTCGTCGCCAGCATTGAGCGTAACAAGAAAAGGGCCTTCATAGATCTGCATTCAAGGGGAAAAGACGCTTTCTGGCCCCCTGCTTTTGTCTTTCTTTATACGCTAAGTGCTGAGAAGGACCTGAGAGAATCTTCTGATGATTTTTTTGATCCATAATTTGAACTTCGTAAGGGTAAAAGAAAGTGAAACCTTGCTTTTCTTGCTCAATACGAATGAGTTTCCTGCAAATGAATTTAATAAACTTATAATCAGAGCCCGAAAAGAAATTCTCTTTTCTTAAAAAAGAAGCAGAGTCTTTATTCTCTTCGAGATGCTGAGAAAAAATGATTTCTACTTCTTCATCTGAGAGAAGCCTTTTTTGAGACTCCATCTTTTCGCAAGCACTCATAAAAAGATCCACCGGATAGAGATTATTTGAACTCTGATCCGGAATTATGTGCGGAAAAGAAATAAGATTTTCTTCCACGAGAAAACGAATCACTCGAAAAGTGTCAAACATATTATTCGTGATAAATCTAACCCCTAATTTATCAAAAACATTCATTGCCAGAGCATCAGGTTTTGCTAGAAGCTTAATCACTGCACTTGAAGATGTTTTAAATGGCTTCACTTCAAAACCCAAAAGCGGCAACGCATCTCCGGTAACTTCAGATTCTTGAGCTCTTTTTAAAAGAGTCTTTCCTGAAGTGCCATCGTGGTACACAGAAGCTTGAAAAGGACTGAGAATTTGCTTCTGAATTTCTTCAGAAAAAGAAGCAAAAAGATCATTCTCAGTATGAACAAAGACATGCATCGTTCTTAACAAAGCACAGGACCACTTTTGAAGCTCGGTCTCCTCGGGGCTCGAAGAACTTGCGAATAAAAGAAGCTTCCGTAAATCTTCAAGCTGTTTTCGGTCTGCCAGCACTGTGGGGATTTCCGATAAATTAAATCCTAGTTTCTCTGTCAAAAGCACCAAAGCCCGCCGATGATAGTACCATAGCTTTTCAGTTTCATTTTCATTCTTTAAATCAAAACCATAGGACTTGATGAAAGCAGTCACTTCATCAAGGGTTTTGAAATTGAGTTTTGGGATATCAATCGTCGATTGACCGCCCGCCACCACATTCAGTGCATTTGGGTCGAATTTAAACCGCAATGGCATAATCGCCCCATCATGTGGATAGGGCGATAAACTGACAACTTAAAACTGAGGGTTTTGACTACTGGCAGCGAAAGAAGCCACAAGTTTGAACATAGAATCCACCAAGATACCCGCCCCGGGGAGCTGATCCCTGGGAAGCACCTTGATATACGGTGGAGTTCTGAAATTCAACTTCGGAACCTTGAAACCATGAACCATCATAAGTTCCTTTGAGTCGGATCCAGCCATACTGATCCGCAAAAAACAGTTCGGCTTGCCCGTTGCGGACATAACTTCGTTGGCTGGGATTTGTTGAAAGAGCCATAGAGATACGGATTGCTTCAATAACTTTTCCATCCGCTCCTGTTTGTCCCACATAAGAATCACGAATTTCCAGCATCATCTTACTCTGCGTGGTTGCATTGCCAGCTCCATCTAATTGAACATCTCCATAAAGGATCACGCCATTGCGATTGCTCACTTGGCCAACTTCATTAGGATTCACAGTAGCAGAAACCAAAGCTTTCACAGCCTCTTGAAAAGTGCTCGCGTATTGATCCGAAGTGGTTATAGCTCCTGGAGCAGATCCATTGAAGGCTTGCCTTGGTAAATTCGCAAACCCTGTCTCCCGGGCCGTGCGAGCTTGACCGACGCTGCCTTCATCTTTGCTTTTCTTTCCACAAGCCGATGTGAGCGCCATGAGGACCATTACTGTGACAACCGCGAACTTGGATGTTTGAGTTTTCATAACAACCTCTTTCACTGAGGACGTATTACAAGGGGAGTACCAACCGTCCGAACCTAAAAAGAATTTAAACACATCTGGAGCGCGAGATCCCGTCTCAAAATAAAACAGGGCCTTAAATAGGCCCTGTTTGGTTTTGCAGCTGTTTGCTAATTAGACAGCTGGACTCACCAACATTCATTAGAAACTGATCCTCTTGAGGGTCCTCAAAGGGGGATTGGCTGAGGGCTAAGTTCTTTGATTCTGGGCTAAATCCGGATATTCGGGTGGGTTGATTCTCCACCGGGTGGCTTTGAGGAGCGGAATTGAGCTTGCTGGTGCCCTTTCCCTGATGAGCTTTTACCCTCAAAAATGCCCCAAC
>JAJTIC010000099.1 GCA_021300175.1 Pseudomonadota bacterium
AATTCATTCTTGAAGATGCTGGATGATGGAAAATTTGAAGCCGTCGCCTTGGCTTGGACCACCGGAGTTGACTGGGATCCAAAGCAAATCTGGCACTCTTCATCTGCGACGGCCGGTGGATCCAATTTCATCGGATACAAAAATACAGCTGTTGATAAGTTGATTGAGCAAGCACGTATCGAGATGGATCGTCAGAAACGGACCCCCATGCTGAGAAAAGTTTACGAAGCCATTGCCAATGATGCTCCGTATGTCTTCATGTTTAATGAGAAGTTCTCGTTCTACGCTCACAATGTCAGAGTCGAGAAGCCTGTAGATACTTTCAAATATGGTATCGGAACAGACTACTGGTGGGTTAAACCTTAATCGGTAGAGGTTCACTTGTTCGTTTATCTGTTGCGCAGAATTTTATTGATGATCCCCACGTTTCTGGGGATCACTTTGTTTTCTTTCTTGATTATCAATCTGGCGCCAGGTGGACCTGTCGAGCAGGCGATTCAGAAAATTCGCTTCGGAGCTTCGGACAATGTAGGTTCAGGTCAAGGCAATGTTCGAGTCAAGAATGAAGGATTGAATGAAGAGCTCATTGAGGCCTTGAAGAAGCAATATGGTTTCGATAAACCTGTTCATGAGCGTTACTTCATTTGGCTTGGAAATATTGTTCGTTTGGATTTTGGCGAAAGTTTTACTTACCAAGAACCAGCGATGAAAGTCATTGCTAGCAAATTTCCGGTTTCCTTGCAGTTTGGAATTGCTTCTTTAATTTTGACGTATCTTGTGTGCATTCCTTTAGGGATTGCAAAAGCAGTTAGGGCAGGCTCAAGATTCGACTCTTTCTCAGGACTTGTCCTCACCGCCACTTACACGATCCCGCCTTTAGTTTTGGGGATCTTTCTGATCACATTTTTTGCGGGAGGATCCTATTTTAGTTGGTTTCCAATTGGAATGCTTTACTCGGATGACTATGAGTCTCTGACTTTTTGGGGCCAGATCTGGGATCGTATTCACCATTTCATTTTGCCACTCATTTGTTACATGATCGGCGGATTCACCGAGCTCACCATGCTGATGCGTAATTCGATGTTGGACGTTATCAAAATGGATTATGTGAGAACAGCCCGAGCCAAGGGCCTAGAAGAGAAATTTGTCATGTATAAACATGCTTTAAGGAATGCTCTGATTCCGATTGCAACAGGACTTGGCGGATTTTTCCGCGTGTTTTTGGCGGGTTCTCTTATCATTGAAACAGTTTTCCAGCTCGATGGGATTGGGCTTCTCAGTTATTCATCGATCCAGTCACGCGATTACAATGTCATCATGGGACTCATTTTCTTATCGTCGGTGTTCTTGATGATTGGTCGAATTTTCAGTGACATCGTTTATGTTTTGATTGACCCAAGGATTGATTTCCAATGATCGAGCAAAGAATTCGCAATGATTTGACCTTGAAGCGCTATCGCAAGTTCAAAAAGAACAAAGCAGCCGTCATTTCAGTTTGGGTTCTTATGGTCCTGACATTCTTTAGTTTTACAGCTGAGTTTTGGTCCAACAATAAACCAATCATGATGTCTTACAAGGGCGAGCTTTTTGTTCCGCTCTTTGTGGACTATCACCCCACTCGTTTTGGACGTGAAGATATTTTTGTGATGGACTACCGGGCTCTCCAATTGGGTCCTGAGGATTGGGAAGCATGGCCCGTCAATCAGTGGAACGCTTTGGAGAGCAACAAAGAAGTCGACACTTATCCCTCTCCGCCAACACGATTGAACTGGTTTGGAACGGATGATCGGGGTCGTGATGTCTTTGCTCGCTTATTGTATGGTTATAGATACTCCATTTTGTATGCGTTTGGTGTTTGGGTGCTTTCTTACCTGATCGGATCTTGCATTGGCGCTATCATGGGATATATGGGCGGTAAAGTAGATCTTGTCGGATCCAGAATTGTTGAAATCATCGAGATGACTCCCACACTTCTTCTGCTCATCACGATCATTTCTATTTTTGAGCCTACAATGTTGTTGCTCGTGGTGTTCACGGTTCTTTTTGATTGGACGGGAATTTTTCACTACATGCGAAGTCAGTTCTTACAACTGCGCAAGCGTGAGTATGTGGAAGCCGCTCGAGCCATTGGAGCTTCGCACTTAAGAATCATCACAAAGCATATTTTACCTAATGCACTCACCCCGCTGGTGACCTTTTCGCCTTTCGCAATTGCTGCGGGGATTTCCGGGCTCGCAATTCTGGATTACCTAGGTTTGGGGTTAAGAGCTCCCACGCCCAGTTGGGGAGAGCTTTTATCGCAGGCTCAAAAGTATTTCACGATTGGGGAGTGGCTCGTGTGGTATCCAGCAGCGGCACTGCTTCTCACGATGACAGCATTGATTAGCATCGGGCAAGGCATTCGTGATGCTTATGATGCTCGCAACTAGTGAGCTTTGACTAGGCAGCTAGTTTTTCTTTCAAATCAAAAACAAGATTGCCAAGCTCAATAAGAACATCTTCTATTTTCTCTTGAACTGATGAATTCAGGGTTCCATTTTTCAGAGCATATTCGACAAATCGACACTTCACTGAGATAGAATCATAACCGAAATAAGCACAGGTAGATTTGAGCTGATGGACCAGAGACATCAGTTGGTCCGGCTCGCCCTTCGGTTGAACCACTCGAAGCGCCTCGAGGACACGTTCGCAATCCTCAAGAAAAGCTTTTTGCATTCTACCTGTGTTCAAAATGTTAGATTGAAGATTCTGTTGAGAGCTTTTGGCAGTAAGTTGCAATTCGGGGAGCCATTTCTCGAGGATGGCTTCGAGATGACTCAAAAGAATTGGCTTTGCTAAATAATCGGACATGCCGGATTCTAAGCAACGATCACGGTCTGAAGACATCGCATTTGCCGTGAGAGCGATAATGGGTAATGATTTAAATTTTTCCTCAGATCTTAACTTTTGGGTAGCCGCATAACCATCAAGGACAGGCATCATGCAATCCATGAAAACGAGGTCGAATTCTTGAAGACTCAGCTTCTCGATGGCTTCGGCCCCATTGGTCACTAGATCGACTTCACAGCCGAGCTCCGTCAGCATTTCCTTGGCGATCATTTGGTTCACAGGATTGTCTTCGGTGACAAGAATTCTAATCCTACGCATCAGCCCTCCGATAAACACTTATCGGCGGGTGATTTGACTTTCTTACTGGGCAAAGGTCCTAGTGCTTATAAGAAGACCTTACAAAAGTGACTCAGGATCTTCAAGATATGTGTACCCAGCAAGACCTTCCTCATAGTGTTTGATGAGAAGCTTTGCTTCTTGCTTGGAGATCGTGCCTCTTTGGATGCTTTCTTCCGCAGCTGAACGAACATTATCAACCATGTTGTAATGGCGATACTGCACGTAAGAAAGCACTTCAGTGACTGTATCACCCGGCACGTAGTGATCTAAGGTGTAGCCACTTTCATGCAGTGAAATATGAACGGCATCTGTATCTCCGAAAAGATTGTGCAAATCTCCCAAGATCTCTTGGTAAGCACCCGTCAAGAAAACACCCAAGTAGTAAGGCTGCTTGGGATCCACATCATGCACATGCAAAGTCTTTTTGGTCTTGCCAGTCTCTGTATCAATAAACTTTTCGAGCTTACCATCAGAGTCACAAGTGAGATCCGCTAAAGTTGCTTCACGAGTCGGCTTATCTTGCAAACGGTGAATGGGCATGACAGGGAAGAGCTGTCCTACGGCCCAAGAGTCTGGAACAGACTGGAACACCGAGAAGTTACAAAAGTAAGTCTCACAGAGCTCTTCTTTGAGAGCTTGGACAATATCATCCGCATCTTCAGCTTGCTGAGCCACTTCGACCATTTTCGTTGCGATCGCAAAGTGCATGTATTCGCACCAAGCGCGCTGTTCGAGGTTGAGAACCCCATATGTGAAAAGCGACAAGGCTTCAGCTTTTGCTTGAAGCATGTCATTGAAGCACTCGTTCAAGTTGTCTTTATTTACTTTTTCGTAAATGTACTGAAGGTCTTGCAGTAACATAGGATCAGATTTAGTGGCAGTTCGCGGAGGCTGTGGACGACGTAAATCATTAACTCCCAAGACATTGAAGACAAGCACCGAATGGTGAGCCACCAAAAATCGGCCTGACTCTGTGACGATGTCGGGGTGTGGAATCCCTTTTTCATCACACATCGCTTGCATCGTCGAAATAATGTCGTTGGCATACTCTTGCTCGGAATAGTTCACTGATGAATCAGAGCTACCGGTGCCGTCATAGTCCACGCCTAAGCCACCACCCACATCGATATACTTAAGACCTGTACAACCCATCTTATACAGCTCTGTGAAAAATCGAGTACCCTCTTTGAGCGAAGACTTAATACTTTGGATACGAGGAACTTGAGAGCCGATATGGAAGTGGATCAGCTCTACACAATCCATCATTCCTTCTTTTTTTAAAAGTTCGAGGCCTTCAACGATCTCTACAGATGTGAGACCAAACTTTGAGCGTGCGCCAGAAGAGTCCACCCATTTTCCAGCCCCTTGTGTGTAGAGTTTTGCACGCAATCCAATATGAGGGCGGGCATTGAATTTTTTGGCAGTATCCACGATCAGCTTCAACTCTTCGTAACGGTCGACCACGATGATGGTGTGTCGACCGAGCTTTTGAGAGAGAATTGCTGTCTCGATGTATTCGCTGTCTTTGAATCCATTACAGATGACCAAAGCGTTGGGTGTGTTCATCAGGGCGAGAACCACAAGAAGTTCTGGCTTTGAACCACACTCGAGGCCCATACGACGGTCTTTGCCATGCTTCACAAGTTCTTCAACGAGATGTCTTTGCTGATTGACCTTAATTGGATAGACACCGCAGTAGCCACCTTTGTAGTTATGGTCAGCGGTTGCTTTGGCAAAGCAATTATTGATGAGCTCAACACGGGCTTTTAAAATATCAGGAAAGCGAATCATGATGGGAACGCGGATTCCGCGGTCGAGGAGATCTTGAGTCAGCTCATAAAGATCAACAGAAGGGCCCTTTTCACCCATGGGGTTGATCGAGACATTTCCTTTCTCGTTCACTCGGAAATATCCGTTACCCCAGCCGTTGATACCATAGATCTCAGCACTCTTTTCAGTCGTCCAAGAAGCCATCGTTGCCCTTTCTGCGGTTAAGGCGCAATCAAGTTCAAAATCTTCCCAGCTTTATAGATAACTTTTGTGATTTTCTTGCCGCCCACGGCTGTTTCCACAGAAGTTACTTTCAGAGCTGCTGCGACGGCCACTTCCTCAGAGGCATCTGGAGCAATCTCAATAGAGCCACGGGTTTTCCCGTTCACTTGCACACCGAGAGTCACTACATTGTCGACGACCAGCGATGTATCATATTTTGGCCAAGCTGCAAGAGAAACCAAGCCCTCGCCACCTAATTTTTCCCAGATTTCCTCGGCGAGGTGGGGTCCAAATGGCATCATCAATTGAGCTAGGATTTTGAGCTCATTTTTAGGCTTTACATTGAACTTATAAAACTCGTTCACCAGAATCATCATGGCGCTGATACTGGTGTTGAAACTCATTTTTTCAATATCTTCTGTTACTTTTTTGATGGTCTTGTGGGTGAGCTTTTTGAGTTCGAGAGGAATTTCCGTGTCCTCAGCGATCACTTTCCCTGAGTCATCGCAAACCAAGCGCCAAGAGCGATTCAAAAAGCGTCTGACGCCGTCAATTCCATTGGTGGCCCAAGGCTTGTCGGCCTCAAGAGGTCCCATGAAACAGATGTACATCCTGGTGGCGTCAGCGCCGAACTCTTGACCAACCTCATCGGGGTTGATGGTGTTGCCGCGTGATTTGGACATTTTTTCGCCATCAGGACCCAAAATCAGTCCTTGGTGCGCAAGTTTTTTGAAAGGCTCGTCATGGCTAACAAGGCCAGCATCAAAAAGAACTTTTTGCCAGAAGCGAGCGTACAGCAGATGTCCCACAGTGTGCTCCGCTCCACCCAAGTAAAGATCTACGGGCATCCAGTATTTCTGAGCTTCAAAAGAGAAAGCTTCGGAGTCGTTCTGAGCATCCGTATATCGCAAAAAATACCACGAAGAACCTGCAGAGCCCGGCATCGTGTCGCACTCTCGGTGACCAATTTCTCCGTCGCGAGAAACTTTGGCGAAAGCTTCTACACGGGCCAAAGGCGGCTCGCCTTTCTCGGTAGGTTCGTAATCAGCCACTTCAGGCAGCAGAACGGGAAGTTCATTCACAGGCACCGCTTGGAGCCCCTTTTTTGGAAAGTGAATCAAAGGAAAAGGCTCACCCCAATAGCGCTGGCGGCTGAAAAGCCAGTCTCTGAGTTTGTACTGAACGAGTTTTTTGCCCAAATTTTTGCTTTCCAGATGCTGGAGCATTTTTTGAATGGCTTCAGTCTTTGAAAGTCCATTCAAAAAGTCACTATTCACGAGCTTTCCCTCGCCCGTGAAAGGAAGGTCACCGCCCTCAAGAACTCTTTCAACGGGTAAAGAAAATTTTTGAGCAAATTCAAAATCTCTTTCATCGTGACCGGGAACTGCCATGATGGCGCCGGTGCCATAGTCCATCAGGACGTAATCAGAAATCCAAATGGGAATGTGTTTGCCTGAGACAGGATGAATTGCAAAAGCTCCGGTAAAAACACCAGACTTTTCAAGATTGGCTTTGCGGTCCACTTCTGATTTTGAAGCAGATTTTTCAATGTAAGCTTTCACTGCGGCCATTTGGGCGTCTGTCGTGATTTTGAGAACTGCGGGATGCTCGGGTGCAAGAACCATAAATGTCACGCCAAACAATGTGTCAGGACGAGTGGTGAATACTTCGATTTTACCAAATGAAGGGACTTCAAAGCCCAGCTGAGCACCTTCACTTTTGCCGATCCAGTTGCGCTGGCCTTCTTTGGTTCTTTCAGGCCAGTCAACTTTTTCGAGATCTTGGAGAAGTCTTTCTGCATAGTCTGTGATTTTCAGCATCCACTGTTTCATGGGCATACGAATCACAGGGTGGCCACCACGTTCTGACTTGCCGTCCACCACTTCTTCATTGGCGAGAACTGTTTTCAAGGCAGGACACCAATTCACAGGCACTTCTTTTTGATAAGCAAGACCGCGCTCCCAAAGCTTCAAAAAGATGAATTGAGTCCACTTATAAAATTTAGGATCTGCTGTGGAAACTTCCCGGGTCCAATCAAAACTAAATCCATAGGCCTGTAGCTGTCTGCGAAAATTCGAAATGGCCTTCTCAGTCGTGACGGCCGGGTGGACTCCGGTTTGAATCGCATATTGTTCCGCGGGTAATCCAAAAGCATCATAGCCCATCGGATGAAGGACATTGAAGCCTTGAGCCCTCTTGTAGCGAGAAAGAATATCTGTGGGAGTATAAGAGGCTAGATGGCCCACATGCAGTCCTGAGCCTGAGGGATAGGGGAACATGTCGAGAGCGTAATATTTTGGTTTTGCGGACTTATTTTCAGCTTTGAAAGCTTGTTTTTGAGCCCAGACTTTCTGCCACTTTGAATCGATATTCTTATGATCGTATGCCATGGGCTGGACTTTGCCAGTCAGAAGACTAGATTTCAAGCAGATCTGACCTCTGTCCAATCCCGTTTTGCCCCGCAACGCTGTAATCTTATCGTATGTCGATTAAGCCCGCTGAGCGCAGAGTCCTTGTTGTTGATGATGATCAAGACAGCCTTGATATCATTGCTGAAGCCTTGAGATGGGAAGGTTATGTCGTCGAGACTGCCATTTCGGGCAAACTGGCGATAGAAGCTATCAAAAGTTGGGATCCAGACTTGATTCTATTGGATGTGAACATGCCGGGGCTTTCAGGTTTAGACACGCTCAAAGATCTTCGCCAAAAAGAAAAGTACGTTTCCGTGATGTTTATTTCAGGGAATACTTCCACAGAGGCTGTTGTGGCGGGATTGGATACCGGTGCTGATGATTACATTCCAAAGCCTTTTGATCCCTTGGAGCTTCTTGCCAGAGTAAGAACGCAGCTGAGAATTAAAGACTTAAATGACCAGTTACGCGCGGCAAATGAAAAGCTTAAAGAACTTGTGGATATTGATGACCTGACGGGTTTGTACAATATGCGTTCAGTATACGAGAGAATTGAAACTGAACTCACACGAGCTCGTCGGTTTGGTCGTCAAGTGTGTATTGTTATGATGGATATGGATCATTTCAAAACAGTGAATGATGGCCATGACCATCTCTTTGGAAGTTTTGTGATTTCTGAAGTTGGTAAAATTATTCGCCAATCGATCAGATCTATCGATATGGGAGCCCGTTACGGTGGTGATGAGTTTCTGATGATGCTGACCGAGACTTCTGCTGAAGGAGCTCGTCACTTTTGTGAAAGACTTCGTCAAACCATTCAGTCTTATCATTTCAAAAATGATCGGGATGAAATTCGCCTGACTTCCAGTATTGGCTTTGCGATCACAGCACCTGGTGATAGAGAAACAGATGCTCGGGGTCTTGTGCGAGCCGCAGACCATGCTCTGTTTGACGCTAAAAGAGCAGGCAAGAACTGTGTGAAATTTGTTGAGATCAATGCGGCCAGTGAATTTCATCAAGAGCAGCCTGTTCCTCTGAGAAAAAAGGTCGTCGGCTAAGAAGTCATTGACCCCTCTTTGAGGTGCTATTAAACCCAAGCTATGAGTGCTCAAGTTCTTATCGCTTCTCGGCTTTCCCTTTTCTTAAGTCTCATTGTTTTAGGGCTCAAGTTTTTAGCCTACTATTTGACTCGTTCAACTTCGGTCTATTCCGATGCTCTAGAAACAATTGTGAATGTGCTTGCCGCTGGGTTTGCTTTTCAAATTATGCGAGTCGTGACCCAGCCCGCCGACAAAGAACACCCTTACGGCCACGGCAAGCTGGAGTATTTTTCTTCAGCTTTTGAGGGTGGTTTGATTGCTTTTGCGGCTCTCGCAATTGTCTACAAAGCGGTTTCTGATTTTTACCGGGGTCCCCAAATATTACAGGTTGATGTCGGCTTTTATCTCATGATTGGAGCTGCTTTGGTGAACTTGACTTTGGGGCTCTATCTCAAGAAAGTGGCACAACAAAGCATGTCTGCTGCTTTACAGGCGAGCTCAAAACATGTTTTGAGCGATGTTTGGACCACTGCCGGTGTTGTTGTGAGTCTCGTGATTGTGATGATCACTGGATGGAAATGGCTTGATCCGCTGGTGGCTCTCGCTGTGGCTTTCCATTTAGGAATTGAAGGTATAAAAATCGTCAGAAATTCTGCATCTGGGCTGATGGATGAGATGGATCAAGAATCCCTAGAAAAGCTGTCTGCGTCCATTCAAAAGAATCGTCGTCCGGGGTTTATCGACATTCATCAGTTGAGAATGATTCGAGCAGGATCTTTTCACCATATTGATGCACACCTTGTGATTCCCGAGTTTTGGGATACAAAGAAAGCCCACGAAGAAGCTTCTCTTTTTGAAAAGAAAGTGATCGCTGGTTACCCTTATGATGGGGAAATTGCTTTTCATCTTGATCCCTGCGAGCGAAGATACTGTCGATATTGTGAGCTATCGAATTGTGAGATTCGGAAGGAAACATTTGTTGCACAGAAAGAGTTTAGTCCTGAAAATTTGACGTCTTCGGTTGAGGCTCAATAAATGTCTGAGCAAAATTTCAAACGGCCCAGGCTCTCTTTGACTCGGAATATTCCTGCCCACAACGAATACACAAAAGCGATTGATGTTGAGTATCGAGATTTTGCATTCAACGAAGAGAGAGCCCCTGAAAATAGAGGTCGTTGGCGAAAAGATGTTTTTCAAGTCAATGAAGACGCACCCGTTGATCTTGAGATCGGCACTGGCAATGGCAATCATTTCAAGCATCGGTCCCTTTCAAATCCCGACAGAATGATTGTCGGCCTCGAGCTCAAGTACAAACCACTGATTCAGTCAATTCGTGGTTGCTTGAGAGAGGGCGCGAAAAATGCTCGCATTTGTCGGTATCACGCGATGAATGTGGATTTGCTTTTTGAGAAAAATGAACTGAACAACATTTACATTCATTTTCCTGATCCTTGGGTTTCTCCTCGAAAGCCCAAGAATCGTTTTGTGAACCGGCGTGTTCTCGATTTGCTGTATGAACTGCAACAACCGGGTAGTCATTTAGAATTCAAAACAGATTCAAGAGAGTACTTTTTGTGGTCTCTCGAACAAATTAAAGAATCAAAGTACTCGGTGGAGTTTAAAACTCTAAACCTGCACTCCTCAGAGAAATCGAAAGAAAATTTCATCACACAGTTTGAACGAATTTTCATGAGACAAGGTGTTGAGATTAATTATATCCTACTGAGAAAACCCCATGCCTAAAGTGAGCTTTATAAAGCCACACATGCAGTCATTTGAAGTAGCGCAGGGTGAAAACCTGATGAAAGCTCTTCTTGCTCAAGGGATCCCTGTGGCCTCTTCCTGCAAAGGAGATGGAGTCTGCTCGAAATGCAAAGTGAAGGTTGTGACCGGAGCCTTGAATCTCTCTGGCGAAAAAGTGACCGAGACAATTTTGAAAGCAAAAAACTCGATCTCGACCTCGGATAGAATTTCATGTCAGTGTGAAGTTTTGGGGGACGTGACCATTGATACGGGGTACTGGTAAGTGAAAAGAATTTTATGTGTCGGAGCACGTCGGGGGTTTGGAAAGGCAGTGGGTGATTTGCTCAGTTCCCAAGCTGTTGTCTACAGAACATCTCGGCGCTACGAAGACAAAGAGTACGAATGGAAATTGGATGCTTCTTTGGAGGACTCTCGAAAAGCAATCCTGCAGAAAATTCAACAAACAGAGATCACAAAGGTTTTTTATTTTGCGGGTGGGGGCCCCTATGGCCCTTTTGCCTTGAAGCAATGGAAGGATCATGAGTGGGCGTGGAGAGTGAATTTTGAGACTCCAGCCTTTTTGCTTCATGCTTTTCTCTCGGGAAGTGTTCCACAACTCGAACAGGTTATTTTTGTTGGCTCTGGGATAGCTGAGTCCCAGCCTGATCCCGGGGCCGCAAGCTACAGTGCTGCTAAACATGCGCTCTGCGGGCTGATCACCAGTCTTCAGAAGGAGTCACCTCCCTTTGATTTGCGCCTCTTTAGCCCAGGCTACATGGACACCGAAATGCTGCCCCCTAATGCCCGCCCGCGTCAGCCTGGGCAGAGGATTCTGAATCCACAAGAGATGGCTGTGCAGTTTCTCAAATGGACCGAGTCGAAGGATGACATCGGTTCGCATCTTGTTATTAAATGAACTCCTTTGAAATCCCCCTGAAAAGAGGATGTCTATGAATACCACTCAAAAAGTTGAAAGCTGCATCATCATTGGCTCTGGCCCTGCGGGATTAACTTCCGCGATTTACTCGGCACGAGCTCGTATGGAGCCTCTCATGATTGAGGGCGAAGAAGCCGGTGGACAGCTCATGATTACCACTGAGGTGGAAAACTATCCAGGATTTGATCATGGGATTACGGGACCCAATTTGATTGCGGTGATGCGCAAACAGGCGGAAAGATTCGGAACAAGATTCATCACAAAAAACGTCAGCAAAGTTGATTTCAGCGAACGACCTTTCAAAGTATGGGTCGGGAAAGATCTTCATTTAGCCCAGACTGTGATTATCAGTACGGGTGCTTCGGCGAAGTGGTTAGGTCTGCCCAGTGAGAAGAAATTTATGAACCGTGGAATCTCTGCTTGCGCCACTTGTGATGGAGCATTCTTTAGAAATGTGGAAGTGGGAATCGTGGGTGGTGGTGATACCGCCATGGAAGAAGCGAACTTCCTCACTCGATTTGCGTCGAAAGTTTATGTGATTCATCGTCGGGATTCATTTCGGGCTTCGAAAATCATGGCGGAAAGGACGCTGAAAAATCCCAAAATTGAAGTCATCTGGAACACAGAAGTGGCCGATCTTTTGGGCGATGATAAAGGCCTCACAGGAGTCATGCTTAAAAACACAGTGACAGGGGAAACCCACCAAAAGAATTTGGGCGGTCTTTTTGTCGCCATCGGGCACAAGCCGAACACAGATCTCTTTAAGGAGATGCTCGATCGGGATGAGAATGGCTATTTGATCACTCAAAAAGGATCCACTTACACAAAGATTCCTGGTGTTTTTGCGGCTGGAGATGTGGCGGATCATGTTTATCGCCAAGCGATCACAGCGGCAGGAACTGGTTGCATGGCGGCCATTGATGCGGAAAGATGGCTAGAGGCAAATCAGTAATGGCAAAAAAGAAAATCAACGCAAAAGACTTTATTGATAAAATCGAAAAGCTGGCTCGCACTCGGATGGCGAGCGGCGAAGTCGTTGAACTCAACAATTTTCGAGATCTGAAGAAAAAGACGGATCCAAAAACAATTCTTGTCATCGAAGATGATGAGACCATGCGTTCGGCCATGAAGAGAATTTTTGAAATCGATGGTTTTATTGTCAAAATGGCAGCGGATGGAACTGAGCTGTCAGCGATTTTGGACGATACCACTCCGGATCTTATTCTGCTGGATGTGGGACTGCCGTGGATTAACGGATTGGAATTGGGTCAGATGCTCAAAGAGCACAAAGAACTTAAAAAGATACCCCTCGTCTTTGTGTCTGGTAAAAGCAGCGATGAAGATGTGAAACAAGCATTTCAGATTGGGGCTGATGACTATATTAAAAAGCCCTTTGATATTGATAAGCTCAAAAAAACTGTGGCGACCTTGCTTAAGATTTCGGAGTAAAGACTAATCAGCAAAGATTAATCAGCGATGAGCATTCCAACAACACATTGAGAGTTCACAGTGGCCGAATGCCATGGGCCGCCGCCTTGCCCAGTTACTCGAGTGAGGAGGTTTGTTATATTATCGAAAGTAAACTTTTCGATATTGTTTGAGAAAGAAGTTGAGCCGTTTGCAACGTACACAGAGCCAGTGGTTTCATCGTAGGTGATTGCCGAAGGGCCGTGGATGATGGAACCATCAGGACTCGAAATCGCTGAGCCAATAGATGTGATCGTGTTTGTGGGCTCATTAACAGCGTAAACCCAGACCGTATTTTCATTCAGTACGGATGAAGCATAAGTCACTAAAATTTTTCCATAGTTTCTTAGATAAGCGATTCCAGTGGGAAATTGCGTCGCCGTAGGGGCTGCGATTTGACCGGAACAATTGGTTCCCGATGACGAGATCCCCAAACGATTTTGACCGGTAGCTGCATGGGCCCACAGAGTATTTCCATTTCCAAGAAGGACCATGGATGAAATCAATGTTGTGGAGGTTGCACAGGGAGTGACCGGCGCATTGATAAAAGGGGCTGTGCCGACTCGAGCCCCCGATGTGCCTCCGGAAGAGAACTTTTCGATACCACTGGACTTGCTCAAAATAAAGCTGGCGTTGCCAGAAGCGATAATGGCTCGAGGTTGGGCACTAATCGCCGTGGTGTCTACCGACCAATTATTGAACTCAGACAGTCCGGATTTTTTGACTCGATCAATGCGACGTCCACTTGTTCTCTCAATGGGAACCAAAAAGTAATCTGAATCTAATTCAACAAGTCCCGTAGGCCATTGTCCGGCAAGGCCTCCGTAATCAATGACAGCTGGGCTCTGAACAGTCCCTTTTGAAAGACTAATTCGGCTGACAAGGCCCGAGCCAGTGCTGGATGTTGTTCGTGTTGCCGTCAGTGGGCCAACATAGCAAGTGCCAGAAGCCACATAGAGAGATCGATCATCTTCAGAGGATGGCTTTTTTGCACAGCTGGAGGACAGTGCCAATACTAAAAGAGCCGCTAACAGTTCTCTCATAGGTGAGTGATCGGCTCATTTCGAGAGTCTCTTTAAAAATTCTTAACTGTCCGAAGAACTACTGGCCTGAAGTCGGGTAGGAGTGCTCAGATTAGAAGCCGGAATCGCTCCAATTCTTTCAATATCTTTGATGAATTTTCGTAGCTTTTGATCGGATTGGTTCTTGGCTGTGAGGAACATCAATCGAGCCGTCGGCAAGCTTCCACCAATCATCGTGGCTTCGAACCACAGTCGCTCTGGGGGCTGTCCATAGGGGTGCAGAACAAGAATCACGTCGATGACTCCGCGAGCAAATTCTTTGGGAACAGTTTCGCAGAGAAGCATTCCTGATTCTGAGAGGTTCACTGTTTTCGTTCGATAGGAATGATGGGAGGTCACAAGGACGACCTCCAACGTCTGCAGGTATCTCGGCCTTAAGCGCTTTTCATGAAAGGTTTTGAGAAGCTCCACTTGGCGGTCATCTTGGACAAAAAGATCAAGAATCGGCGTCTTGGTGACTGTATCTTCCCTCATTGATCATCCCCCCGGATACTTATCAGTTTAGGTTATCGAGCGGTTATTTCAGAGTGAGATTTCGAAGAATCTCGAAAAGAGACAATGGAAAGGGCCGTCAAATTCCAGTGTCGAAACTATGTGTGGCGAACTTTCACACACGAAGCAAAGTGTGAAGGCTGTTTTTCTTCGAAAGAAGGATAGGCCTTTTTGCACTCCTCATCAGCTATGGGGCAGCGTGGATGAAAATGACAACCATCTGGGGGGTTGATCGGACTTGGCACATCCCCTGTTAGGATGATTCTCTGCTCATGACGACGAGGATCGGGAACGGGGATCGCAGACATGAGTGCTTTTGTATAGGGGTGCTGAGGTTTAAGGTAAATTTCTTGAGCAGGTGCGTACTCGACAAAACGACCCAGATACATGACAGCCACTCGTGTTGAAACATGTTCAACGACTTTGAGATCATGGGCAATAAAAATATAGGTGAGACCCAGTTTTTCTTGCAGATCCATCAGGAGGTTGATCACCTGCGCCTGAATCGAAACATCAAGGGCGCTCACTGGCTCATCACAGATGATGAGTTTGGGCTCGACGGCCAACGCTCTGGCAATGCCGACCCGCTGTCTTTGACCACCAGAAAACTCATGGGGATATCTTTGTGCAGATTCGGGTCTTAGGCCCACAAGCTCCAAAAGCTCTTTCACCCGCGCCGCTCTTTTTTCAGGGTCAGGGAAAAGATTATGGATAATGAGAGGCTCCTCAATGATCGCACCAATGGTCATCCGAGGATTTAGACTTGCGAAAGGATCTTGGAAAATGATCTGCATGTCCCGGCGAAGTTTACGGAGCTCTTCGCCATCTACATGAGTGATATCTTTCCCCATGAACTCGATTTTTCCAGAAGTTGATTCGATGAGGCGGATCAAGCATCTTCCTAAAGTCGACTTTCCACAACCAGACTCTCCCACGAGGCCGAGAGTTTCTCCTTTTTGTAGAGTGAATGAAATTCCTTGGACAGCTTTGACAGAGGCCACTTGTCGAGAAAACAAACCCCCAAAAATGGGAAACTCTTTCACCAAATTTTCGACTTTTAAAAGAGGCTCACTCATAAAATTTCCTTGAGCGTTTTTCCATCGGCATGAAGGCACGCCACTTGATGGTCTTTTGATGAGCTTGGGCAGGCTGAATTTTTGAGTTGCGGAATCTGAGCATCACAAGCTGCTGTCTTCTTTTGGCAGCGCTCAGAAAACCGGCATCCCGGAGGAAGTTTTAATAAACTAGGGACTAAGCCTGGAATGGTCTGAAGACGCTCAAGCTTTTTCCCAGAATCAAAATGGGGAATGGATTTCAATAATCCCTGGGTGTAGGGGTGCTGCGGTCGATAGAAAATGTCTTCCACAGAGCCAAATTCAATGATCTTCCCAGCGTACATAACAGCGACTTCATGGCACATCTCAGCCACCACCCCTAAATCATGGGTGATCAAGATCATGGCGGCACTGAGGTCCTTTTGAAGCTTTCTCATGAGGTCGAGAATCTGCGCTTGAATTGTGACGTCAAGTGCAGTTGTTGGCTCATCAGCGATCAAAAGATGGGGATCACAAGATAAAGCCATGGCAATCATCACACGCTGTCGCATGCCGCCTGAA
>JAJTIC010000006.1 GCA_021300175.1 Pseudomonadota bacterium
AAATTTTGATCACAGATCTCGCGAATCTGGGCCCCGCCTTGAGAGCCCAAGATGTGGTGGCAAAACCACAAAGCGAGAGGGGAAAAAATAAGCAGGACGGAAGTTTCGATCAAGTGATGAAAGATACTTCTGAACGTGCGACACCCGATCGCGCTCGGGAGCCAGGGAAGGCACAGGCAAACAACGAGCGAAGGACAGAACGCGAAGAGAAAACTGTGAATCAGGAAAATGCAAAGACCCAGTCTCAGAAAGAAAAGCCAGAGACTGAATCAGCGCAGAAAGCTAAAAGTAATCAGGCGAAACAGCAGGCGATGCTCGAATTTATGGACTCTATGGAGAGTGAACTCGGCATCCCCCCACAACGACTCGTGGAGGCAATGGCTCAGCTCTCGCCCGAAGATCAAAAAGCTGCTCCTGAAATTACAGCAGAGAAAGTTGTTGAAGACTTGAATCTTGATCCCGAGGATCAGGAGAAAGCTTTGGCGATGTACTCGAGCTTTTTGTCAAAGCTCCAAAAAATCGAAAATGCTCAGCCGAAAACGGCAGAGCCACTGATTGTTGCTACTGCAGCGATGGGTGGACTTCAAGCCGTCCAGGCAGGGCAACAAAAGAAAGCAGCTTTGAATCAGTCACTTGAGAAATTGAACAATCGGTTTTTCATGCAAGACATCAAAGCAAATGGCATGAGTTCACTGGCGACCTCGCAAAATGTGAATCCTCTGTTGAGTGAGCGGCAACCCATCGTCAGTCCCTTCTCAAAAGATCTGACGAGCATTCCACAGGGAATGGAAATGGTTGAGCCTGAGCCCATGGAAGTTCAGCCACCGAGTATCCCCGTAGTGGCTCCAGCTCCGGAAGGTTCTGAAGGGCTACCAGTGATGGATGCTAGGGATGAAGCACTCATGGCAGAACTCGCTGCTAAACTTGCGGCTGTTGGGATGACAGCTAAAGGGCTCAAAGAGGCTTTGAAATCTGATCCTGAGAATGCAAGGGCTTTGAAAATGGAAGCCTATTTGGATCAGCAGCAGTCTTTAAAAATGCCTATTGGGCCGGCTGCAGAGCAAGCTCCACAAAAGGATCTCGGGTCACAGTTGGGATCAGATGTTGAATCTGGTCAGCAGCAGTTAGATTCTGGAAAGCATCACGATTTGGGCCAAGTCGATCTCAAATCTTTGCAAGCTTTCGAAGGAATGAAGACCCAATTTGGGGATGCTTTGAAAGCATCTGTCGGAGGATTAGCTCTGGCGGCGGGAACTCAAGGAAATGCGAAGGTTGAAAATGCACAGCAAGTGATCCAGCAAGCGCAGTACTTAGTGAATCAAGGTGGTGGCGAAGCCAGCATCCAGATGACCCCAGAGGGAATGGGGCAGGTTCACCTCAAAGTGACTGTCAAAGACGGAAAAGTGAATGTGCAAATGTCAGCTGAAAACAATGAAACAAAGAAAGCACTCGAGAACTCTCTGCAAGAACTAAGACATCAACTTGGATCACAGAAACTCTCTGTAGATGCTATTAAAGTTGACGTCGGAAACAACTTGTCAGGTGATCCTCGAAGCCAAGATCAATCTTCGAACATGCAAGGCGGAATGAACCGAGATCAAACTCGGCAATTCTTCGGACAGTTCAGAGATGACAACTTCGGTGGACGAAATGCTTTCTTTGAAACGCCAGGGACCAAGTTCTATAACAGCTCTCGGGGTGTGGATCCACTGAAGCCTCAAACGGAGGTCCAGTCGAAATCTCGCTACCAAGGGTCTGGAAAAGGGACAGGTCTAGATATGGTGGCGTAAACCCTATGAGAGAATAATTTGAACGACAGAGGTGCTTCATGGCCGTAACAACGGTTTCAAAAGGTGTCAAAGCGTTTCGTGATGGTCCTAGCGATGCCATCACGAAACCCTCTCAAGAAAACAACTTGAGTGCACAAGATCTTGCAAAATTAGGCGGAGAGAATGTCGGAGATATTCTCAATAAAATTGCAGATCCCAGTTATGTGGATCCGTCTCGAAAAATGCGAACGACGGGAAATCCCAATTTGGATAAAGATGCTTTTATGAAACTGATGTTGGCGCAAATGAAGCACCAAGATCCCACCAACCCTCTCAAGTCCCATGAAATGGCTGCTCAAATGGCGCAATTCACCAGCGTTGAGCAAATGATGAATATCAACAAAACTTTAGAAGGCATGAGAGCCGATCAAAAGCCTATGGAAAGTTTTCAAGCTTTGAATTTCATCGGTAAAGCAGTGTCTGGTGACTCTGCAAAGCTTGTCAGAGCGAAAGGTGATACAAATCATGACTTCTCATTCAGCTTGCCAGAGGATGCCGCGGAGGCCGAAGTCCGCGTTCGCAATGAAAATGGCGATGTGGTACGAAAAGTCGATTTGAAGAACCTCAAAGCTGGAGAGAATCGTTGGTCATGGAATGGACTTGATGAGCGAGGCATGGCAATGCCTGCGGGTGAGTACAAGTTTTTTATTGAAGCAAAAAATCCTGCGGGAAGAAAACTTGCAGTCAAAACAGATTTCGACGGCACGATTACCGGAGTGAACTACAGTGCTGAAGGACCTGTCCTTTTGATTGGGAATCAGTCGGTCAAACTAAAAGATGTGAAGAAAATTGTAGACCCTCGTCTTATGAGAAACGACCAGAATGTAAATTCCGTGCAACCTCAGGACTTGAAAAGTCAACAGAGTGCGGCACAAAATGGAGAAGGCGTGCAGAAAGCTGGAGATCCCGAGCTGAATGCGCAAAACTCTCTGATGGATACAGTTGGTCTCTCGCGTGAGATGATGACGAAACTCCAGAAAGAGCTGAAGTAGAAAATGATGGATATTAAAAAGATTTCTTCATTCGAAAACCTTGTGACTCCTGAGACACGCTCAGGTGGTGTGAGCCGTCCGGGCTCGGGGCCTTCGTTTGAAGAGACGTTGAACAAAATCCAATCGCCTCAGAACGGATTGGCTCAGCCAGGTTTAGGAATACAACCGAACTCAGGTTTGAATCAAATCAAACCATCAGCAGATGCGGTCAAGTTCTCAAACCATGCTATCGAGCGAATGCAGAGCCGAGGGATAAGTTTTAACCAGAATGACATTCAAAAATTGAACGAAGCGGTCAGTCGTGCAGCGGCTAAAGGATCCAAGGACACGCTCGTTCTGATGAATGATTCTGCGTTGATAGTGAGTGTTAAGAACAAAACAGTTGTGACAGTGATGGATAAGACAGCTTTGAAAGAGAATGTCTTTACCAATATTGATTCAACAATTGTGATGTAAAGAGTTTTGAGTTTTTAAATAAACGGGCCGGTCCTCGTAGAGGGGGCCCTCCAACCGACAAAGCCGATTGACAGAAGGTTTTGTCAAAAAAGACATGGAGGTCTTTATGGGTATCCTTTCATCATTATACACAGGTGTGTCAGGTTTGTCCGCACAGGGTGAAGCTCTGGGTGTGATCGGTGACAACATCGCCAACGCTCAAACCGTGGGTTTCAAAGCTTCACGTGCTGAGTTCCAAGATATTCTTTCAAAAGATTTGAAAGGGATTCTTGGTGGTAACCAGATTGGTCGCGGGGTAAAAATCGGTGCCGTCAATCCAATCCTCACTCAAGGTAACGTCGATGCAACAGAAAAAGCGACGGATCTTGCAATCTCTGGTGACGGTTACTTTAAAGTTAAAGGTTCTGATGGTGAATCGTATACTCGTGATGGTGCTTTCTACTTTGACAGAGATGGTTTCCTCATCACAAAAGATAAGCAACGTGTTCAGGGTTTCCAAGCCGATGAGCGCGGGAATATTCTGAATAAAATGGGCGACATCTCATTCCCAAGAGCTCTGATCCCAGCAAAAGGCACGAGTGAGATTAAAGTGGATCTGAATTTAGATTCACGCGTTGATACTGCGAAGAAGTTCGACCCTAAGGATCCATACAATACAGCTCATTACTCAACGGGTATTGAGATGTATGACTCTCAGGGGAACAAACACTTGGTAACATTGTTCTTCAATAAGACAGCTGATCGTCAGTGGGAATACCGCGGACTCGTCGATGGTAAAGATGTGACTGGTGGCGAAGCAGGTAAACTTGAGCAAGTGGTTGCTGGGCGCCTGCAGTTCACAACAGATGGTAAGTTAGAGTCTCAGGAAGTGACTGAATCTGCCTTTAACTTCTCGGGTGGTGCTCTCCAAAATCAACAAATCAGAATCAGCTTCGGTGATGATATTGCGACCGGCGGAACTGGGATTGATGGTACAAAGCAATACGGTAAAGAATCTGATTTGATTGGTTGGTCACAAGATGGGGCTTCAGCAGGGACGATCACAGGTCTTTCTTTCAATGACGAGGGTGTTCTGACGGCTCTTTACTCAAATGGTGAAGCTCGTGATCTGGCTCAGATTGCACTAGCAAAATTTGAGAATCCAGAAGCCATGTTCAAAGTTGGTAACAACCGAATGAAAGAATCTCGTGATTCAGGTGCTCCTGCGATGGGAGCTCCGAACAGAGCGGGACGCGGAAAGATTTTTGCAAAGTCTCTTGAGAGATCAACAGTGGATTTGGCAACCGAATTCGTGAACCTGATCCAAAACCAAAGATCTTTCCAAGCCAATGCGAAGACGATCACAACGACTGACCAGTTGTTAGAAGAAGTGATCAACTTAAAGCGTAGCTAATAGAACGATTTAAGAAATAGACCCTTATAAAGCTCCATACTGTCAACCTGAGAGGCCTAGTTCGCTAGGCCTCTTGAGGTCGTTAAAGAGATTCCAACATCTCTTGCATGATTGCACGGATCTGTTCTGCCTCGGCTTCTAACTGACTTTTGCGCTCTAACGGATGAGCACTCAGATCTGATTCGTAAAGTGCGGGATTATAGATTTGCACACTCATTCTGAAATCTTGAATTTTTTGTACAGGAAAGGGGAAGTTCAGCATCTTGCCCGATTGAATTTGTTTCGCAAAGAAAGGGGCAAAAGCTCCCAGATGCGTGGACCAAGCGGCAGGAACTGCCAAAGGCAAAGACCAATTTTCAGAACCCTTGTGAACAACCAAAAGTATTGGGGCTTGAGTGCGAATGGAAATCTCAATAAATTTAGAGGATCTGAAAGGTTGAATTTCTGAAAGCTCTCCAAAAAAAGTGTTTGCACCTTCAGGAAAGATCACAAGATCCGTATCTTTGGCCTCTGAAAAGTGAGAAATGATTTCATCAAAAGTTTCGGGCTTTGAACTTTGAGTGAGATACTCTGCTAGAACTGTCGTCAGTGGGTTTGAGTAGAACCAGCGGTCGGCAATTCCTCGAGGTCTGCGGTGGGTTCCGCCATGTTGAACCACTTGCTGACAGAGAAAAGAAACTGACGGAATCCAAGATAGCGGGGTGGAGTGATTGACCAGAACCAAGAGCTTTGGGTTCTGCAGAATAGAACCGAGGGGAGTTTCAGAATAAAAAGAACTTTTCTCAACAATGGAATCAAACAGAGCTTTGAGAAAAGGATTATAGTCCCCGAGGGTTCTCATAGGCTAGACACCCAAATACGAGCGGCGTACCTGATCGTCGTTAAGAAGATCAAGTCCACGACCTGTCATAGTCACCTTTCCAGTTTCGATCACATAGGCGCGGTGAGCGACTTTGAGGGCCATTCGTGCATTCTGTTCAACGAGAAGAACTGTGACCCCTTGAGAATTTACTTTTTCAACGATTTCAAAAATCTGCGAGACAATCCTGGGGGCCAGTCCTAAGGAGGGCTCATCCAGGAGGAGGACTTTGGGTTTTGCCATCAAGGCGCGCGAAATCGCCAGCATCTGCTGCTCGCCTCCCGACATAGTCCCTGAAAGTTGATTCGCTCGTTCTTTGAGGCGTGGGAAAAGGCCAAAGCACATTTCGATGTCAGCTGCAATGCCAGCCTTATCAGAACGGGTGTAAGCTCCCATTTCTAAATTTTCAAAAACAGTTAGGTTCGGGAACACACCCCGACCCTCGGGAGATTGAGCAAGACCCATTTTCACAATCTCAAATGGCTTCTTCCCAATCAAGTTAATGCCACCCAGTTGAATGCTTCCAGTAGCATCCACAATCCCAGAAAGAGCTCTGAGAGTGGTCGTTTTTCCAGCGCCATTCGCGCCAATCAGAGAAACGATCTCCCCTTGTTTAACTTCGAAAGAAATCCCCTTCAGGGCCTTGATTGACCCGTAGCTCACTTCCAGGTTGTCGACTTTGAGAATCGTTTCACCAATTTGAGTATTCATTAGTGAACCTCCTCAACACCGAGATAAGCTTCGATGACTTTGGGTGAATTTTGGATCACAGAAGGTGTCCCTTCTTCGATCTTCACACCGTGATCGAGCACGACTATTCTTTCACAGATTCCCATCACGAGTTTCATGTCGTGCTCAATCAAGAGAACCGTCAGATTAAAATCTTTTCGAATTTTAGCAATGGTTTCCATCAAAGAGTGAGTTTCTTGATGATTCATTCCAGCGGCCGGCTCGTCCAAGCAAATCAGCTGAGGCTGCGTCCCCAAAGCTCGCACAATTTCTAGTTCCCGCTGCTCTCCATAAGGCAGAGAGCCAGCTTCATCATAAGCTTTACTTTCAAGACCAAAAATCGAAAGTAATTCCAAAGATTTTTCCCGAAGAGCTTTTTCGGCCTGAGAATAATCAGCAGTGATAAGAGCTGCATCGAGCATCGAATACTTTTGATGTTGAGTGGCACCGATCATGACATTTTCTAAGACAGAAATTTCTTTAAACAAGCGAATATTCTGAAAAGTCCGAGTCATGCCTAAACGAGAAATTTCAAAAGGTTTACGTCCCTGGATCGCTTGGCCATTGAAATGAATTTCCCCAAGCGTGGGTTTATAAACTCCGGTCAGCATATTGAAGACAGTGGTTTTGCCGGCCCCATTAGGACCAATCAATCCCATCAATTCACCTTTTTTTATATGAAAACTCAAACTGTCGACAGCTTTTAATCCGCCAAACTGCATGGTGATGGATCTGACATCGAGGAGTTTCATGACTTTCTCGCTTTCCATCTTTTGTAAAGATCAGTGAGTTCTAATTTCCCAAAAAGACCTTTGGGTCTCATAATCATCAACAAGATTAAAAATAGGGAATAAATAATCATTCGAATATCCACACCAATCACTTGCTGCAAAGGACGTAAGAGCTCGGGCATCACTGTGATAAACACAGCTGCCAGCAAAGCGCCGCTCATGGAGCCCATACCGCCAAGAACAACCATGATGACTGCATCGACTGATCTTTGAAAATTGAAAGAGGCAGGGCTCAAGTAATTGGCATAATGAGCGAAGATACTACCAGCGACTCCTGCAAAAAAGCTCGATAGGACAAATGCTCGAACTTTGGCTTGTGTGGTGTCGACTCCCATGGCTTCGGCAGCGATTTCATCTTCACGAACACTTAAGAAGCCCCGGCCATGGGAGCTTTCCATCAGTCGCCAAATCACAAAGAAAGTGACCAAGCACCAAAAGCCCGCATGAGTGAATCCCATCAAAAATTTGCTGAGGACAAATCCTCCCAAATCATGATCTGTCGGTCCTGGAATTCCGTAAAAGCCACGAGCGCCCCCCACCGCTGGAGTGTTGAGAAGCACCACGCGAATGATTTCACCAAAGCCCAAAGTGACAATGGCTAAATAGTCACCTTTCAAGCGAAGCGAGGGGAGACCCACTAAGTATCCAGCTCCCGCTGCCATGATTCCACCGACAACCGCATAGAGAAGGAAATTAAAAATCTGCAAGGGGCCTGGTAGAAATGGAACTTGAGTGGACAGCCATGCTGACGAATATGCCCCCACAGCCATAAAACCTGCGTGGCCCAAGGAAAATTGTCCCGTGTATCCATTCACAAGATTCAAAGACATTGCAAGAATCATATTGATCAGAACGTAAATCGAAAGCAGCTGGACAAAACCATCCAGCGCAAAATTTCCGATGAAAGCAATAACGATGAGAACAAGGAAAGAGAGAAATGGTATCTTCAATGCGCGAAGTGCTGTCATTTTACACCTTCTCAATCTGGCTCTTGCCAAGAAGCCCTGAAGGTTTGAACACCAGAATAACAATAAGGATTCCAAACGCTAAAGCATCTCGGTAAGTGGATGACAAGTAGGCCACCACCATTTCTTCAGAAAGTCCCATAATGATTCCGCCCAAAACGGCGCCAGGAATGCTTCCAATGCCACCAAGAACCGCAGCGACGAAAGCTTTCAGTCCAAACAAAGTTCCCATCAAGGGATCAATCGAGGGATACTTCATGCCCACCAGAACAGAGCCCACTCCGGCCAGAGAAGAACCCACGATGAATGTGAAAGCGATAATTCGGTCTGTATTTACACCCATCATGCTGGCCACTTTCATATTGGTAGAGACAGCCCGCATGGCTTTTCCAAGTTTTGTTTTGAAAATGATAAAATTGAGAACGAGCATCATCACTACTGTGATGAAAAGAACAGCGATATCAAAAGTTTTAACGTCCACGCCCGCAACGGAAACCAAAACTTTATTTTCGAGGACTGCTGGAAACTTTTTAGGTTCTGCTCCAAAAACAGCTTGTCCAAAATATTGAAGAAAGAGGCTCACCCCAATGGCCGTGATCAGAATGTTGAGTTTGGGCGCTTTTCTGAGAGGGCGATAAGCTAAGCGTTCAATCGCCAGCGCCAAGAGTGAGCAAGCCACCATCGAGGCGGCAAGGAGAACCAACAGAGTTGAAAACCCTGGCGAATCCTGAAGTCCCACTAAAGAAGCCACATAGTAGGCAGCAAAAGCGCCCACCATGTAGACATCAGAATGAGCGAAGTTAATCAATTGTAGGATTCCATAAACCATCGTGTATCCCAAAGCGATCAGAGCATAAATACTACCTAAACTAATCCCATTGAGGAGATGCTGGAGGAAATCCTGCATATTAAAGTCTCACTTTCTCGGCTTTCTCAATTAAGGAGCGATGCTGGTGATAAATTTATTCGTTGGACCTTGAACTTGAACCACAACAGCTGACTTGGTTGCGTTTCTTTGTTCGTTGATCGTGATATTCCCAGTGGCTCCGGGAAAATTAGTGGTCTTTGCAATTGCGTCTCGCAGAGCCGAAGGCGTGATTTCAGGCAGGGTCTTCAAAGCAGCCACTAAAATCTGCGCAGCATCGTAACCTGCAGCAGAAAGACCGTCAGGCGACTTGTTGTACTTTGCTTTGAACTTTGTCATAAACTCAATGGCCGCAGGATCAGTGCTGTCGGTTGAGTAGTGATTTGAAAAGTAGCCACCATTCACAGCCTCGCCACCGATTTCAAAAAGCTTTGAAGAGTCCCAGCCGTCGCCACCCATGAGCGGAGCTTTGATCCCGAGCTCTCTTGCTTGACGAGCGATCAAGCCCACTTGAGTGTAGTAACCTGGAACAAAAATCGCTTCTGGATTTTTTGATTTAATTTGCGTGAGTTGAGCTTTGAAATCTTTGTCTTGATTTTGGTAAGAAGCATCGGCCACAATTTCACCACCAAGCTCTTTGAACTTAGCGATAAAGAAATCGCTCAGCCCCATGGAGTAGTCCGAGGACACCTCACGCAAGATAGCCACTTTTTTAGCTTTTAAGTTTTCCACGGCAAATTTCGCCATCACTGTCCCTTGGAAAGGATCGATGAAGCACACTCGGAAGACATAATCGCCAACTTCAGTCACTTTTGGATTTGTGGAAGAAGGTGTGATCATGGGGATCTTTTTTGCTTGAGCAATGGGGGCGGCTGCTAAAGATCTTGTGCTCGCCACTTCGCCCAACACAGCCACCACTTTTTCTTGTTCAATCAAGCGAGTGACCACAGAAGCAGCTTCTTCAGATTTACCTTGAGTGTCCATGGTGATCAGTTTGATTTTTTTTCCGTTCACGCCACCGGCCGCATTTGCTTGATCAATAGCTAAGCGTATTCCGTCGTCGGTCGATTGACCAAATGTTGCATCAGAACCTGTCATCGAACCAAAGTGGCCCACGACGATTTCGTTGCTGTTCTTTTTAGTGCAGCCCGAAGTCAGTGCAAAAGATGATACCAATGAAGCTACAATCAGCTTCTTCCAATTCATTTGCATGAATGCTCCCTTGTTATGATTTTTTTGACACCACTTAATCTTAGAAGAGAGCAGAAAACTGAGTCAATCAAGGACTTTAGTGAGAAAGAACTTGAGTCAAATGCAAAAGTTCTCTCGGTGAAGGCTTCTCTTGAGAAAGTGCTTTCTCAAGAGGCACCGAAACTAACTGAGACCCCTGGATGGCGACCATGCTGTCAGTCTCGCCGCGCAAAAGGGCCTCAACGGCATACCAGCCCATTCGGCTGGCAAGAATTCTATCTGAAGCTGTCGGTGAGCCGCCTCGTTGCTGGTGGCCTAAAATACAAACCTTGGCCTCGAGTCCTGTTTTCTTTCGAATTTGCTCTGCAAGATCGTAGGCACGACCTGGCTTCTGACCTTCAGCAGCAATTAGAATAGAGCTCGATTTGCCACTAACAAGTCCTTGGCGAATCTTCTCCACAGCTTTTTCGACAGTCACTGGAATATCTGGAGTGAAAACTTCTTCGGCGCCTCCGGCAAGGCCGCAATGAGAGGCAATCAAACCTGAGTTTCGGCCCATGACTTCGACGATAAAAAGTCGATCATGGCTGGCCGCTGTGTCACGAATTTTGTCAATCGCATCCAAAGCTGTGTTCACGGCTGTATCAAATCCAATGGTGAGATCCGTTCCAAAAATATCATTGTCGATAGTGCCAGGAATCCCCATCACAGGAATTTTGTGTTCCAGCCAAAGAGCTCGAGCCCCTCGAAAAGATCCGTCGCCGCCAACGCAAATCAAACCATCAATGCCAAGCTCACGGATATTCTCAGCAGCAATTTTCCTTTGTTCTGGTTTTTGAAACTCAGGACAACGACCCGTTTTCAAAAAAGTTCCACCGCGCTGGATAATGTTGGCTACAGATCTCGCCATCAGGGGAGTGAATTTTTTTTCCAGAAGGCCATAATAGCCCGATTGAAACCCCACGACCTCTAAGTTTCGCGCAAGCGCAGAGCGCACCACACTGCGAATGGCCGCATTCATTCCCGGGGCGTCTCCGCCGGAAGTGTAAACACCAATTTTTTTAATGGGGATTGAATGAAGTATCATCACCCTTGATGGTAAAGGAAATTATCATACCGGGGTATTGTTTTTTGTGACCCAGCAATCATGGCGCTCAGTCAAAAATTTACTTACTCGCATCCAGGCCTTCGAGGTCCACCCATTTGACATTCAAAATCGGGTGGTACGGAGATTTCAGGCTCACAGCTCAACGTGATGGTGTTCCAATATGTATATGCCGGACAGGCGATCGTTGTGGGTGGGGCGGCGCTACCACCTGTGGGAAGTACTGGTAACTCCTCTTTAGGGACGCAAAACACCCCTTGCCAACTGGTCTCACCACCACCCGGTCGGGAACCAAAATCTTCACCATGGCAGACTAAGCCCGGGCAACAACGCTCCGGAGCTGCCATACAGTTCCCTCCCTCTGGAATACAAGCGAGTGGCTCTGTGGTTGGGGCTTCGCAGCCATTGGTGGCTGTATTCCAAGTTTCATTGGCATTTTTGCAGACGCAGTTTCCACTTGAGGGAGTGACAGTGGCACCCGCTCCGCCAGTGCCGACACGCACTGATCCTGGGTAAGTTGTTGAACAAGAAGTACATCCAAGACCGTTTGAGTAATACTCATCAACACCTGGGCATCCGCATTCGCTGTTCGGCGCTGGCAAAGTTTGTCCAAGAGGTGGGGGTGAGCTTGAGGTGGGCTTTGCAGCAGTTGGACAAGTGGCACAACTTCCGCCGCTATTGATAAAGTGTTCAGCGGTAGGACATTTACATCCACCATAAGTGCCGTGGCTCACACCAATGCCGGTGTTTATAAAGCTTGAAGGACAAAAACAAGTGAGCGGGGGAGTGGCCCCAGGGATATTAAAGCCCGCAGAACCGAGAGAGGTTGCTGAGTAGTTGGGAGCACAAGTACTCGGTGTCGCACAGCTTGAGCTAACCGTGTCCCACACAGTGCCTGCGGTGGAGCACTTACATTCAAGACGTGAAGAGTGAGGCCCGCCAAGGCCGGCTAAACCAGTCCCTGCAGGGCATGCGGCGATAGTCGTGGTTACAACAACTGTCGTCGTTGGAATGGAGGGAGGAGGCGGCGGTGGAGGTGGAGGCGGCGGAGGAGGAGTGGCTGTCGAAGTTCCTCCAGGATTACAAGAGCTCTGCGAATCAAAAAGTCCTAAACGAGTAAAACCAAAACTGTTACAAGGTTGGTTTTCCATTTGTTGACAAGCCGCTGTGGTTGCGCCAAAGCCAGCAAGAGGAACCGTGCAGTCCATAGGAACTTGCATCGCTTTACAAGTGGCTCTGAGAGTTTCATGGTCGATGCGTTCTAAGAGTTTGTTGGTGCCATTCAAGCAGGAGAAGTTGTACTCGCCCCGCGAGAACAAGATACTTCCAGGGACATCGACTTGACTGAGGCGTCGGCTGGCCACCATTTTTCTTTGTGAAGAGTAAGTGGGGTCGAGCTCTGTTTGAATGGTAAATTCTAGATGAGTGCAGCGCTGAGCGGTGCAGTTCACTCGGTACTGAACTGTGTTGACGAAGGTCGCAGAACCTGCCGCAAAGTATGAATTAATTTGTTCATTCTTCGAGGTTGCTGAGGTGACGGCCAGAGGAGAGCAGCTCGTAGTGCTGGACCGTCCGAAGCAAGCTTGAGCTTGAGGGGTGTTAAGCCCTAAGCGTGTGAGGATTTCTTGTTTGTTCCGGATTTTTTGCAGCGCCAGTAAGTGCTCATTGTTAAGTTCATTTTGGACCGAAATTGTGACTTGAGTTTGCGTGCTGGTGGTGAGGACATAAGCTCCCCCCAAAGCCACAAGACTTCCTATGGCCACCGCCACAGAAATCTCAGCAACCGAAAAACCAAAACTAGACCAAGGTGAATAGTGTTTTTTCACTCCCTTCGTATCGGTCTTTAGACACTTTTACTGAAATTTATCTTCTGAGTTGTTTTGAAATGAGACAAATCAAAAGGTGGGCTCAAGGCCGAGAAATAAAAAAGGCCCTCTTTCGAGAGCCTTTTTGTCCAAACTTTCAATGAGTGATTATTTCACCATTTGTTTGAATTCTGCGCCAGCGCGGAACTTAGGGGCCCAAGCAGCTGGAATTTTGATCGCTTTGCCAGTTTGTGGATTGCGGCCAGTGCGAGCTTTGCGCTTTGATTTTGTGAATGTTCCAAAGCCGACGAGTTTTACATCGTCTCCTTTTTTAACTGCTTTTTTGATGTTC
Organism: Pseudomonadota bacterium; assembly: GCA_021300175.1. GTDB lineage: Bacteria > Bdellovibrionota > Bdellovibrionia > Bdellovibrionales > Bdellovibrionaceae > JAJTIC01. Next base: position 13,333 of record JAJTIC010000006.1, read on the forward strand.
TCGAAGCAGCTGTTCAAGAATGTCTCAGCTTGAGCTTTAGAAACATGAGTTTCAGTCGCGATCTTCTCGATCAATTGTTGTTTGTTCATCGTGAACTCCTTATGAACGGTTGTTTTGAGCCTTCAATTGGCTTTACGCACATAATTAGAGGACTGAATTGGAATTTGGTCAAGTGTCTTCTTCTTCGCCGCGTTGATAAGCTTCTGGGTCCTGCACCGATGCATTTTCACGAGTGGGAATTTTGTAGGCTTCTGAAGCCCAATCGCCAAGATCAATCAAGCGGCAGCGTTCAGAACAAAACGGACGGAATTTGTTGTCGGGGGCAAAGACAGTCTCTTTCCCACATTGGGGGCATTTCACTTTTCTTTGAAGGGAAGCCGATGAATCACTCATGACTTAAGCAATCGCACAATCTATCCGAGTTGAAAATAAAAAAGGCAGGGGAGACCCTGCCTTTTTTATGAAACTTTTAAGTTTTCGAATTAGAAGCTCAGGCGTGCACCCAAGTTCCAAGTCATAGCTGTCCACTTTTTGTCTGCGCCAAGCTTTTCGTTTCCAGAAACCATACTGTGCTCATAAGAAGCAAGAGCCGTGATCATTTCGCTCACGTGGTAAGAGTAACCAACGGTGACGTTAGTTTCACTTCCAAGCTTAGTTTTAGCACTAGTGGCCTTGTTTTTTTCGTCTTGGTAAGAAACCAAAGCAAGCTCTCCCCACAAGTGCCCTGCACCCATGTTCATTTCACCAAAACCAGCCAGAGTCATTGCGTGACCACCTTGAGTTGTGATGTCAGGAGTTCCTTCTGTTTTCTTATCCATGTTGTAAGCGTAAGAGAACTTACCACCGTAGTTCAACTCACCAGAAGACATCAAAACACCGATAGATGGAATCACAGAAATACCACCCGTTGTTCTTTTGTCAGACTTCGTTTTTCCGGAGTAAGAAAGATCAGCACCGTAATAGAGCATACCATTGTTCATTTGAAACCCGAAGACCAAGTCCGACATACCCTTTTCTTTGGTGTCTGCACCAGCGCCTGATGGATCAAACTTTCTTTCCCCTGTCGTTGTCGCCAAAGACAACTCCATGCTGTCAGACAAGCCATAAGCTAATCCGAAGCCAAATGAAGAATCAGTGATCTTGCCTGCATCCTGACCTGATGTTGAACCCATGTTGTAACCTAAGTTCAAATCGAAAGCTCCACCTTTAGATTGGTAGAAGTATTCTGTTTTTGTGTTTGCGTTTGCTGTTGATGCAAGAGCAAGAGTCGCAAGAAGTGATAATGTACGTTTCATAGCTGTTTTCCTCCATAGGACTTAAAGTCTTGCGAGGAAATCAGCCAATGTCAAATCGACTAGGAACGTGATGTGTTATTGCAAACCTTGAATACCGCAGTTTTGAGTGTTGCAACGTCTCATGGTTCCAGAAGAAACAACAGTTCCTTGAAATTTCACAACGAAATCAAACTGTGGATCTTCGAGTTTCCCATTGGCCACTTCGAATTCGAAAGCGGGGAATGCACCTTGGTTATTGAAAGCTAAGCTTCCAGCGGGGGCATTCATCTGAAGCTTGAATCCTTGAGAGTTGTTCCAAGGCCATGGACTTCCTTGCAGCACGAGAGGGTTGAAAACCGCGCTGATGTTGTAAGAAGGCCAACCCGTCAAGATGCTTGTGAAAAACTGAGAGAAGCTCGGCAAACTGTAAGAGTACCAAGAGCAGCTATAGAAGTTACAGTTTGTGTAAGGGTAGCTTCTGATAACAAGGCGAGCGTTGTTGACGGCATTGTTTCCGAGGGTTCCACCATCAAAAACGAGGATGATATCATGGTATCCTTGGACCCACGCTTCGCAGGCGGCCAAGCCACCGCTCGAATTCTGGCGATCACAGACGCCCATGCCAAGCTTCAACAAATTTCGGTAATCACTGTTCACCTGATAGAGAGCCGGCGTGTTCGGATAATAATACTGCATCATATTGTTTTGTGCGTAGAAGCTGACTTTCGAGCCCGGAGGAAGAACGCCGATACCGCCAGGCACCACGGTTCCAGGAGTCCCTCCAGAAGATCCGCTAGAAGATCCGCAAGCCGCGAGCATAGCGAGCGAACTAGCCAACACTGCAACAGTGAACCAAGCTTTGAGATTGTTCATAACTCCTCCAATTTTGATTTCTCTACAAACCAGATCTACTACATGGTTCGTGCCAATCAATGTGAGGAACTACGAAGCTCTTTTTGAAAATAAGTGAGGCCTAAGGACTGTCGATTTTTTTGACAGTTGCCGAAGGTGACAAAAAAAGGACAAACCCCAAAAAGACAAGTGATAAAGCGATCCAAAATGAGACACTTGCCCCAAGGAGGAAAGCTCCTCTGAAATCGGCTCTCAGAGGATCAATCAGCATGCGACCCATCCCGTGAAAAATTAGAAAAGCACCAAAGAGTTTTCCTCGTCCGAGCTCAAAAGCAGGCTTGCGAGCCAGGAGGAACAAGATGGCCGCAAGAGAGGTGTCCCAAGCCAAGGAATACATTTGGGTGGGATGAATCCCTAATCCCAAAAAACTCGTGGGCTTCCCATAACAGCAGCCGGCGACAGAGCAACTCAATCTTCCAAGTCCTGCACCGAGGGCGGTGATATCTGCATAAAAATCAGCCCAAAAACGAAAAGGCTGCTCCTGAGTTCTTAAGTAAATCGCGCCCGCGATGACAGCAGCGATAAATCCCCCAAAGAAAATAAAGCCTCCTTGCCAGAACATCAGGATTCGCAAAGGTTCTTCAAAATACATTGTGGGTTGCTCGTAAAGAACGTGAAAGAGCCGAGCTCCGATGAAGCCTGAGATCATCAATACAAGAGCAAGATCCAGAGTAATTTTTAAATTGAGGTGGAGTCGTTTTGCTTTCTTGTATGCGATCAGCAGAAGACCAGAATAAAGAAGGCTCAATATCAAAAAATACAGCAGATCAGGCGGCATTGGCCGGATGATCCTTTTTGGCCTTCTCTTCAAGGAACATCAGGATCAAAAGCAAGATAACTCCTGACACAATCGCCATATCGGCGATGTTGAACGCCGGCCATGAGTACTTTTCTTTGATATGGAAATCGAGAAAATCAATCACATAGCGAAATCTTAAGCGATCAATATAGTTCCCAATGGCACCACCAAAGACAGACGACAATGCGATGATATTCCACTTATCATTGTCCGCCACGCTACGAAGGATCATCAAAATAATTATCAGCGCGATGGGGGGCATGGTGAGGAAAAAGATTTCTCGAAACGTCGGATGGCTTTCAGACAAAAAACCAAAAGCTGCACCAAAATTTCTGACATAAGTGATGTTAAAAAATCCAGCAATCACAGGCGTCGATTCGCCTAACTGATAAGTGGTATGGATCCACATTTTGGTCAGTTGGTCCAAAGAGACGATAAATCCAGAAAGCCCAGCGAGAATCCAATACTTCTTTGCCATGTCTTGATCCTGCCGTGACTTGAGCCTTACAGACAATCAAAAACGCACATGTACACTATTTTTTGATCAAGGCTTTAAGTTGGTAGTAGCCCGTCGAGATCAGCAGACGAAGAACTTCTTCATCACTTGAAAGATTGAGTCCACTTTTGATTTCATTCAACATCTCGGTAGACTTTGCGTCCAGATTCCTGTTGTGAGATGTCACAGCTGTTGGCGTTGGAGCTTGCGACGGCGCCATGACAGGAGCAGCGGCCGAAGGCGGTGGTGTTGGTGGTTTAAACTCTTCCATCAGGCCAGCTAAGCTTTTCAATTCTTTTTGGAAATTTTGAATGGAAGGACGTTCGAGAGCATCTGTTCCATGACGTTTCGCAGTTAAGTACAAGTTGACGGCAATATCCATACTGGTCGCTAAGGATCGAATGTGCTCAGGCTGATTCATCAGCCAATCGTAGGCCTGTTTGGTGGTCTCTTTTGTATATGCCTGCGGCGGCAGCGGATTTATCGTCATGTGGGAGGACGAAGATACTGGTTTGCCCCGCCGTCAATCAAGAGCTTTTGACTAAGAAGAATAATCTTTCGCTACGATGCCATATTTTTCAATTTTCCGAAGAAGAGTCTTTTTAGGAATGTTGGCATGCAGAGCCGTTTGATTGATTCTGCCTTTAAACAATTTCAGCGCTTTGACGATGAATTCCTTTTCAAACTGTTCCTTTTCAGCGTTGAAATCAAGGGCTTGGCCACCTTCCAGTGGGGCCGTGAGCTCTTCGCCGCCGTCGTCTTCGTTGTCCCCCAGCTCTAAATCAGAATCTTCATCTTGCAAAGAACTTTCGACTTGGCTGGTCATTATCTTGACTTCAGGAATCTCAGGTAAAACCGTTCCTGTCGAGCTCAGAATGAGCTCTGGCACTGACGCCAAAGTCAGTTGATTGCTGTTTTCCATGATGAACATATGCTCAATCACGTTTTCAAGCTCACGAATATTTCCTGGCCAGTCATAGCGTTTCAGCACAGCGAGAGCATCTGCAGAAATGGCGTTGATCCGTTTGCCGTGAGCTGCGTTAAACTTACGAATGAACATGCTGACCAGGCTTTCTAGATCGTCTTTACGGTCCACCAGTGAAGGCAGGAAAATAGGAATGACATTCAAACGATAGAAAAGATCTTCGCGGAAAGTTCCTTTTTTAATCATCTCTTCTAAGGGGCGGTTCGTCGCAGCGACGATGCGTACGTTCGTTGGAACTTCACGGTTCGCGCCCACCGGAGTGAATTGCTTTTCTTGCAAAACGCGCAAGAGCTTCACTTGCATGTGCACGGGCATGTCGCCCACTTCATCCAAGAAAAGGGTTCCGCCTTCGGCATACTGAAATTTCCCAATTTTTCTTTGGTCAGCGCCGGTAAAAGAGCCTTTCTCATGACCGAAAAGTTCGCTTTCAAACAGGTTCTCGGGAATAGCCGAGCAATTGATAGCAACAAACTTGCCGTCTTTTCGGTGAGAATTGAAATGGATCGCACGTGCGACCAGTTCTTTCCCGGTGCCTGAAGCGCCGCGAATAAGAACAGGCGTGTCCACTTTAGAAAGCTTTGAAATCACTCCAAACACTTTCATCATGTGCTGATTCTTTCCAATGAACTTGCGATCCGTGTCACCCAAGACGGGGGCGGAAGCCGCCGCATTCGAGAGAAGATTTAAAGCATTCATTGCTCGGTCGAGGATGTCGATGAGGTCTTGGTGTTCCACTGGCTTTTGAAGGAAATTATAAGCCCCATCTTTGACGGCTTGAACAGCCGATTCGATGCTCGCAAAAGCGGTCATCATCACTACAATCATGCCGGGGTTTTGTTCTTTGAGTTTTTTAAGAAGCTCAAGGCCATTCAATCGAGGCATGTCGACATCTAGCAAAGCGATGTCGTAGTTCGCCCCTTGGGCTTTCTCTAAAGCGTTGATCCCGTCAAAAGCTTCTGTCACTTCAAATTTTGAAGTCGCTAGCAAAGCCGTTTTGACCGAGAGTCTCAGTCCCTGATCGTCGTCAGCAACAAGCACTTTCAGCATGGTACCCTCCCATTGGCCGCAGGGCGTTGAATACCACGGTCAAAAGAGAAACCTCAATCAAAAATCAGCACATCATCGGTTTTATTGATTAAAAGGAAGCTCAACCGTGAAAGTAGTACCCTGTCCCAGAGCGCTCTCAACTGAGATCGATCCTCCATGAAGCTCGACAAAGTACTTCGCTAAGTAAAGTCCCAGCCCTGAGCCTTTGACGGGAGAGCTCTTCGCATTTTTGGAGCGAAAAAATTTCATAAAGACATTGGGTAGATCCTCAGGATCGATTCCCATTCCCTGATCAGAGACTTGCAAAACCACTTTGTTATTCACTTCTTCCGAAGCGATCAAGATTTTGGAATTCTCGGGACTGTATTTGATCGCATTCTCGACCAAATTAGAAAGCACTTTCTTCATCAGCTCAGGGTCGACTTTGATGGAAAACAAGGGCTCAAGCTCAGCTTTGATTTGAATGTGCTTCAGCTTTGCGAGGAAATCATGCTTTCGAATGACTTCTTTCAAAATCTCATTGATGTCCCTGCTTTCCAGATGAAGTTCGATGCCCTGAGATTCAATTTTCGCATAATGAAGAATCGTGCTGATGAACCTTAGAAGGTCCTCAGAGCTTTGTTTAATCATATCCAAAGCTTCGCGCTGTGGAGTCGACAGGGGACTTGAATCTTTAGAGATGATTTCGGTCATTCCCTGAATTCGCGCAAGCGGAGTTTTCAAGTCGTGGGACATCATCCCAATGAAGTTTGTTTTCAAAGTTTCCACTTCGCTGAGGAGTTTATGTTTTTGATAGTACTCCCAGGATTTGCGATTTTCAACGATGAGGCGATAAGGAATAAAAAAGTAGTAACACAAGAAAATTGTAATCAGTGGATGAATCATTTCAATGACGACTCCGCCCCACCAGAAAAATAAATAGCCCAATAAGAAAAACGTTGCGGCTGTAGCGATGAGAATTAGGATTCCGCGACCTGGGCTCCAGGTCAAAACCACATGCACGATCAAGATAGAAATAATGATCGTAAAAAATAGATTCAGCCCTTGGGGAGCTTTCACAGGTGCCGAATTTTCGATCAGGGTTTGAATCATGTTGGCATGCATTTCGGTCACGGTCATGCCTTTGACCGAGCGATCAAACGGAGTTTGGATGTACTTTTTAGCCACTTGATTGAGATCGTCGCCGATCAGCACCACTTTACCTTTAAGATCTAGGGTCAAAGATTCATTCAGGGCTTGAGCAAACTCTGTGGTTGGGAAGTTACCTTTACGGCGAAAATTGATCAGAGCTTGTTCGGCTTCAAACAAGTTAAAACGTCCTCGGATGGAAAGAAGATTTTTTGCTTCAGAGTTATACAAAGCTGCAACTTCAGGATGCATCATCCATTCATCCTGATAAGACAGCATCATCCGTCGAGTGACTCCGTCTCTGGCCAGAATCGTGCGATCCCACGTGGGTGGAGCTGACTTCACGGGAATCTTTTGGAACGGAGGCTTCAGAGCGAGAGCTGGTTCGCCTTTCATTTGCATGAGTTCACTGGCTTGAATCAAATGGCTGAGCGAAGCCGCTTTTTGGGCCAATTTGGCTTTACTCGCAGGATCGCCTTCAATAGTTGAAAGATCTGTGATGTAAATAATTTGAAGGGGCTTTTCGGCTTCGATTTTTTCGAGTAAGCGTAAGTGATCTCCAGCCTCTGGAGGTCGTTTCAAAGCTTCTAGGGATCGATCTGAAGTCATAATGAGATGCACGTACTGCGAAGGTGCAGGATCTGGGCGTAAACGAAAGCGAGCGTCGTAGAGGTAAGCTTCGAGGGAATCGAGAGGAACACGGGAAATCAGAAAACCAATAATGAATGCGAGAACAAGTCTAAAAAGCGCGAGAATGATTTTCTCGTGCTTTTGATAAAAAGATAACATTTTAAATTAACGGCCTTGAGGAATACAGCCAGGATCACGAGGATCTTTTGGCTCGTTTCCCGCTTGCGTATTTACGGCGACCTTTTTGATATGTTTCATAAGCTCTCGCTTTCTGCCGGTACTCGACATTGGTAATAATACGAAATGGCCATCGAAATCAAGGATCTTTGACGGTCACAAAAGACCGAATCCACTGAGTTTTTATTTCCTGTCCTGTTTTTATGGAGATACATGCAGCCACCCCCACATAAGTTTTTCACCCAGCAGGACCTGCAGTCGTTGTTTTTCTCGATCAAGTCTCCTTGGTAAGGGGTTAAGCGGCTTTGAGACAAGTCGGTTCCAGACCCCACTTGGAGTTCTGGTTTGCCCACATCCCAAGGGCAAGTGAAGACCTGATTTTTAGCATCGATCATCAAGTAAGTCTGTCCAGATCCGCAGTAGTGGCGAACGGGGGCCCGCTCATCCAAACGCGAGAAGATGGTATCGAAAAAGCCAATTTGCCGGAGAGCTTTTTCGCCGCCCCGAAAATAAGCGGTAGCCGCCACTTGAAGCAGAGCTTTGGTGAAAGCTTCTGAGACTTCCTGGGAAGGCTCATCATGATCAAAAGTGAAATCAAATTGATCCGCCCCGAGTTGAGTAAATGTCTCATAAGCAGTTTGCAGATCTAAGTTGCTCTTGCCAAACACTCCATGAAAGGCCAATCGAGGAATTTGTGAGCGAACGGATTTCAAATGTTCAAGACTTTGTTGAACCAAGTCAAATGAGGACTCGCCGGTTTTTGTCGGGCGCTGAGCATCCGTTTGTTTTTTGTCCCCATCCATGGAAATGATCACAGAAATTCGATTTTGACTTAAGACTTGAGCAACTTCCGGTTTGATCAGTGTGCCATTAGTGGTGATCGAAAGATCGAGTTTGAGTTGTCTTTGCTGAGTTTCCTCTCGAAGATACTCTGCAATCAAACGCACACCTTCAGGATAAAGCAGGGGCTCGCCGCCCAGTAAATTCACAGAAAAAGTTTCTCCGGAATCTAGCTTTTCCAAAAAGAAACGCAGTTGAGGAAGTGTCTTTTCGATAGAAATTTTTTTTACAGGATCGCCATAAGTTCCGTCGCCGCCAGCCGCGCAGTAGTGACAAGCAAGATTGCAAATCTGAGTCACATTGAGAGTGAGGCTTCGAAAGCGTGAAGGTTTTTGGGAAAGGCTCAGTTGGGCCGAATCCTGAGACCAAGCTTTGAGTTCTGCCAGAGCTTCTTGATCTGGTTTCGCACTCAAGCTTTGAAAAGAAAGCCAAGCTTCTTCCGAGATTTCTGCCACTTCGAGATTATTCAAATGGAAAGCAACAGCGCCAGGCGACTTGGGGGCCCAGGGCTTTTTGATGGCGATGATATTTTCAAACTGTCGTGTGTCCAAAGTGACTCCTCTCGAGGGTGGCTGCAAGAAGAGTTCCAACGGAGCCCTTTTTAGGACTTTCCAGCGACCTTTAAAAATCTAGTGGGATCAACAGGTTAGGCGTATTTTGGGAGTGGCTTCTGGGCAACAGTTTAAATAGCCGGGGCAGGATGACACTGAAATTCCCGTCATGCTAAGCTTCAACCATGGAAGAATGTAAAATTGCCTTTGTACTTCACGGTCAAGAAAAAACAGTGAGCTACGATCACGGTGAGTCCGTTTTGGATTGTGGAATTCGCAATGATTTGAATCCTCCTTACTCTTGCATGGAAGGCGTCTGTTCGGCCTGCTTAGCCACAGTGGTGGAAGGTAAAGTGGATTTTCCAGATGATACGATTTTAGATGAAGAAGAGTTCAAGAACGGAAAAGTCCTCACTTGCCAAGCAAAACCTGCCAAGGGTTGTTCGTATTTAAAGATTCGCTTTGATTAAGCCACTTGATCTTCGGGAACGTCTTTCAGAAGACTATAAATGATTTTTTGAAAACTTTGATGGGGAAATTGATCTTGACGAAGGCGTTTATAATCCTTCACTGGAACTTTCCCATTGAACTCAGTGAAAAATTCCACAAAATCTTCAGCGACAATAAAAATTTTTGCAAGATCGCTGATTTGATCAGCAACCTTACCGTTTGGAAAGCCAGTGCCTGCGCCATTTTCATGATGATCGAGAATGATTCCTTCAACACCGATCGGGCAAAAAACCCATTGACGACAAAGCTCTGATGAATTGATGGCGTGTGAGTGCACATCACGCAAATCTTTGGAAGAATTGACGTCGCCTTTGGTAATATTTTTTAGAAATTTCCGTTTATTTTCGTATTGAATATCGTTCAGTGTTGCATCGTGAAAAATGGATGCAAATGTTAACTTCTTGAGTGCGTCCTCATCTTGGAGTTCCAAGTTTTTGAGGATACCGGCAGCCGTCAGTGCGGTGAGAACACAGTGATCAGCGTATCCTAGACGTTCAATTTTATGAAACCTTTGGATAAATTTATCAAGGCTAGGTTGGCGAGCCACAATGGCCAAAGCTCTTTGCAGACACTGCTCCGCAAGCTTGAGTGCTGAGTCCTTCCATCCCAATTTTTCTGAGATATCGCGCATCAATTCCACGTTCATGGAGAAGACTTCTGGCAAGTCATTCACGTCGACGGAAGCCCAAGCATCTTCTGAAATCACTTTTTTCTGAAACTCATGAATGAAGGGTTCTACATGATCCTCTCGGACAAAGAAATGCTCTATTTTTTTGTCACGATACTTTTGCGCCATTTCAGGAGTAAAATCAGATTCATCAGTGGTGAGCTGTACCATTTTTTGTTCGTTGATCTTCACAAAAAGGGGGGCATTAAGTTTTCCCATTCTTTCGACCAATTGCAGTCGAACGGGAACGTACTTCGAACTCAATTCACCCGGAGTTTCGGGCGCTAGAGCCGCAGAAACAGCACTGAGGAGTGCTTGCTCCGTAAACGGCTTATTGATTTGCTTCCAGCCCTCAGCTCTTTGCAGCTCTAATTCATATTTTAAGTCATTCCCCGACAGGAAGAGGAAAGGCGTGTTTTGTTGTTGTGACTTTAAAAATTTGAAAACATCGAGTCCGCTCCCATCGGGCATTTGATAATCGGAAACAATGAGATCAAAGGAAGGCTCTTTTTTGAGTCTCTCGATGGCTTGATTTCCGGAGGAGAAAGTCTCAATTGTGGCATGAAAACTGGATTGAAGCATAAAGGCCAGTAGCTCTTGGATATCTTCCAAGTCATCAACGACTAAAACTCTCAGGTGTTTGACTAAATTCACAATTGTTCTATCGGAAAATTTCTCAGAGAATTCACGTCTGTGCAGCTAGACTGGACTAAAAAGGAGATTTCTTAACACAACTTCTTTGGCATTCTTTTGCTATGTCATTTCGTATCAAATATTGGGGAGTTCGAGGGAGTTTGCCATCTGCGCCCTCGCCAGAGCAGTGGAGCAAGGAAATAGAAAACATTCTTAATGATTTCTTTGCAAGTGGATATAGAGATGTCACTCAGATCCGTGAATATCTAGCTTCAAAAACAGTTCCTCAATTGGGGGGGTTTGGCTCGCACACGACTTGCGTCGAGATGAATGCCGGTGATACTCAAGTGATCATTGACGGAGGCTCGGGCCTTCACAATTTGGGCGAGGTGATGATGAAGGGCCCTGCGGCCCGGGGAAAAGGTGTTTTTCATATTTTGATGACCCATTTTCATTGGGATCACCTTCTGGGGATTCCTTTCTTTGCTCCGCACTTTGTGAAGGGGAACAAGATTCACTATTATGCGGTTCAGCCCGATCTAGCCCAAAACATCAGGATCAAGTTTCAAAAGCCAATGTTTCCAGTTCCTTTTGAGAGTTTGCCATCCGAAGTCTCTTTTCACATTCTTGAGCCAAGAAAAGCTTTTCAGCTCGGAGATTTTTCCATCACTCCGTATCAGCTTGATCATCCAGATCCTTGCTGGGGCTATCGCGTGGAAGCTTACGGTAAAAAGTATGCACATTGTGTAGATACCGAAGGAACACGAACAACTCGAGAAGCCCTCGGCCTGGATCTCCCTTTGTACCAGAACGCGGATCTCATGTACTTTGATGCGCAGTACACACTGCCAGAGCTCGCTGAGAAGGCGAACTGGGGGCATAGTGCGGCTCAGCTCGGATTGGACATTGCTTTCCGCGAGAAGATCAAACAAGTAATTTTTGCGCATCACGATCCAGGAGCCGACACCCACGCCATCTATGAACTCAAACAACAAACTGAGGATTATCACAATTGGAAAACTTCCACCGCCAGAGGAAACCGAGTGACTTTGCCCAGTGTGAAATGGCGCTATGCTTATGAAGGGCTTTCTGTCGATCTGAACGATATTTCTTAAGCAGCTATTTCAAAAAGAGCAAATCCATCTGCACTTTTTTTCCATCGGGCTCAACGAGCTCTTGAGCACGTATTTCAGTTTCTGAGGGCCACGAAAAATCTCGCCAAGAGCTTTGAGCTTCCATCTGCCTCATGAACTCAATCCAGATAGGCAGGGCTCCGGAAGCCCCCGTCAGCCCATGGGACTGTGGTTGATCGTAACCCACCCAAGTGACACTCAGCACTTCAGGTGAAAAGCCCGCAAACCACGCGTCTTTATTGTCCGACGTGGTACCTGTTTTACCTGCGTAGTTTCCATTCAGTCCCGCCTTCCGAACACTTGCGGCGGTTCCACTGTCAACGGCTTGCTGTAAGCCATTGATCACATAAGCTGCCGACAAGGGGCGCACAACGGAAGAAGGCTCCGCAGCATCAAAGAAAGTCCACGTGCTTGAAGAAGTTTTAACAGCTCGTAAAGCTTGAAGCTTTTGAGAGGCCCCCATTTTAGCTAACGTGGAGTAAATCTGGGCGACTTCAGCGACGGTCATTTCGAAAGAACCAAGAGCCATCGATGGAACAGGCATGAGATGGCTTGTGGCGCCCATTTTTTGGCTGAGCTCTTGGATGTTTTTAAGTCCTGCTTTCATGGCCAGGTGAACTGTCGCTGAGTTTAAGCTGTTTTTCAGAGCAAAATAGATGGGAACATCTTCGAAATGCTTTTTCCCATAATTGTCGGGGCTCCAGCTTTGGCCCTCATACTTGATGGTGGATTTTCGATCGTCCACAAGGCTGAGTAAACTCTCTTCAGGAAATTGCTCAAAGTACTCAAGATAAACAAGAGGTTTAAAGACCGATCCAATCTGGCGCTGCCCTTGAATAGCTCGGTTGAACTGAGTCATTCGAAAACTTCGACCACCCACCACTGCAGAAATCCACGATCGATCAAGATCCACAGCGATCAAAGCTCCTTCCAACTGAAAGCCCTTCGCTTTGAGTTCTTGAACTTTCTTGTGATTCATTTCGAGCTGACTCAAGCCACTTTGAAGAGATTTTTGAGCCGCTTCTTGCTGCTCGATATTCAAAGTGGTGAAAACTTGTCGACTGTTTTCGCTGAGACCATGCTTGGCAAGTTCTTGAGCAACGAGATTGAAAAAATAAGGAGCTGTTTCAGAAATAGTCCTATTTCTGTTTCGAGGCAAGGGAGACTCTTGAGCTAATTTTTTCTCACTATCGTCGATGAATCCCAGCTGACTCATGCGTTCGAGGACGAGATTTCTTCTTTTCAGAGCATTTTCGGGTTTTGTGAAGGGGTTGTACAATCCAGGGCTGTTGAGGACGGCGGCGAGCAAAGCGCATTCGGATAAATTAGCTTCCGCTAAACTTTTCTCAAAATAGAATTCGGAAGCAGCGCCAAAGCCCACCACTTGGAAGGGTCCTGACTGACCCAGATAGATCACATTCAAGTAAGATTCAAAAATTTGATCTTTCGATGAGTGAAACTCGAGTAAAATCGACATGAAAAATTCTATAATTTTTCTTTTGAGAGTCTTTTCGGGCGTCAGGTAATCGTTTTTAACCAACTGTTGCGTGATAGTGCTGCCGCCTTGACGTGGCCCTCCGGTCAAATTGTTGAGCACGGCTCGCAGGATTCCTGTGACCGAAACGCCTTGGTGTTCAAGAAACTTGGAGTCTTCGATCGCCAGCACAGAATTCAAGCACTGAGGGGGAATTTCACCCAAAGGGAAATAGACTTGAAGGATGGGCTTTCCAGAGATGTATTGAGCCACTTTTCGAGAATTCAGGGCGAGCTGAGAGGCCCTGCGAAGATGATTGTCGAGTTTGGCGAAAGCATCGATCCAAGTTCCCTGATCGTCGAAGACGGCCACTTGTTCCGCCGAAAAAAGAGCAAAGGGATCCTCGGTTTGCTGGGTCCGAAAAGCCAAGCACTCTATCAGATTGTTTGGGGGGCTCAATTCTGCGAAATACTTTTTCAAACAACTGGGTTGGTCCAAAACTTGGAAATCCCCATTGCGCAAAACTTGTTCGGAATCCCTCTGGCGGTAACTCTCTTGCTGAAAGTTTTGAATCCAAGAATCCTTGGTGTGGCGAGGGCTGACCGAGATCAAGCGAGGGGCGCTGAAATACTCGGTGGGCTGCTGAAATGTCCGCTTTTCCAAACTTTCCTTGATCTGCGAGTTCAGCTGGAGCAGCCAGAGTGTGAATCCGATGATGGAAAGCGTTAGAAAGGACGCAAATACAAGGAAAAGCCACTTGAGTTTTTTCATAGGTAAGATGACAGTAAAAGCAACGGAAATTGATGTCAAAGAGGGATCCATGAAGTTGAGTCCATTACAGATTCAAAAACTGACGGAAAAAGTTTTTGAAGTTTGGAAAAAACAGAATGTGGTTATTTTCAAAGAAGACGAAAAGAAAGCTTTCTCAAGAGCTTTAGAAGCTGTCAAAGCTGACTATCAAAGAGAAACACAGCTTGAACAGGACGTGAATAAAATGCTCGATGATCTTGAGAGAACAAACTCTGGAGAATTTCAAAGATACAAAATGTTTCCTTTGCTGAAGCAAAAACTCGCGAAGGAAAGAAAGATCGTTTTATGATGATCAGTGAAGATCGCCAAATTCATTTGGCACATGTGATATCGAATGCCATTTGGGATGATGACTTGGTGGACTTTACAGATGATGAAGTGGCTCTTCGCTTGGCGAAGCAAGCGATTGCAGAGTTTGTGAAAGAAGATGCGCAAATTGATCAAATGGCTCGTGACAAAGTCGCTTCTCTGAAAAGAGGAGTCGTTGAAGGCAGCCCTGAATGGGATATTCTGTATAAAAAGTATTACGAAGAAGAAAGGGGTCGACGTGGCAAAGGCTAAGAAAAAAGTTTCGCAGAAGAAAGTAAAACCTCAGGCAAAAAAGCCAATGAAAGCAAAGGTCAAACTCAAAGCAAAAGCAAAGAGTCAGCCAAAATCCAAACCCAAAGTAAAACCGAAGGTACCGCCCAAGCTCAAGAAGTCGGCGAAAGCAAAGCCTGTTGCCAACGCAAAGGCCGTGAACTTCTCCAATATCCTGACTCCATTAGATGACCGCCTCCTGGTTGAAATTATTAAGGCAGAGAAAATGACACCGGGTGGTTTGTATATTCCAGATACGGCTGATGTGAGCGGAAACTTCAAAGCGCAGGTTTTAGCAGTCGGTCGGGGGGCTCGTGATAAAAAAGGCAGACTGCGTCCTTTGGATGTCAAAGTGGGCGATATGGTTTTGGTCACCGAGTACGCTGGAACGCCGGCGAAAGTTATGGAAAAGGATCTTCGAATCCTCAGAGAATCTGAAGTCCTCGGAATTATTGATTAGAACGAAGGAGAACTCATGAACAAACAATTATCATTACTGACTGCGGGAGCCCTACTCCTTGCGAGTTTTTCTCAAGCGCAGGCGATGAGTGTGGAGTGGACGGGAAATTACCGTTTTGAATACACTCAACTGTCGAGCACAACTTTGGGAAGTCCACAAAAGGGAAAATCTTATTTCCTGAACTCTCTTCAGCTGAGTCCTAAAATCATCGCAGCTGATGGCATGAACGTGGTTGCAAAGCTCGATGTTTTGACCAATTCTGCTTATCCTGACTCGCAAGCAGGAGCTGTCCTTGGTGGTGGCCCCACAAAAGGTGGAACTGGTGGATCTTCTACAGCGGACGATGCGGCGGTGACCTCGGGTCACCAAGGCTCAACAGAGCTTCGAGTTTCGCAGCTTTATATGAACGTTAACCAAGAGTACGGAGCTATCGTTGTTGGTCGTGCCCCTATTGAATTTGGCTTGGGAATCACCCACAACGCGGGCAATGGAATGTTTGACCACTGGTCAGATACCATGGATATGGTTGGCTACAAGTTTCTCATTGGTAATTTATCTTTGATGCCGATCATCGGAAAGCCCTACAACCCTTCGCCCAATGCGGGTGGCGAGATCACGGATGTGATTTGGAATATCGAGTACAACAATCCAGAAACTGAATCGATCTTCGGGATTTTCCATCAGTCTCGAAGTGCAGGAATGGCATCTAACGATGCTAATCCACTCACCTATGGAGCTGGCGCAACCAAAATTGGTGGCTGGAAAACTCAAAGTGTGAATTTCTTATTGGGTCGAGGTTGGGATGGCTTCAAGTTCAAGCTCGAAGCAGGATTCAATTCAGGCGAAACGGGAATTCAAGTCAGTGGGCAAGAAGTGAAGCTCAATGGGTATGGAATCGTCACCGAAATGAATTTTCCTCGCCCCGAGAGCAAATCTCAATGGTCACTCAAAGCGGGTCTTGTGAGCGGCGATGATCCAGACACCACCAACTTTGAAGGCTATGCTTTGGATAGAAACTATGACATTGCCTTCTTGTTGTTCAATCATTCTATGGGTCAGTACGATATCTTTAGATCCCAGTTTCAACGGCCATCAAAGCAATGTGGAACAGCTCCTTGCAGCCCTTATGATCGTAATCAATCCATCGATGACGACGCTGTTTCCAACGTCGTTTTCGTTTCACCCACTTGGGATTACAAAATGAGTGATCGATGGTCTTGGAGAAATTCTTTGACTTGGGCTCAGCTGCAAGCGGATCCTATTACTGGTGGAACTGTGAAGGGTAAAGATGTGGGTTTCGAGTGGGACTCTGCTTTTGTTTATGCTCCGCATGAGCGCCTGACATGGATTAACCAATTCGGGTTTTTGTTTCCAGGATCTGCTTGGTCAGGAACTGAAGCACAAAACTTCGATAAAAAGTTTAATTACGGATTTGTTTCAAAGGCCGCCATCAGCTTTTGATCGCAACATGAACTCAACTTTGTACGGCAGCTTGGAAATCATCGAGTTAACATCATGATGCCAGGTAAAGCCCTGGATGGTGGTGAGCAGGCCCCGAGGGCGCAAGTCCTCGGGGTTTTTTTTTATGGCGAGTAAGGACTACAAGTTGCATTGCTTGGAACCAGAGAGTTGGCTCCTGAGCTCAGAATAGTTTCATAGATTTAAGTCGACATCTAACGTTTGTGGGTCAAGAAAAAACAAGCAGGCTCATCATGAGCCTGCGGAGGACTTAACTGATCACTTTTATTTGCGAATTAACCCCGAGTGGATCCTCGGTTACCAGGAATTGCTGGATTGGGCGGCTGATTGTTCCACTGATTGTTCCACTGATAGTTGGGATTGAACTGACCTGGTTGATTCCACTGATTGTTCTCTTGCCAGGGCTGCTGCGG
>JAJTIC010000048.1 GCA_021300175.1 Pseudomonadota bacterium
CCTCAATTTGAAAAGAAATTTTCAGATCGTTTTGGTGGCGGAAAACGCACCACTCGCTCTTCCCGAGGACAGCGGCCTCTTTCGACCAAGGCCAGCATGCACTTGATTTTGAAATCTGATCTCGCCAAAGGAAAATGGTCTTTTTTGACCAAGCAAAATCGCACTCGCGTTAACTTAAGTGTTGTAAGCCTTGCTCGCAAATACGGGGTGAAGATTCTTTCTGCAGCCAATGTGGGGAATCACTTGCATTTGCATATTCAGATTAAAAAAAGATGGCAGTACTTACACTTTATCCGCGTCGTGACGGCAAGAATTGCTTTTGCCGTAACTGGTGCGAGTAAACACAATCCACTGACAAATCCCCAAGGTCAGAAAATCAGCTTCTGGAGCCAGCGACCCATGACCCGGTGGGTGCACTCGTTCAAAGATTTCTTGGGACTTAAAGATTATATTCAGATCAATAAGTTCGAAGGCCTGGGTTGGAGTCGCCAGGTAGCCGAACTCTTTGTTAAAGCGCATCGAAAACCTGATTTTCAGTCTTCCGCTTAGTGCCCCAATTAAGTCAGAACAAAAAGCTCAAGCTCTGCCCTGCATGGGCCTGAGTCACATCACTGGCAAGTGACCGATACCCTATCCCCCCGCCTACCCCCCAACAAAGAGAGCTCCAAAAGATGGGGGGCTGATCGCGAGAAGGACTATTTCAAGAGCACTTGAATCGTGCGAGATTCGGGGACACCAGAACCTGGAGCTGGGTCAGTTTCCGCGACGAGACCAGCTCCACGGAATTGGATTTGCAAATCAGTTCCATTCACTCTTCGTAAGACTTCCCTGAGCGACAAGCCTTGCAAATCAGGAACCGTCTCTACTGTCTGAGTTTTCAGCCTTGCAAGCTCAGCAGAAGTTCTCACTGGCCCCTCCAAAGGCTTGACCAGTGCTTCTTTAGGGATTCTTTTTGGATTTATTTTTTTTTGTTTTGGCGACGAAGCAATCACCCGCTGACCATCTTGAAATTCTTTTTTGATATCTTGGCTCGGTAAATTCTTTTCACTCAAAAAGACAGGCGCAAGGCCTGCCTGCCTGACCGCATAGGAGGCAACCCTCGAGAAAACCGGGGCTGCGACTTGAGATCCATAAAAGGCATTTTGCTTAGGATGATCGACAGCAATATAGATCACAAACTTAGGATCATTCGCTGGTATAAATCCCGCAAATGATGAGATATACGCTCCCGGCAAGTAACCTTTTCCCGTGGGATTTACTTTCTGAGCTGTCCCAGTTTTTCCACCCACCAAGAATCCGTCGACTTTTGCATTCACGCCCGTCCCCCCAGGTGCCGTCGATCCAGTGAGCATCAATCTCATCTGAGCAGCATCTTCGGCCGGCAAAACCTGTCGAATCACTTGGGGCTCCATCTCAGTGACTATTCCCGTCTCAGGATCACGTACAGACTGGATAATGTAGGGCTGGTGCAGAACACCTCCATTAGCAATCACAGTATAAGCATTCGCCATCTGAATCGAGTTCGCCGTCATGCCATGGCCAAAAGAAATATTTGCCATTAAATGTTGTCGCCAAGGTAAAGCCTGCAGCCTCCCCTTAGCTTCACCCGGTAACTCTAAGCCAGACTTTGCACCGAAGCCAAAATCCAAAAGTCCTTGGCGCAAAAGCTGAGGTCCTAAATCAAAAGCAATTTTTGTTGTTCCAATATTCGAAGAGTAAGCCAAAATTTCTGATGTTGTGAGAGAAGACCACCTGTGCTTGGCCTCCGCTTCTCGAATAAACCGATCGCCAACTCTCATCACACCATTTTCCGTATTATACCGACTGTTGGGTGCCAACAACTTCTCCCGTAGAGCCGTGGCCACAACAAAAGTTTTTATGGTTGAACCAGGCTCAAAGGTGTCAGTGACAGATCGGTTTCGTCGAACTTCCAACGGTAAGCTCGCTGCACGATTTGCATCAAAGCTCGGTAACGTCGCAAGACTCAAAACAGCGGAGGTTTTGGCATCAAGAATCACCCCATATGCTCTCTCTGCATCAAATTCTTCAACTGCATGCATAAGCTCATTTTCCAACATGTGCTGCAATTCTGCATCGATGGTCAGCTTGATCTCAGCTCCATCGGGATTTTCCGCAAACATCAGACCATCGGCGACGAGAGGGCGGCCTCGAGCATCTCTTTTTACAGTGATTTTTTTCTTATTTCCCTCAAGCTGCTCATTCATCGCGAGCTCAAGTCCTTCAAGTCCCTTTCCTTCTTTTCCTACAAATCCTAAAGTCGGAGCCAGCAAACTTTCATTGGGATAAATTCGTCGGAACTCTTCAACAGTGCCAAGCCCTCGCACATCCAAGCTTTTCACTTGCTCAGCGACTTCATGGGTTAACTGTCTTTCAATCCAAACAAATCGCCTCTCGGAGGACTTAATCTTCTCAAAGATTTCTCGTGAGTCCTGATTCAAAATCTTTCCCAGCTGGCGAGCTACATTCCTCTTGTTATTAATGATCTTAGGATCCGCATAAAGAGAGTAACTTGTCGTTGAAATTGCGAGCTCTCGCCCATTGCGATCAACAATGGCTCCCCGACGGGAATTGAGAGTTATTTTCTTAGAAAACTGACGAGCTTCGAGAGCTTGCAATCGGTCATCGGGGACAATTTGCAAAGAAAAAGCTCTGCCCAAGAGAATCGCCCACAGCACAAGAATACTTGCAAAAATAAAGATAATCCGAGATTTCACTGGCTTCCCTTCACAGGTTCAGACGCACTCCCCGAAAGATAAATAATTTGGTTAGATCGAATTCTTCGTAAGGTAAACTTCGATTGAGCCACTTTTTCCACATGTTGTGGACGAGTCACTTTCGCTAACATCATTGTCTTCACTCGTTTTTCCTCAATCACTTTGCGATGATGTTGAGTTAACTTTAGAATTCCATAGCCTAATCGGCGTTCTTCCATTTGAAAAAACACCAGGCCCAAAAGAGTTCCAATCACCAGGAGAACACTGAGGAAGGGTCGAAGCTCTTGAAGATTTTCTTTCATTCACCATCTCTCTCGAAAGTACGCAGCTTTGCTGATCTTGATCGAGAATTGCTCTTTTCTTCCTGTTCCGAGGGAACAAGAACTTTCTTGTTCACTGGAGCACCCAAATCAGATTCTCGAAAAAGATACTTTACAATTCTATCCTCGAGAGAGTGGAAGGTCAGTACCGACAATCGTCCTTTCGACCTTAGTCCATGTAAAAGTGCTGGAATTCCTTGTTCCACCGACTGCAGCTCTTGGTTCACATAGAGACGAAGTGCCATGAAATACTGCGTTGCCGGGTGAAAGCCTTTTTTTCTCCAGCCATCCACGCGCTCAATCAGACCTGCAAGCTGAAGAGTCGTCTGAAAAGGCTTTTCACGGCGGTCGTGCACAATCGCTCGAGTGACTCGATAAGGCTTGAAAATCTCACCATATTTCTTGAAAATGGTGATCAAATCTTCTTCATCGTAATTGTTAATCACGTCTGCAGCCGTTTCCCCTGTCATTGAATTCATGCGCATATCTAAAGGTCCATCATGAATGAAACTAAAGCCTCTATGACCTTGGTCGAGCTGTGGGGAACTCACTCCCAGATCCACAAGTCCTGCATCGTAAGCTCCATGAATCTCTGAATTGTAACTGGCAAAATTTCCATGCACGAGCTCTAATCGACCTTCGTAAATTTCTTTTGAAAATTCCGTTTTTGCGTAAGCAATCGCTTCGGGATCTTGATCAAAGGCGATGGCCCGCAATTTCGGCACTGTGCTCAAAAAATACCCCAGATGGCCACCTCTTCCCAAGGTCCCATCCAAATATCTTGGCTCTTTCTGAGCCAGAAGATGCGGCAGCAAATGATCAGAAATTTCTTTGAGCATGACTGGGATATGAAGCATCCCTCAAAGGTCTCATATTCTTAGCTTGTTTGAAATTATTTTTGCCTGCACACTTATCTAATATGTTAGTAAATTGTCCAAAGTGCGGGTTTAGCCAGCCGAAAGACAAATATTGCGCAAAGTGTGGCGTGGATATGGACGAATTCCATCCAGCCCCCACACCCTTGTGGAGAATCCTGGCAGCATCTCCGATCTTTCACATTCTTCTTGTGTTAATCGCCGTCACCGCATCTGTGCTTTTTATTCGTCAACACCACCGTGCTGAACTCAAGGAAAGAGCAGAGTTCATACAAGGTGGTCCCATTTTGGTGGAGCGAAGAAGTCTAGATGCCAGCCTACCAGCAGAAGCCGTGAACATAGAGACTTCCTCCACATCGAACTCTCCCCCAGATTTGACGACCTCAAATTCTACTACTCCCGCTGCCTCTTCGACAACAAGCCCTGAAACTAAGCTTGCTACAAGCCTGGAAGCTACCAAAACTGCGAACACAGATTGGCATAAGAAGCCGAAATTGCGATTGAGTTATTTTGAAATGCCTCGCAGTCTCATCGAAGAGCTTGCACAAGAAATGCAAGCCTCTGGACAGTATATGCGCTTTGATGAAAGCCAGTGGGGCGTTGTTTCTGATTTTAAAAACAAGATTCAAGTCACACCAGGGGCCATTCAGCTCGAACATACCGAGAAGATCATTGAGCTGACCGGCTCTGAAAATCACTGGTTCAGTGGGCAGGATTCGGGGCTTGATTTTTATCTTCAGGCCACTGAGGAAGCAGGTCTAATTCGTGCAGAAATTGAAATTCAACGAGTCTTCAAAGAGGGTGAAAGCAAGACTCCCTTACGCAAATCATTCCCGATCTCTTTTGAAATTTCTGCACAACAGGCCTTCGTGATTTCAGGTCTTCTCCCTCGAAATGCAGTTTTTGAAGGTCCTAAACCCTCTGTTGGCTATTTGAAGATCTTTAACTCTGCTCAATTCCTGTCTCGTCAGACCGAGTTTACATTGGTCCTAGAGTTTGATACACCCTCCCAACGCTAGGGAGTCTTCATGGCCAAAAAAATTCAACATTACTATGGACCTCAAGTGACCATATACGATCAGACATTTTTGAATGGAATTTTGGCTGAGCTCTGCCATCCTGAAACAACGCAGCCAAAAATTAATCACTTGGTGGAACTTTTGTACACCCATTTGCTCACAGAAGTGATGAATGAAGCGTTTCCCAAAAAACTCAAGCAATCTCCCACACGAATGACTGCTAGCCAGCCAGGTCAACTTCTCAGATATGAAAGTTTCGACTCGGAACAAAAAGTGATCAGCGTGAATATTGCGAGAGCTGGCACTTATCCAAGTCACATTTGCTTTGATGCTCTTCACTATGCCATTGAACCGGCTTGTTTAAGACAAGATCATATCTTTGCTGCGAGATCTACCGATGGGAAAAATCAAGTCAGGGGGACCGAAATCGGCGCGACTAAAATTGGGGGCGACAAAGAAAATTCTATTGTTCTTTTTCCGGACCCAATGGGGGCCACAGGAAACACATTGCTTGCAGCCCTGGACTTCTATAAACGCCAAGTCTCAGGAACGGCCAAAGCACTGATTGCTCTTCATTTGATTGTGACCCCTGAATATCTCCAGAAAGTCATAACTCATCATCCAGATGTCCTGATCTTTGCTCTTCGACTTGACCGCGGACTGAGCCCTGAGGCAGTGTTGAATTCCGCACCGGGAAAGTATTGGGAACAAGAAAGGGGCCTCAATGAAAACGGCTACATTGTTCCAGGCGGTGGTGGCTTTGGCGAAATTATGAATAATTCTTTTGTGTGAGGTTCAAGATGAATAATTTAAAACTTTCTCAGTACATTTCTGAAGCTGATATCCAAAAGAAAGTAAAAGAACTCGGGGCCACTCTTTCGCAAAAATTCAAAGGCAAAGATGTTGTTGCCATCTGTGTTCTTAAAGGTTCCTTTGTATTTTACTCTGACTTAGTTCGAGCCATTAATTGTGACATTTCTTGTGAGTTCTTTGGTGTTGCTAGCTACCACGGCGGAACCAAGTCTTCTGGTGAAGTGAAAGTGACTTTAGACCTTCAGAATCCCATCGAAGACAAGCATGTGATCCTAGTTGAGGATATTGTCGATACCGGCATCACCATGAACTATCTAAAAAATGCTCTCATCTCCAGAAAGCCAAAGTCTTTAACGACAGTGGCCCTCCTCGAGAAACCAGATGCTTTGAAAGTCCCCTGTGAAATAGATCATTCTGGATTTAAAATCCCCAATGACTTTGTGGTCGGTTATGGCCTTGATTATCAAGGGTATTATCGAAACTTGCCTTATATCGCCCAAGTTCAAAATTTTAACTAAATGACACCTCTCTCGACCTACGTCGAGGAGCCGCCTTAACTTTTGGCTAGGTATCAAATTAACTTATACCTCAAAACTCTTTTACTAATTGTTCCCTGACATCTCTGGAGTGCTAGCGTTTTCTCATCGACCAAGGATCGGTCAAAGAGGGGGAATTCATGAAACTCAGAGGGATTTTGAGTTTAGCAGTGCTGTCGCTCATGTTTTTGCCAATTCGGCATGCGCAAACAGCGGATACAACTCAGTATTGGATGAAGATTGAAGCTACGGATAAATTTCAGAGAAGCGTGGTCGCTGACACTGGAGTTTCTATCGAAATCCTTCGCGATGACTTCATCATTGCCCTGGGATCTCAAGCCGAGAAAAACAGAATTGAGAAGTTAGGTTGGCTGATCTCTTCTTACCCGCTCACGGCAGAGATGGATTTCCCTGCGAAAGATGCTGAATACCACAACTTTGTAGAGCGAGAAGCATTGCTCAAGTCTCTGAATAAAAAACTTCCTCAGCAGACCCAGCTCTTTAGCATTGGCAAATCTGTTGAAGGACGGGAGATTCAAGGAATTCGCATTTCTGGAAACCTTGCTCAAGCGGATCAATTGCCAGCTCTGTTGATCATGGGTGGACACCATGCTCGTGAACATCTCAGTATTGAAACAGCTCTTCGTATTGCTCAACAGCTCGTTGATGATTATGCAGCGGGTGATGCTCGCGTGATGTCCCTGGTTGACCATCGAGATATCCACATCATTCCTGCGATTAATCCCGATGGCCAAGAGTGGGACATTAAAGACGGTCGCTACAAAATGTGGAGAAAGAACCGACGTGCTAACTCCAACGGGACCTATGGTGTCGATTTGAATCGAAATTATGGCTACCAATGGGGAACCGGCGGCTCGAGTAAGGATCCCAACAGCGACACCTATATGGGACCACGCCCTTTTAGCGAACCCGAAACAATTGCTGTAAAGAATTATGTAGAAGCTCACCAGAACATTTCTATTTTACTATCGCTACACACTTTCTCACAGTTGATCCTCTACCCTTGGGGTCACACTTATGATCCTATCACTCAACAAAATGACCTCAGAGTTCATGAAGTCATGGCTCAAAAAATGGCGGAATGGAATGGGTATAAACCTCAGCAGAGCTCTGATCTCTATATTGCCTCTGGAGATACAACAGATTGGTCCTACGGTGAACACAAAATCATTTCGTTCACTTTCGAGCTAGATCCAGCAAACAACGGATTTGGCGGAGGTGGCTTCTACCCGGGTGCAGGTGTCATCAGAGAAGTGGTTGATAAGAATTACCAACCCGTTTTGTATCTCTTAGAATATTCAGACAACCCTTACCGCGTGCTCGACGGCGGCGGAATTTCTTTCCCGCGTTAAGGTATTTTCAGGACTTGGCCGCTTTTGATCTCATTCGGAGACTCGAGATTGTTGGCGGCCAAGATTTCTTTCACCGGCACACCAAATTTTGCTGAAATTCGATTCAAATTATCGCCTCTTCGAACTTTATACTCTTTCACCTTTTCAGCTCCTGAAGTCTGTGGCTGATTCTCTGCATCAGCTTGCCTTGCCACTGTTAAAGTTTCGGATCTCTCGAGTTCTTTTTCAATCATTGCCAACTGTGATTTGGGAACAGAGATCACCACTCCGGCAGACAAAGGCTTCTTACCTCGGCGAGCGATGCGAGTGATAGGAGGGTTAAAGACGTGGGTTCTTAAATCATCACCGCCAAACCAGCGAACCACATCTGCATATTGCACGGCTTTTGGAAGTTTTAATTCCACATCATCCAAAGTCTGAGACCATGTCACATTTCCAAGGTATCTGGGAGCATTTCTTTCCACTTCTAAAGCGGCTAAAAACGAGGCGTAGAAATTGCGAGAAGCAAATCCAAAACTTTTCCGGGACTGCACATTTTTCACAAGATCCCCTATGTCGCGAGTTTTGTATTTCTTTGTCAGCTTTTGAATTCCAGTGGGACCATGATTGTAGCCAGTGACCGCTAAGGGCCAAGCTTTCAACTGATTATAGTTCATGCGCAGCACCCGCGCGGCCATTCGAGTCGCGGCTACAGGATGATTCCTCATGTCCACCACTTCACTCTTACGATGATACATTTTCATCGTCGCCGGCATGATCTGCCAAAGACCTGATGCTCCGACTTTCGATCTTGCCAAAACATTGAAAGAACTCTCCACAAAGACCATTCGAGTGAGCTCAATGGGCACACCAAATTCTTTGAAGATCTTTTCGAACTCCTCGAGATATCTCCCCGAAAAGAAGATCCCTTGAATCATTCGATCTCTTTGGCCCAGCTGAAACCTCATCCTATTTTTTTCAGCTGCTTCGAGAAATTTCTTCGGCTCATCAACTTTTTGAAAATAGTCCCAAATTCGCTTTTCATCTCCAGTGAGGCCTTCGCCAGACTTCAGAGTGTGAAGCTTTTTAAGAAGTGCTGTGTAATAAGCTCTTCGTTCTTTAAGATGTTTTTCCTTCAAACGCTCTTTTTGAAAAACATTCATGTCTGTTCGCGCGACGATTGGCGAAAAATCAACTTCTTCGTAGATCAGATCGATATTCTCAGAATCATGAAGAACACCTTGGTCTGTCGTGTACTTCGAGTAGATATCGATCCAAAATTTCACTTGTGTCTCTAATCCTGCGGGCACCGCAAAAGCCTCTTCGCTCCAGCCCAAAGCTCCTTGTTGATCATTATAAACTGGGGCTCTCCAAGGACGCGCGACGGTGAGGCTTTGTTCACCGGCAATCTGATCATGAGAGACGGGCGTTTCTTCATCTGAAGATGACTCTTGGGCTTGAATACTCAAAGAAAAAAGCAGAACTAAAACAAGTTGCTTCAACATCTAATCCACCAATTGAGTTGCAAGTTCATCAAAGAAAGATCTCACTTTCCACTCATCGGCAGATCCGTTATAGATAAACACGAACGGAAGTACAGTTCCATCCTTACGTCCAGCATATCCAGCGAGCGAAATGATATTCGTCAAATAGCCTGTTTTAGCTCTGACATGCCTCTGACCATCAGAACCTTTCATCCGATTTTTTAAAGTTCCATCAATCCCAGCGATCGGAAGCGAAACTGCAAATTCTGGCTGATACTCGAAGTGATTTTTCATGTCAGCCAACACCGACCAAAGAGCAAATGGCGACATTTTATTTTCTCGAGTCAGTCCGGAGGGATTAAAAATCTCATATTGATCAGCAGGAACTTTGAGAGACTGCATGTACTGATTCAGTGATTCCATTCCACCAGAAATTGAACCTAGACCTTTTTTTTGAGCAGCGATCAGTTTCGTGAGCATTTCAGCGACGTAATTGTTCGAAAACTTGTTCATATCTGTGATCATAGATTCGATGGGCTTGCTCTCAAACTCAGCGAGTACTTGCGCTCCCGGGGGTGTTTTCCCCGCCACCACCTTGCCATTGAGCTTGATCCCCCTCTGGGCAAGAAATGATTTCAAATTAGCCCCACTCCAGAGATCCGGACGAGAAATGTTTTTGTAGACAACGATTTCTTTACTCCCTAATTCAATAGTTCCACCAACAACGATATAGTCCCCAAATTTATCGTCCTCTCTTTCCACATTGACATTGGTCTTACCGCTTTTAGCGACAGTCTTAATCTGACCCTTGAGACGAATGTAATCGTTCTCTGGATCCACAAAAACTTGTGCAGCCTCTCCCACTTTGGAAGCGGGTCGCACAAAGACATTCACACTGTTCCAGTTGAAAGACATAGCGCCCGTGGGAGCATCATAAGCGCGATCTACTCTTTCTTTTTGGCGGGAACTATCGAAGCGATTTTGATCAAATAAGCTGTCGTCGACGACGATATTACCCTCGATGGTCTTAATTCCCGTACGAACAAAAGCATTCACCAAAAACCACATGGATTCAGAAACAAATCCCGGATCTCCCGATCCCTTAAGCACCAAGTCACCTTTCAGGACCGAGCCTTCCGTTTTAGCATTGGACAAAAGAGCCGTTTTAAATTTTGTTCCCGGAGGAAACTCTTTCAGTGTGGCCGCAGCAGTCACAATCTTTGTTGCTGAAGCTGGAATCAGTTGCTGCTGACCTGCCATTTCAAAAACAAGTTCTGACGGACTCTCAGCGGTGGCCACATAAATCCCAAGACCTTTGGGACCTAGACCACTATTTTCAACTTTATGTTGAAGGCTCTTTTTCAGAGCTACTTTATCCACAGAGCCCATACTCATTGGAGTCCAAAAAAAAGTTAACAACAGGACCAGAAATAGCATGTTCATAATGCACCTCAATCTTAGATTATGGTAACATCGTCCAAGAAATGAAACACCTGCCGCTTGTCGTTATTGTAGATGATGATGCCGCTATTCGCGATGCTCTCCAGCGACTTTTTCGCACTGATTTTGAGTGTGTAGCTTTCGAGAGCGTGAAAGCAGCTCTCGATTTTTTTAAGCTCCAAAGTCCAATGATTGCCTTGGTGGATTTTCGTCTGCCTGATGGCACTGGGCTCGAAATTCTCGATTACTTAAAAAATAAATCACCCCATACCCTGCGAGTCATGCTTACAGGAACGTCTCAGCTCACAGATCTTGATACTCTGATGGAGGCTAGTCTTATTCAAAGATTCTTCCTAAAGCCTTGGGATAATCAGGTCATGAGACTACAAATCAAAGAGGCCGTGGCTCAAGCGAAAATGAATCAGCAAATTCTTCAGCTGGAAAATGAGTCCCGCACAGATGCCATCACAGGTCTTCTGAATAGACGCAGCCTTGAGAGAATTTTCTTTCAAGAGATGGACCGAGCCAAAAGGCATCAGCGGACCCTTTCTTTACTTTTGATAGATGTGGATTCCTTCAAGCAGCTGAATGATCGAAGGGGCCACCCCGAGGGCGATCATGCTCTGCAATCTCTAGCTCAAATTTTAGTTTCACAAATTCGATCCATTGATTTCGCCGCACGGATTGGTGGCGATGAATTTGCCGTCCTTCTGCCTGACACACCCCTTGATAAAGCAAAAAATGTTGCCGAAAGAATTCTTAAATACTCTCATACTCCTTCAGTGAGTATAGGTCTTGCCGGCTTTCCTGAAAATGCTTCTGAGGCTCAGGACGTTTGGAACCTAGCAGACAAAGCTTTGTTGACTGCAAAACAGAAGGGAAAGAATCAGTTAGTAATCTCCGGTTCAAAAAAGAGTGGTGATTAGGTGAAAAAGCATGAATGGTTTTTTGTCTTTATTCCCTTAGTCTTCACCCTTCTTGTTGACCAAGTGACAAAAGCTTGGGCTGATAGCCTTGAGGGAATCATTAGTTGGGGAATTTTTGGCTTTGTGCTCCATCATAATCCTGGCGCGATGTTGGGCCTCTTCTCGGATCTCCCACCTGTCCTCAGAGTAGTCACTTTGTCGACGGGTGGTGCATTCCTGGTTTGCATTTATGCGATCATTCAATATCTGTTACCGATAAAATCCTTAAAGCTACGCATTGGGCTTTCAATTTTACTTGGGGGAATTCTTGGTAATGTGCTCGATCGTATTCTCTATGGATACGTGATTGATTTTATTGTCGTGGGCAATGTTTCTTTCTCAAGCCCGGCTTTCAATATGGCAGATGCTCTTCAGTGGGTTGGCTATGGTCTTATTGTTTGGGCGATTGTTTCTGAGGGAGAACTCCTTTGGCCCGAAAATGACGCTCGTAAAAGATACTGGATTAATCTCGGCTTCCAGCTTAAATACTGTTTTTTCCTTTTTAGCGTGGGTCTTGGAATCGGTTTGATTGCCCTCGTATTTTCATTCACATACCTCCGGGTCACAATGATTGAACTTGTGGGACACAATGATTTTGTACTCGATAAATTTCTTTACCCTTTTGCGATCACTTTTTCGTTACTGACTTTGGGCTTCAGCGTCGGACTTTTTGCTATCGGAAAACTGATCTCTCACAAAATTGCCGGCCCCCTCTACGCTTTTGAAAAATTCATGAATGATACTATGTCGGGGATCAATCGACCTTTTAAACTCAGAACTAAAGATGAATTCAAGCACCTGGAGACGTTAGGAAAAAAAATTCAAGAGCATTTGGTTAAAAATAAAGCTCTACCACCAACGATCCACAGCAAAGAAATTTCTGCGGAGGAGCAAGAGCTTCAAGGTGCAATTGAAGTAGAAGCCATCGAGAAGCAGACAGGAAAAAAAACCTAGTCGTAAGCAACCGCAATATCCTTCATTTTTCCAATATAAAACCGCTTGTGAGTAGCATCTTTATGACAAAGCGCCATAACATAGTCTCCATCAGGATTGCGAACAATTCCTAAGGGAGAAATTCGCCGGAATTCTTCTCCTTTGGAGCCGCCCTCATAAGCGATATCAAGAGGTCGCTTATCTTCGATAGCCTCCACAATTTTTACGAGATTCATATCGGATTGATCGAGGACCTGGAAAGCATTCCACCGAAGATCTTTTCCCTGCATTTCAATCAGATCAGCAATCGTGGCTTCATCTCCAGCCCTACGAAAACACTCAAGGGCCACTTGCAAACAAGCCTTTGCATCATCGTTGGCTCGATGGGCTTGCCCGCCATCGATTTGCAGGAATTTAATCAAAGTTTGCAATTTGTGATTGTGCGATTGGGGGATGAGTTTACGAGATAACAAGGAAGAGCAAAGAACAGGCCCGCCCGGAAAAGGCAATTTACTTCTTTCAAAATCTACGGCGACAAACCCCAAATCAAAAGGCGCATGATGGGCAACGAGAACAGAATCGCCCAGGAACTCTTTGATCTCACTGATTTTTTGTTTCATGATGGGCGCATCTTCTACCATTTCATTGGTGATTCCATGAATGCTCATATTAAAAGGTGTCATAGGATGTTTGGGCTTTAACAGCGTTTGATACTCTTCAACGACCCTCCCACCACACCATTTCACAGCTCCGAACTCAACAATATCGGCACCGAGCGGATAAGCCCCCGAAGTTTCGGTATCAAAAGCCACAAAGGTACAGGCGTGCCACGGCTGACGAAGTTGCTGCATAGCTTTCGGTACCATTATCCTCGGCGAAAGTCTAGTGAGCGAGTTGTTCATTGGGTCTTTATTCAAGTCTGAGATATTCTCAAGTCATGAATAAAGTTTGTACTTTGAGTTTATTGGTCTCACTTTTTATTGGCTCTCAAGTTAGTGCCCAACCAGCTGGCAGCTCTTCGGGCTCAGGCGGTGCGACGTCCTACGCAAAAATTAATCTTTCAACGAATAATGTTGAAAAGGGACTCACTCAAACTCAAGGTGATCCTGCTTTTCAGACAGAGCTGGGAAACAAATTCGGTGAACAAGGGCTTTTAGCTTTAAAAGCTTCTAATGTAGCTTACGAAAATTTTGCCTCACACCTCCTCGTACGGGGAATCGGATCCTACAAATTTATCTTTTCAGCCAATGCAGATCTTCGAGTGAAGCTTGAATACAATAAGTATTTTAAAGCTGCGGGAAGAGATGGTTATAACTTTGGAATTGATTTAGGACTCTTCGGTTATCGTTTTTTGATTGAAGCTGAAAACAACTTCGAAGGGACTAAAACCGAACGAACTTGGTTTGGTTTTCAGAGAGAATTTTCACTCCCCTGGTCTTTGTGGCTTGATTTTACAGCAGGTTACTCGCAACTCAAAGCTGATGGCCTCAATGCTTACTTCGATACTCGATCAGCCGTCACGTATAAGGGCCTTCCCTTGAACCTAGCTCTAGTAAATTCTTTTAACTCACAGAAGAGCCAGTTTGGGAAACAAGGTGATATTGCGTTTTTCCTTGAAGCTTCGGTTTCGTTCTAGTTTTCTTTTTTGCTCTTTTGTTCGGCCGCTTGCTTCACAAAATTCTCATAAACCGACATTTCAGAAGTGGGCTTTCCGAAAGCCTTTTCCAGCTTACGCCACTCTTTGCCATCAGAACGAACGGGCTTTTGTTTGATTCGAATGTTGATCATGCCTAAGGGCCTCGAGCTTTGTCCTTCGATAAAGTCCTTCTTATCTTGAACCGCAATGGCCCCATTCACATTCACTGTGGCTGACTCGAGTCCAGCTTCAATACGATTTCGTACCAGAGACAGGCGCTCTGCCGCTGTAACTCGAGCAATCTCAGAATCACTGCCGGGAACCGATTGATTAAAGAGGCGTGATGTCACATAAACTTCGGCTTCTTCAAGCCCTGTAGTGATTGCTTTGACTTTATCCATTAATCCAACAAAGTTAGCATTCGGGACAGAAGTCCCTCGGCCAAAGATTTCAGTATCGATAATATCAAATTCAAACCCATCTGGAGAAACTTCAAAATTTTTGGCAGCATCTCCCAGCTGATCTGCCATATAAGCCGCCACTACTTTCTCAGATCCCATTTCTAACAAATTGGGAGTTCTATCAATAGGCTCCAAAAACTGTTGAAATGCCTTCAGCGGCTCGTTGATCAAGTCTAAGAATAACTTTTCAAGACTGATTTCGACTCCAAAGTTTTGAAAATTGTACTCGATAATCGAAGGTGTTGAAAAGTAGTCAGAGACTGCTTTCTTCGTTTCTTCGTTTTGACCTAACAGCCACATCACAAGAAAGAACGCCATCATCGCCGTCATGAAGTCAGCAAGAGCAACTTTCCAAGCTCCCCCGTGACCACCCGCCACGATGGTGATCTTTTTGATAATGATTGTCTGACCTTTTTTCTCAGCAGCCACTGGTTATCCTCAGCTTTATGCAGCTTTCTTAATTTCTTTTGTCGCCTTGTCCATCTCATCAAAGGTAGGGCGCTCCTCAGGCTGAATCGACCTTCGCGCATACTCAACGCACACAAGTGGTGGTGCTCCTTTTTGCAACGAAACCATGGCCGCCTTTATACAGCCCAAGTAACGACCTTCAGCTTCAATATCTGCATTCATTTTAGATGCGATGGGACCTATCAGACCGTAGGCACCAAAGACCCCTAACATCGTTCCGACAAGTGCGGCCGCAACTTTCGCGCCGATCACTTCAACCCCAGCCGTCAGGTAATCCATGGTTTTTACGATACCCAAAACCGCAGCAACGATCCCGAGGCCCGGAAACCCATCGGCAACAGTCTGCACAGCGTGCTGTGCTTGGTGTTCTTCTGAGTGAATGGCTTTCAAGTCAAAGTCTAACAGATCGTCCACATCGTAAGGCGAAAGATCGGCAGACAAAGTGATCTTCATGGTGTCACAGAGATAGTGAACCGCATGGTGATTGTGCATGAAACTTGGGTAAGCTGTAAAAATCTCAGATTTATCAGGATTCTCGATATGCTTCTCCACAGCCTGAGGTCCATCTTTTCTAAAAAGCTGAAACAGCTGGAACAGCATCTGAAGAAGCTGAACATATTCCTCTTTGCTAGGTCCTTTCTTAGTCAAAGCTTTAATCCCCATGGAGAAACCCATCTTGATGATTTTCATTGGATTAGCGATGAGATAGGCACCGAGTGCGGCCCCGCCAATGATCATCATCTCGATGGGGGCAGCTTTGATGATCACTATCATTTTACCGCCGGCGATTAGGTAACCGCCAAACACCATCCCGAACACAACAAGTATACCTACAAAACCCATAGTTGACCTCTCCACTGCTTCTATCGGCGCAACTTCATTAACTTTAAAGGAAGCCCCTTAGGAACTGGACTTCTGTCGAGAGACAAACACTTTGTCCTGCAATGCGATCCACCTATCCTTTAGGGAAATCTTGTCCGATAAATAGTTATGAGCAAAATCATCAGGTTCATCAGTCGTCTTCTCTCTTTGGGTCTGAGCTTGCTCGTAGTCTTCAGCACCCCCTTTCCAAGCGCTGCTGAAACTGAATCTGAAAATCCTTTGCAGATCGAAGCTCAACTGATCCCCGCCTCGGTAGATCCCCAGCAAATTGTCGAACTACGATTGAAGCTCCGACTCCCTGAGGGCTATAAAGCCTATGAAGATCAGTTCAAACTGAAAGTCACTCATGCCAAATCTGCTGGCGAATCAGTCAAAGTAGCTTCTTTTAAGGTCTCTCCGACCAAGACCTTCTTTGACAAGTTTTCCAAACGAGAAAGAACAGGAATTTCTCGAGAGGCAGTTCTCACAGCACCTCTGGAAATGCCCGAAAAACTTCTTCATTCGGAAGACGAGCTTAAAATCACTTTGACTTACCAAGCGTGCACTGAAACCTATTGCCTTTTCCCTCAGGAAAAAGAAGCCCATGCTCATTTCACAGTTAAAAATTTGGCTTCCAGGACTGAAACTTCTATGTTCGATTGGAATTTCGAACAGGCTTTTTCCCAAGGACTTGTTTGGACTTTTTTGTTTGTCTTTGTGTTTGGAATTCTCACTTCATTTACTCCGTGTATATTTCCCATGATCCCAATCACTCTAGCTGTGCTTGGCCGCGAAGCCCACACTCGCAATAAGTGGCAAAATGCAGCAGTGGCTCACTTGTATGTTTTTGGCCTCGCACTCACTTACGCACTTCTCGGTGTTTTTGCTGCATCGACTGGGTCCCTTTTTGGAGCTTTCATGTCGCATCCGCTGGTACTGGGATTCATGTGCTTTATCTTTTTCGCAATGGCTCTTTCCATGTTTGGACTTTTTGATCTGAATCCTCCTCAGTTTATTCAAAACTACTTGGCTCATCGAAAATCTAACGGCTACTTAGGCGTATTCATCACTGGCGTTTTGGCTGGAGTGGTTGCGAGCCCATGCGTAGGACAGTGCTTGTTTCCATTTTGACTTATGTGGCGAAAACTCAGAATGTGACTTTGGGTTTCTGGCTCCTATTTGTTTATGCCTTGGGGCTGGGACAGCTCTTTATTTTGCTTGGGATTTTCTCTGGATTAACAAAAAAACTCCCCCGATCCGGCCCCTGGATGGAAGGCATTAAGCATTTTTTTGGCGTGCTCATGATGGGTGGATTTTTTTACTTCTTTGATCTTTTAGTGAATGATCGCATCTATGACTTAGCTTTTGGTGCGACCCTCGTGACTCTCGGATCTCTTTTTGGAGCTTTCAAGATTCTCCCCGTGGATAGTCGCCCTTTTCAGCTGATCAAGAGAGGCTGGATGCTCGCCCTTGTGATTCTAGGTTCCGCTTACATCGTTTTTGGGGCTTTTGATCTTAGAAACCAATTGTCGCCTCAGACAACGGGTGTCTCTGAGACAAAGTCGCAAACCGGGCAAACCTTTACTGAGCAAAAATATCAGGAAGCCATTTCCAGCGGGAAGCCCTTAGTCATCGATTTTTGGGCAGAATGGTGCGCAGCTTGCTACGAACTTGAAAATCAAACTTTCCCAGATCCCACAGTCCAAGCTGAGCTCAAGAATTTCACGGTTCTGAAATTCGACGCCACCAAGTCCTCTGACGAATTGGAGGAATTGAAGAAAAAGTATGGAATTGTTGGATTACCAACCCTGATCTTTTATAGCTCTACAGGGCAAATCGTGAAAGAAGAAACACTCACTGAATTTGAGTCTCCCGAAAAATTTCTCAAAAGACTGCGCCGAGTTCAGTCACATTCTCTTTAGCCTGGCAAGTTCCATTTTTGCTTCGTTCAAAGACGCTTGAGCTGAAACCATCGCGGCTTCTTTTTCAGCAAGCATTTTTTGCATTTGATTCACTCGAACTTCAAAGCCACGGATGACAGTGTTGTGACGATCGACCATTTCTTGAATCTTGAGGTCCATCGTCTTACGCTCTCCGATTCGATTTTGAATCTGAGCAAATTTTTGAGCTGCTTCTAAATTCAGAAGTTGATCATTTTGCTCAAGCTTGATCAACTGCTGCTGAATTTTTTCAAAACGTGCTTGAGTCGACCGAATGAATTCATTGATTTGTGCCACTGACGAAGACCATTGATCCATCAGGGATTGCAACTGAACTTTCTGCTCTGCCACCTTTCGCTCAATCTCGACCCACTGAGATTGTGGTGCAGGCTCGATGATTCGAGGAGAGATTTGCGAAACAGGGCCAAAGAGCTGAGGATTCAGTTGTTTTTGCATATTTTTCCTCCAAGAACTGATTTCATCTGTTGACTCGGCCTTACGATCGTCCCTATCGTTTATATTATGCTTAAAAACTCTGATTTAATAAAGCATTTAAATTCAGTGTATTACAGAGGCTTGGGAAGCGGACACTCCACACGAACGGCGCTTCTGAATTATCTCTCGGCACACATCGATGCAGATGCTGATTTTCATGAAGATATTTTTCAAGATTTTATTCGACACTGCATGGATTTTCCCCATTGGAGTCAGAAAGCTCAGCATTTGAGTGATGAACTGAGAACCATCATGCACGGTTTCGCAACGGAAACCGGTAGAACTCTGGAGCTCACAAACTTTAAATGGGCAGATGATTTTCAAGTGATAGAAGTCCAAAGCCTTCAGGATTGGTCGGATATTGTCCATCAACAAGTCCAGCAGTCGCTGAATCCTGGGGAAAATTTCCGCCTGTGCTATGACGACTTTTCCAAAAGATTACTTGCTCTAGTGGTGAAGCCTTCCGGAGAACTCAAAGTTTTTCAGTTCGACCGCAAGTTCTGTATACTGAATGGCCACTTAGCACCTTTGAAGCCTGAGCTTCACTTGACTTATGGACCTCATCTTGAACTGATGGAAATGGCCGTTCAATCTTTAGAAATTTCTCCATTTGTGAGAGCGACTTTTCGGATGATCGAAGGAACTTGCTGGGGACAGGTCACGCGTGGCTACCTCTTTCAAAGGTTCGACGAGATTCGTGGCAACGTTGTTGAACACAATCCCAAACTGTTTCTCACTTTAAAGCGAATTGAACAATTTTTTGTGTCTCGGGAATCAGATCCTTATTACCAAAGCTTGGTGCGAGGACTAGAGCGATCTATCGGTCTTTTAAGAGTCAAAGACACTACCGCAGCATCTTTAGCGGTCGAAAGCTTAGCTCGTGCTCAAACAGGTTTAGAGTCAGTCTTTCAAGGTGACAAACTCTTGCCCCTTCTGATAAGAGAGCTGCAATATAGCATGAATGAGGTCGCATCACCTTCTTCAAGAAAATCCACCGCTCTTCAGAAAGAGGCAGCTGAAACATGGCCGAAAGAGACCTTGTACGACTTAACAAACTGATTGCTGATCGGGGCTTAGCTTCTCGCCGAGGGGCTGATAAAATTATTGAAGAAGGCCGTGTCCAAGTTAACGGTAAGAAAGTTTACGAATTAGGGATCAAAGTTGATCCGTCTAAAGATCGTATAATGATTGATGGAAAGCCTTTGCGCGGTCGTTTCGAAAACCTCTACCTGATGCTTTATAAGCCTAAAGGTGTTCTGACCACGATGGAAGATCCATTGGAACGTCCAACCATCCAAGTGTTTCTTGAAGAGGTGCCCACACGCGTATTCCCGGTAGGACGTCTTGACTGGGATTCCGAAGGCTTGCTTTTGCTCACCAATGATGGCGATTATGCAAATCGAGTGACCTCACCCAAAGAAAATGTCACTAAAACCTACTTGGTGAAAGTCGACGGACAGCCAAAACCAGAGCATATTCAAAAGCTTCTCAAAGGAGTGACCATTGCTGAAGGTAAAGTTTCTGCTCAGTATATAGAAAAACTCAATCGTGGCCGCGATCAGTATGCTTGGTACAAAATCATCATCACCGAAGGAAAAAATCGTCAGATTCGTCAAATGTTCGAAAAAATTGGCTTCGACGTTTTGAAGCTACAACGGGTGGCCATAGGTCGCTTGCGCTTAGGCTCCCTGAAGCGTGGCGAACTGGTCTATCTCAATGAAGTTGCCGCTGAACGGGTGTTTATGCCTGATGCTCCTGAGGAAGTGGCTCAGAAAAAATCCTACAAAGGTAAGAACCGATCCGAGAAACGAGCACCGTGAATTCTGTTCGAAAAATAGGAACTCTTCAAGTTCTCTTGGCTGGCGCTTGCTTTGGTTTTCTTGGGATCTTTGGAAAGTGGGCTGCTCAGAATCAACTTTCCACTGGGGAGCTTCTCTCCTACCGTTTCATTCTCGCTAGCACCCTTTTATTCTTGTATTTTCTTTTCTTTCAACGCAGTTTTCTTTTTCTCCCAAAGCGCCAAATCCTTCAGTCCCTGATGCTGGGCGTTTTTGGATACGCTGTCTTTTCGACACTTTACTTTCAATCCATCGAAGTGTTGTCGGTTGCTCTAGCAGCCATGCTCCTCTTCACGTTTCCATTGTTTGTATCACTCGGAGCCCATTTTTTTCTGAAGCATCATCTCAGTCATCGACAATGGGGCACTCTTGCTCTGACTTTTTTAGGTCTCGTGATTTTGCTATGGGGAAATTTAGAAGTAAAAAGGATTTCTGGAGTTTTATGGGGCCTGGGAGCAGCTATGAGCTATGCAATTTATGTTTTAGTTTCAGGGCAAATTCAAAAAAATATAGTACCTTTGAGCTCTAGTTTCTATGTCACTTTGGGAGCGGCCATTGCTCTCATGGTGTTTCATCAGCCATCAATCAGCAAGCTGCTTGATTTTACATTAGCACAAATAGGAATCATTGTTGGGATTGCTATCTTCTGTTCAATTTTACCCATGTCCCTTTTTCTGGCAGGACTCCAAAAAATGAAAAGCAGCGAAGCTTCCGTTCTAGTCACCATTGAACCAGTGGTAGCTGCTTTGGCGGGCTATTTCATTTTTGGAGAGTCAATGACACCACTCCAGTTTATTGGAGGTTCCACTGTTCTCACAGGACTGTATCTTCACTCTCAATCCCCATCTTAAGTTGGCGCCGGTGGCCAATTCCACCGGCCCCTGGGAAGAGAGCAGACTCTAAGTTCGTCTCAGAGTCTGTTTTCAAAGATTAACCAATCAACTTCAGCGCGAGCTGGTTAACGGAGTTTGCTTGCGCCAAAGTTGAAGTTGAAGCTTGCAATAAAATGTTATTTCTTGTCATTTCTGAAGAAGCAGCTGCTACATCGGTATCTCGGATACGAGAATTCGATGCACTCATGTTTTCTTCAGCGACCGCCAAGTTATCAACGGTGCTGACGAGACGGTTTTGAAGGGCACCTAGATTTGCTCTCATTCCGTTCACATTTGTCTGCGCGCCATCGAGCAGAGTCAATGCGTCTTGAGCCCCTTCTTTGCTTGTATAGTCTAAACCGGACAATCCAAGAGCATCCAGAGTTGCTACATTTTCTGATGCGACAAATGAGATTCTATCTTCTTCACCATTGTTGTAAAGACCGACTTGGAAATCAAAAGTGGGAGTAGAGCCATCCAGCAATTTTGTTGTCCCCCAAGTTGTCACAGAGGCGATACGTTGAATTTCTTCTTTGAGTTGACTTACCTCTTCATTAACAAACTGTCTTTCAGTTTCGCCGACAGTGTCAGATGAAGCTTGGATTCCTAATTCCCGCAGACGAACGACAATGTTACCAATTTCGTTCAATCCACCTTCTGCAGTCTGAACCATCGAGATACCATCATTTGCATTTCGATTGGCCTGACGAGCAGATCTAACTGATGCTTTCAATTTTTCAGAAATCGCTAATCCGGCAGCATCATCTGCCGCAATGTTGATTCTTGATCCACTGGCCAACTGACTCATCGACTTGTTCATTACTCGCTGGCTGTTGATCAAGTTACGTTGAGCATTGATAGCTCCCACGTTTGTCGATACTCTCATTCCCATTTTCTATCTCCTCTTGTGCATTCGTTTTCCCTCCGTGATGTTTTAGCTTCTTGCTACGAACTTCTTGTTCATTGAGCGAATACTGTTTCGGGTTCGCCGTCAAAACTTCAACGGGACCGTGGTCGTAATTTGTGTAGGGATTTGCTTTAGAAAAATTTGATTTTTTTATTTGAAAATGACCTATTGGATGGCGGGACCAATTTTTAAAACTTCAATAGGCTAACCAATGAAAAGAATCAAAGACTTAGCTCGTTCAATCGTCGAATTTGATCTCACTCCAAGCGGTATAAGTGCATTGCCAGCAGCAGGCTGGATCATGGTCTTAATTTTCCATCTCAATTTAAGATCGTGCAGGGAAATTCCGAAAGATTCTTTAGTAGATCAATAAAATCAAAGGATGATTTATGTTCCTACGCTTTTTTACCATGACTCTGATTTTGACTCTTGGAATTTTTATCCAAGCTCAAGCCCAAGAAATCTCTATTATCGAGATTCGCAGAAACATTCCTCTGGCCGACGATCAGCCTGTCTACAAAGACTTCTATCTGACTGGTGGAGAATCCGCAGGTCTCAAGAAGAATATGGTGATCACTGCCTATAGAAAACTTACAATTCGAGACTCCTCGGGAGCCCAAACCTATGGTGAATTGCAGGTTCCTGTAGGTCAACTCAAAGTGATTTCTGTGCAGGGCCGCTTAGCTGTGGCCCGAGAATACCAACTGATCAGCCGAGATGATGAGCCCATGCTTGAGCAAATTGGCATTATGGCAGGAGATCGGATCGATCTTCAAGGCTCGTTCATTGACAACAAGAAGGCTTCTGCTAAGAAAGGGTCGTGAACTCTTTTATTCGAATCCGCTTATCTCAAGTCCCTGCCGCTTTTGAAGACGTGATCACTCAGCATTGCTTTGATTTTGGAGCAACAGGACTCACGGAAGCTCTTCAATTTGTTCAACCCGATCTCACTTACGATCCGAAAATTCTTCAGCAAAAAAATCAGGATATCGATGTTTACTTTACCGAGAGACCCGAGTGCGGTTTTTTTGATAAACTTCTCGAGTGGGCTCCGGGTATTCAGTGGAATATTTTCGAGGAAGAAACTAAAGATTGGCTCGCCGAATGGAAGAAGGGCTTTAAATCTTTTCAACTTGCTGGCCCCTACTGGATTGTTCCTTCGTGGCTGACGGCACCCGAAGAAGCTCAAGTTCCGATCCTGATTGATCCCGGAATGGCTTTCGGGACGGGGACTCATGATACGACCAAAATGGCTTCTTGGTTTGTTCACAAAGTGGGCCAAAAACTTGGCTCCCTCGAGAAAGACTCATTCCTGGATGTTGGAACCGGCACTGCTCTTCTTGCAATTCTAGCCCATCACGAAGGATTTCAAAAAATCATTGGGTTAGAAATTGATCCTGAAGCACGACGAGTGGCTCGAGAGAATGTGGAGAGAAATCTTGCCAAGAATGTCCATGTGCCTGAAGAGCAAATCGAGAAGATTGATCAGGATTTTCCTGTAGTCGTTGCGAACATCATTGATGGAGTTTTGGTCTTCCTGAAGAATGATCTCATTCGAGTGCTGCGCCCTGGCGGCCACCTTTTCGTCACCGGCATTCTTGCAGAAAGAGAAGATCTTTTTGCACAACAGTTTATTGAAAACAGTCCCTTTGAAATTGTTCGACGGCTCGAACAAGGTGAGTGGATTGGCTACTGGCTAAGAAAGCAGTAATTGATGAGACGTTATTGGCTTGATCCTCAGCTTAAAACAGACTTAGCTGTGGTTATTCAGGGTGATCCTTTTCATCATATCTTTGATGTCTGTCGACAAGAACAGGGATCTCAATTTGAAGTCCTTTTTGGCGATG
Organism: Pseudomonadota bacterium; assembly: GCA_021300175.1. Classification (GTDB taxonomy): domain Bacteria; phylum Bdellovibrionota; class Bdellovibrionia; order Bdellovibrionales; family Bdellovibrionaceae; genus JAJTIC01. The sequence goes on from JAJTIC010000048.1 coordinate 23,798, forward strand.
GCGAAGCCCATCTCGTCGAAGTCATCGAAGTGAAAAAGAAGCAGGCTTTGGCAAGAATTTTGAGCTCTCGGAAGCTCCCCGAAATCCCCCGCCCCTATTTAAAACTTTTTATTTCATTACCCCGATATCCCGTCATGGAAGCTTTGGTAGAAAAATGTGTTGAATTAGGGTGCGCAGAAATTCAGCCATTTATTTCTGATTTTAGTTTCGTCAGAAAGGGTGACTCAATTCCGCCAAGTAAAATTGAGCGATGGAATAAAATTGTCATCTCAGCGACTCAGCAAAGTGGGCGTGGCGAACTGATGCCCATTCATCCCGTGATTACTTTGGCGGAAGCCCTTGAAAAACTTAACCACAATTCTCAGGCCAAGGGTCTTTTCTTCTATGAGGGAGCTGGCCACAAAGACCTTAAAACTTACTTAAAACACGAAGATTTTTCTAAATCTCAAGAATTGTGGGTTTTCGTGGGCTCTGAAGGGGGCTTCTCCTCGACAGAAGTCGAGGCTTTGAGCAAAATGGGAGTTGCCCCCTTAAGCTTAGGGGATCAAGTTCTGCGGGTGGAAACGGCTTGCATCAGTATTCTGGCCGTCCTAAAGTATGAACTTGTGAATTGAGGGAGGGTTTTATGGATCCAATGGATGAATTTCAGTTTAAGCCATTGACGGAAGGATTGGGCTTTCATAAGCGCACAGAACAGAACCCAGAACCAAAAGCTTTAAAGGCAGCTCCTGCTCAGTTTAAATTGGATCCTGCAGCTTCCAACGACATTTCTTCACCACTCCCACGTAAGACAACCCGCACCGAGAAAATTCAGCCTCTGAACAATCCTCAATCCTCGGTGGATGATATTCTTAAGACCTTGCATCAAAAAAGAAAGGTCGATTTCACTGAAAACGCGCCTGCACGACAGTCATTGCGGGAAAAAACTCCTGATGTTTATGTTCAGTCTTATTGGGATTTTTCAGCGAGCTTGCTGGACATGATGCTTGTCATTGCAGCGAACTTAGCTTGCCTCATCGTGCTTCTTTTAGTGACTCAAGTGGATTTGTTTTCAAATATTTTAAACCCAGATGCTAACTACATGATCTATTTTTCATTGGCGGCGCTGTTCATGGGGATTAGCTGGATCTATTCCGTTGCCCACCGTGTTTTTTTGGGATTCACTCCCGGTGAATGGGTTTTTGACCAGCGCTTAGGAACTCCTGAGCAAATGCACAAAGGTCACTATGCTTTAAAGTCGATGGCTCGAAGCACACTGATTTTGGTCACTGGACTTATCACTTTGCCGCTGCTTTCAGCTTTTATGAAGCGGGACCTTGTTGGTCAGTGGCTTGGAGTGACTCTCGTCAGAAAACATTAATTGATGGGTCAAATTCTTCGCCGGACAGAACTCCAATCTGAAGCTTTCAGAAAGACCATCCAAGGGAAGAAGTTGGTTTTCACGAATGGATGCTTCGACTTACTTCATGTGGGCCATATCCGTTATTTGCAAGAAGCCAAAGCCTGCGGAGATCTCCTGTTTGTTGGTCTCAATACGGACGAAAGTGTGAAAAAACTCAAAGGGCCCACTCGTCCCATTCAAAATGAATCAGACCGAGCAGAAATCATGGCCGCCCTGGGTTGTGTGGATTTTGTTTGTCTTTTTAGTGAAGAAACTCCTGAACAGCTCATCCACCAAGTACGACCGCAAGTTCTTGTCAAAGGTGGCGATTGGAAAATTGATCAAATCGTTGGATCTGATTTCGTGATCAAAAATGGAGGAGAGGTCAAATCTCTTCAGTTCGTTGATGGCCGATCCACCACAAAGATCATCGAGAAATCTCAATCTTAAAAACGCCAGCCGATCCGGCCTGAATAGGTGGCTTCCGTGTATCGATCCAACTGTAGGGCAACAAAGAAAGAAGCTATTTTCACATGGAGGCCCGCCAGGAAATGACTACTTTTCACGGACTCAGAGACTGTTTCTCCTGTGTCTGTGATTGCAGAAGCTCCACCCATGAAAATTCCTGAAGACTGAATCGAACCTATGCCTGTGTACATAGTGACATCTTCCACAGAGAAACCCAGAATCAGATCGTAGCCGACATTACTCACATTGATCAGGTTCTGATAGCTCACACTATTTGCACTTAAAACAAGGGTCATAAAAGCCGGCAAATACTCTGCTTCAAAAAAACCCCATCGGAGCTGGCCCCCAAAATTCGTTAAATTTTCAGCATCGGTGACTGGCGCAAACTGAAAAAATAAATCCACATTGCCGTAAAGACCTTTTCCCACACTCAGCAAAGTATAACTGGTCTCGCTTTGCTCTTGAGCCCTAGAGCCCAGTCGAGAAATTTCCGAAGTACTTAAGAACTCCTGAGAAACTCCTATTTCAACTCCCGCATATCCACCTAAGGGATAGGGATTCGAAAGAACTTTGGCCGTGGAACTAAGTCCCAAAACCTCTAAAGCTGTCTTTCGATCTTCGCTATTCATCCCTGTAGGAATCTTAAGGCGGGCCTCGCTCACCCCTGAGGCCAGGAAAAGAATGAAAAAAAGAGATAATTGCCGAAGACCGAAGCTCATCTTCAAAGTTTGCTTGAGATTTTTGCATTTGTAAACGAGGGGGCGTCTAGATTCTCAGAAGCTGAGTGATCTGCTCGAAAAGAGCTTGCGCGGTCTCAAGCAAGCTGGAATCAGGTCGAGTCAAAATCATTCTCAATGCCGGAAGAAAAACTGCAAACAGCCTTGGGTTCACTCGCTCTGCAGCCACTTCACGAGTTTCTTCTTGAGCAGCTACTTGTTGACCTGCTTGAGACAAAGCTGACTGTAAAATTCTAAGACCTTCCCCTGCTATCTCTGGATCCGTTGACATGATCACCCGAGAAAGTGCAGAAAATTTCACAGGCTTTCCAAAACCAGTGATCACTACTTTCAGCTTTGCTTTAACGGGTTCTGCCAGCTCTATGGAAAGAGCATGCGCCAACGCAAAACCAGATTCGGTGTAGTCATTACTGAGGATATAAACTCCCACGTTTTGCCTTTCGACTGAAGCATCGCGGATCAAGCTTCCCGTGATTTCTAGATAAGCTTCTTGGGAGATTTCCCGAGCGCGACTCGCTTTGATAAATTCATTCGCTTTTGATTGCGTGGGTGTTGCAAAAAGCAAGACTTTCCATTGTTCGGCAGTGAGCTTTGTCTCTTCTTTCTTCTCTTCTTGAGGAGCATTTTCTGAGTTGGCAATCGGCTCTGAAATCACCTGGCGTTTTTGATTGAGATAAAGAGCCTCCGCCACTCGGTCTGAAGCTGAAAGACCCTGGCTTCGTCGACTGGTATCAACAATATTGCTTACAAACTTTTTAGAATTCTTCTTTTGTGCCTGAGCTTTTTTAGCTTTGGGATCAACTTTTCCCTTTTTCAATTCCACTGCTTTTTTTGCATCTTCGATGGACTGGGGCAGCGGTCCCCGAGTCTGCCCAACTAAACCTTTAATATTTCGACGAATCACTCTGCCACTGAGATCAAACTGAGAGCGGTTATCCGCAGGTCGAATCATCGAGTAATCGATGGAAAGAGGTGACTCTGAAGCTTGAGGCTCTGAGCCAATTTTCATCAGGGAAAAAAAGGCATATCCCATGATTGCCACTAATCCCAAAACTGAAATAGATCTTTGAAAACTGAAAAACACACTTCACCTCTACTTTTAACTGAAAGCAGAGAACATGCCACTCTAAATTCAAGGTATTGAATCTGATGGAGAAAACTCGTTAGCTCTCTATTTGACTGACTAGAAATTTATCAACACGTAAAGTGTTGTCTCATTTTGAGACATAAGGACAATTGCCAAGCTTTGGCCCCTGCTCAGCTGGAAACTTTCGACAGACACCAGGCCGCCGCTCATAGATCGTGCACTGTCTCGTTTTGGGATTCAAAAAATAGCAGTCTCCATTGGGTCTCTGAGTCAGCATAAAGAGTCCGGTGCCTTCGCGATAAGAAGTCACCACGCCCTCTTTCTTTAATCTTTTAAAAACTCGTTTCCCTCCGCTGTCGGCTTCATCTTGGGTGATCAAACCCAACCTCAGCAGATCTTCCAGATGAACTTCGACAGGCATCATGCAGCAACTAGCAACGCAAGTATCACAAAGACCTTTGCGATACTTCAGCCATGTCCATGGTTTATCTTTGTCCACTTTCATGCCCTAGACTTAAGACGAGTCTGCCAATTTTGCAAATCTTTGATGGCCTGAGACAAAAGACCAAGCTATTCTTTTCATTACGGACTTTTGGAGTGTTACATGGAAGTAGATCACGACAGATTATTTGATGAAATTGCCGGAAAACTGAACGAACTCTCGAACTATTCAGATAACACACCCACAGACAGGTTTGAAAAAATGCAAACTCAACTAAAGAGATCTCAAGACGAGCTCCGTCAAGCACAAGCTGAAATTCAAGAACGAATAAGATCCATGGATTCCATGAACTTCACAACGGATGATCTCACGCGGGAAATTCGCCGCATTTCAGAACAGCTCGATCAAGAGCGAATGAATAATTCTAAACTCTCGACAGACCTTGCGAAGTCTTTAGAGCTCAACTTAAAACTCCAATTTGAAATTGAGGAAGTTCGTTCCAAAGCCGCTCAAGTTCTGAACGAAGAGAAAAAGCACAATCAATTTCTTCAAGACAAAATCAAAAATGTGAACCACGAGCTCGATCTGTCGCAAGCTTTGTGCAACGAAACACGACTCGAATTCGCTAAAGCTAAAGAAAAATTCCATCAAGAAAATCAGGTTTGGGCTGCTGAAAAGCGCCAGTTCCATGAACAATTGGCAGAACAGATCTCAGATATTGAGCAGAAGAATCAATCTTTTGAAGCTTTGAAAAAAGACTTGGAAACAAAATCTTCAGAGCTGGCTCAGCTGAGCGAAAGCTTGTTGGAGTTCGAAGAACAAGCCTTTCAGCAGAACGAAGTGATGAGAAATCTCACTCAAGTCGCAGAGAAGAAAATGATTGAGTTGAAGCTAGCACTCGATAAAAAAACCATCGAAAGCCAAGATTACTATTCTCATCTTCAACAGGCCATGACTCAAGTGAATGTCCTGCGACAAGAGAATGCGGCTCTGAAGGACTATATCGCAAAGCTGACAGCCCTTCACCAAGCCCGCACCCAAGCCTAAATTACTTGGTGCAAGAACATCTTCAGATAAAATCCCTCAGGGAATGACATCAAATTAGGGTGGTCAGCCGCATGCCCCCCATGTGCAATACAGCGAGCTTCCACTTCTGTTCGCTGAATAGACTTCCTGAGTGTTTCCATCATTTCTTCTTCTACAAAAAGTCCTGAGCATGAGCAGCTGACAACATAACCCCCACGAAGCACGTGCTTAAAGGCTGCTGCATTCAACTTTAGATAAGCATGACGTCCTGTGGGAACGTCTTTCTTCGCTTTAATAAAAGCCGGTGGATCTGCGATCACCACATCATAATGTCTCGTCGGTAGGACTCCCAGATCTTCCAGCACATCGAGCTTCTGGCAAATCGTCACAGCACCTTCACGGTCCGCATTCTTCTTTGCGAACTCCAAAGCAGATGCTGAGACGTCCACAAGAGTTGTTTCTACTTCTAAACCCCTCTTTTTCAAAGCTCGCGTCAGCTGAGTGGACCAATGCCCCACATAGCAACACAAATCCAAGATTCGAATTTTTCGATCGGGGAACTGAGAGCTCATCAGCTTTTGAGCCACCACCTGGATATTGAAAACCTGATCCAAAAAGAAACCTGTTTTCTGACCTTCAAAAAGATCGCAAGACATCACAATTGGCTTACTTTCAAGGTCTGGCAAAACCTCATCCACCAGAATCTCCGACTGTTTAAGATCTAGGCCTGTAACATCTTTGATGATTTGAGGCTCAACAACTTCCAGCCCTTCTAAGCGTCGAATATTCACATCTTTTCTCAAGACGATAGCAGTCTTTTCCCAGGAAAAATCACTGAGTCCTTTTTCTTGGCTCTCTTGAACCAAAAGCTCAAAGAACTTGACTGGGTTTTTCAACAAAAATTCCACACCTGCTGTCAGAACTTGAACCGCTAATACTTGAGCACTTCGATCTTTCAGAACATAACGATCAATGACAAGGCCTGGTAGATAATCACCTTCTCCGTACACCATACGGAAGCTATTTTTGTAACCCATCCAGTGTCTTTGCTGCCAGGAACGCAGGATCTTTGTTTGTAGAAAATCTGTCGTGATCTCTTGATCTGAAGAGCTAAAACTTAAAGATCTGAATGCGATTAGCGAATGGGGATTTCCATAACCACTGGCCAGAAATTTCCCTCCAGCATCCAGTAAGATCACCGGGGCCCCCGGCGGGTGTCCCTTAGGACTTTGCTGTAATTCGTTTGAAAAAATCCAAGGATGGCCTGATCGAATTCTTCGATCAGCTCCCGTGCGCAATCTCCAGATAGTCACAGATCATGCCTTTCGCTCAGTTTTGAACTCGCACAATCGCACAGTGTTCTCTAAAAGAGAAGTGATTGTCATTGGGCCCACACCCCCAGGAACTGGAGTGTAACCACCGAGAAAATTTTCTAAACCTGCAGCAGAAACATCCCCCACAAGCTGCCCCCCTTGGCGATGAATTCCCACGTCGACAACAAAAGCACCAGGTTTAAAATTGTCTTTATTCAGGAACTCAGGCTTTCCAGCAGCGACCACCACGAGATCCGCGCTTTTGATCTCTTGTAAAAGATGAAGAGTCTTTGAGTGACAAAGAGTGACGGTCGCATCTGCTTGAGTCAGAAGCTGAGCCATGGGCTGGCCCACAATGTGACTGCGACCAACCACCACTGCTTTCTTGCCAACAAAATCAAATCCAGCGGCGGTCAATAGACTGATGATCCCCTTTGGTGTGCAAGGAAGAACACGAGCCTGACCCGCGTGAAATCGACCGATATTCTCAAACGTGAAGCAGTCCACATCTTTTTCAGGACTCAAGATCTCAATCACTCTTCGAGAGGTTAATCCTTGAGGGAGTGGCAATTGAACTAAAATGCCATCAATCTGAGGATCTTCATTGAGCTTTTCAATAGTGGCTTCCAGAGCTTGCTGGCCAAGCCCCGCTGGCAATCTCAAAACCGTGGAGCGAATCCCAACCCCCGCACAGGCTTTTTCTTTGTTCCGGACATAAACTTGACTTGCGGGATCTTCCCCGACCAAAACCACCACCAGATGAGGTTCGCGGTTCATTTTTGTCTTTAAAAGTGCAATTCGGGGTTTCAAGGCCTCTTTAAGCTGTTGCGATAGAGCTGTTCCATCTAAAATAACCATTAGACCCCCTTCTTTTTGTCCCAAAAAACTGAGTAAATATCAATTCTTGACCCATCTGAACCCTTGAATTAAGGTCGGCGTCACTATGGCAGACAAAGTAAAACTATCAAAAGACGGCAGCTCGATTGATTTCGTTCAATCGGACAATATTCCAACATCTTTGAAGAAATTCAGACAAAGTCCCGAAATCGAGGGTTTCTATCGCTTTATCTTTGAAAATGATCTTCAAAAAGAAGCTTATGAGATCTTAGAAAGAATTATCGCTGGCCGAAAAGCCAAAAAGGCCGCCGAGAAAGCCGCTCAGAAAGAAGCTGCCAAAGCCGAGAAAGCCGCAGAAAAGGCTGCCGAGAAAGAAGCACAAAAAGCAACAGCTGCCAAAACGGCTGTAAAGCCAGTGGCCAAAGCAGCCGCTCCAGCTAAAAAGGCGACTCCTGCCAAACCTGCACCCAAACCTACACCCAAACCAGCCGCTCCAGCTAAAAAGGCGACTCCTGCCAAACCTGCAGCCAAAGCAACTGCCAAAAAAGCTTCTGCAAAAGCAAAACCAGCTGCCAAAGGCAAAAAAAAGTAAGCTGTCCGATGATCGAAAACTCGGACTTTAAAATTGAGTCATCTGTCCAAAAACCCACTTTCAGAGTGGGTTTTTTTTTGCTCGCAAGAGCCTCCAGGAGGACAAATGATCAAAAATCAAAAAGGACAATCTCTGGTTGAATATCTCATTCTGGTTGCTCTCATTGCCGTAGGGAGCATCGGGCTTGTGAGGGCTATTGGACAGAACCTGAATATTCGCTACGCCAAAGTGGTTGAGTCTTTGGGGGGAACTGTTGAAACCAAAAATCTCCGAGCTGATGCTGTCACTGAGAGCATGGTCAAAAAGAAAGATCTTCGAGACTTCATGAATGGCAGTTTATCTCGTGACGAAAAATAGATCATTAGGCCAAAGCACTTTGGAAGCGGCAATTAGCCTTTTCGTCCTCGTCACATTCTTCCTTCTTACCCTGCAAGTTCTCTCAGTCTCATGGACTCGCTGGATGATGGAATTTTATGGATATCGCTGGGTGAAATGCGAAATGAGCCTGGGCCTGAATGGCAGAAAAGCAGACTGCCAAAAGAAGTATCGCCGCCTGCTTGAGATTGTTTTGCCCCTGGCCCAGGTTAAAGCCGCTGAAATTCAATCGGATCAGCGAGGCCAGAAAAAATTGAAAGTTCGACTCAAGCAGTGGGGTCTGAATGAAGCGACATTTTCTCAGACAATCAAATCCAGCACCAAGTGAGTCTGGTTTTGTTTTGATCTTAACTGTTTTGATCATCCCTGTGTTGAGCACAATATTACTGATTTTTGCATCCCACTTGATTCAATTCAGATCTTCCCTGAGTCTTATTTTTCGGTGCGAGTCCACAATGATCAATGCGAACAACTCAGTGATCGAAGAGCTCGAAAGTTTAGAAAAACTCAATCCCCGAGTGATTTCTCTGAGAAAACAAAAGCGAATGGCCCGCTGGGGGTTAAAGACCGCTCTCGCATCAGGAAACCCCAGCCTAATTGCCGCAGCAAGAGCTCAGCTGATTCTCATTGAAACTCAAGAAAAAATCGTTCGCGGGCAGCAGCTGATCTCCTTAGGAAAAATCAATCAAAGCTGGGCACAGGCCCATCAAAAATTGAAGAATGAGCTGACGAGACAAAGACTGAGTCTTCTGTCGATTAAACTTCCCTTGGTACCGATGAAAGAATTGAGCTTTCCGGATGGTCCGCCGACTTACGAACCTCGAGAGTCGTCCTTTCGACAGACTCGCTGGTTCTTTCTTTGGAAGAAAAATAAGAGCTTCAAATCCAGCTGTGGATCAGCCATTGAGAGAAAGGATAAACAATGGAAACAAGTTCTGATCGAGGACAAATTATACTAGAGACTCTTCTGGTCTTCTTCTTTCTTACAGCCTTTTTTCTGTTCACGATAGCGACTGCTGAGAAAAACAAAAGACCGCATTTTGAGAAACACCAGGGGGACTTTCATGTTCAAGTTCACTGATCGGTTGAAGACAAAACACTTAATACTCGTTCTTGCTGGAAGCTTTACAGTCTCTGCGTTTCTTTATTTTTCAAGGACAACTCAAAATTCGATCCCAGAGACTTCAACCAGCCAAGGAGTGACTGATGCAGCGACTTTGATTCCGGAAGGTTATGTACTAGTCCCCATTGAGCTTTCCAATCAAGCTTCGCTCCAATCCCTCATCGGTGGTTTTGCCGTGGTAGACCTTTTTGTTCCTGGCACTGCAGGACAACCGCGAGGACGCAAGGTGGGGAAAAGCTTGCGGCTGATCCGCGCCCCTCTTAATCCTGACCAATTTGCAGTGCTCGTGCGTGAACATCAAGTCGCTTCGATCATGGAGTCTCAACTTCCCCTCTTTGCAGTGATTCAGAATTCGCGGAGCAATTCTGAAAGCCAGGTTTCTTCCCGCACGTCTCAAGAATCTATCACCTATTTCGAAGGGACCGAACAATGAAAATCATATCAGTCGTTGCCACCATTCTTGTTCTTCAAACAGGACTCTCAAGCTTTGCTAGCAACAAACGACCTTTGATTGGAAATTCATTAGAACCAGAATTTCAGAGAATCCTAGATTCGCACCATGATCTTTTGCCACTGAGCGATTGGTATCCTCAGCACTTAAAGAATAGTCCTTCATCTCTGACAGTTTTTGAAATGAATTGTGAAACTCAAAAAAACTCTTGTGAGTTAGAGATCAAAAAATGGTTCCAGCGCCCTCTTAAATCTGATCAGATTTACTACTTAAAACAATTGTCTTCGACTTCCTTGCAAACTCCAGAGCTTTCTCGTTTTATTGAGGGAGAGAAGCATCTTGACCGAGAACCCCCTCAAATGAGCCAAGATGCCGAAGTCATTCTGAGTTTGTTGAAGAAAAAATACCCTCAGATTCAGGCTGTTCTTGTGAATGGAAGAAGTCTCTCGTCAGTGCAAGTTCCTTTGCTATCAACAGATGAATATTTTCAGTGGGTACTTCTTTCAGATTCTTTTTGGCCGCTCGTGTATTGGGGGCCTCTAAAACAACTCGAGAGTGAAAATCTTATGTTTCAATCCTTGATGGGAAGATGTGATTCGGATGTCCTTGTGACTCATCCCCCAGAATTAGATCAGGGTCAATGGGCCTGCCCTTCTGGTGGACAGACCTTTCGTCCCCGAGTTCACTCTCAAATTCTCGAGCACACCCAAAAGAGCAAGTATTGGATCCCAGCCACTTTATTAGGAATTATTGGAGCCAGCTATTTTCTGAAAAATAAAGAGATTGAAATTCACGGCTTCTTGAACAAAGGATTTCCCTGAAAGAAAACTTGAGACACTTGATTGTCTTTTATCTCAGTCCAGCAACCAGAGCCCCAGCTTAAATCAGGATGTTGATGATAGTTCATCCAGGGGGCTCGGGGTGGCTGAATCCCCTCTTGAGCGGCAAGAACCAAAGCTTGAGCATTGGCAAAAAGATCTGGCTTCTCGATTGGAGTATCGCTGCCAAAGTAAAAAGGGATTCCATGGTCTTCGGCTTTTTTCCAAGGGAAAACCGAGTCAAACAGGGGACCAAGCTTTTCTTTCAGCCATTTTCGATCCGAGAGGTAATGGCAAGGCTGAAAGTAAAGCTTTGCAGAGAGTTCTTTCAAAAGAGAAAAACTTTTTTCTTGGACAACTTCGGCGTGTTCAAAACAAATACGAACTGCGGCTCCTTGGGGCTTTGCTTGCAAGGCCAATTCAGCGACGTCTTGCAATGCCTGATCACCAATTGTGTGTGTTGCAACTTCAAATCCCTCTGTCCAGATTTCTCTGAGCGATTTCCTGAAAGAATCCTGATCCCACAAGCGAACTCCGCAATGATGTTTCCCATGATAATTTTGACTCAGAAGAGCACCTTCAGAACCTAAAGCTCCATCATAGAAAAGTTTGATTCCAAGAAGACGAACCTGCTTAGAAGAAACTTGTCGAGTTCTTCTTGCGAGATTCATTTTTTCAGCAAGATCCTTTTGATGACTCAGTAGAATATAACCTTCTACGAAAAGAGTAAGCAGTCCTTCCTGTTCAAGCTCGTGCATAATTTCAATTTGAGTTTGATCCCAAGTCATGTCACGGACATGAGTAAATCCTGCACGATTGAGTATTTCTTGCCCCCGCAAAATAAATCGGCGACGGACTTCTTTCGAGTAGGGTGGGATTAATTGTTCAAGTTTTTCTTTGGCGGCGTCGAGAAGCACACCCGTCGGCTTTCCCTGGGGATCTTTAAGAATTTGCATTTGCTCTTGATCAGTCAGCTGCTGTCTTAGCAGAAGGTCAAGAGCCACAGAATTCACCCAAGCACAGTGGCCATCAGCTCGTGAAAATGAAATTGGGAATTTTTGAGAAATGAGATCAAGATGGCTGTAATGAAGTTGGAGATCTAAAAAACTATTTTGATCCCATCCGAAACCGGTCAGCCACTCACCACGAAAATCAGTCGGTGAAAATTGAAGTGATTTTAGATCTGCAAGAGTGCGTAAATGCTGCAGCTTCAAAGTGAGATCTATTTGCCCTGTGGCTTCCAGATGAAGATGACTGTCGTAACAGCGTTCAATTTTGAGCATAAAAAACCCCAGCAGTTGCCGGGGTCTTTTGTTCAGCGTTTATCTGACGCTGGGTACTCCAGAAGGCCCACCACCAGGGTTAGGCACTTGAGATCCAGGGAACTGACCGCCACCAGGGAGGCCTGTTCCAGGAAGTGGGCTACCGCCCGGCATTCCAGGTGTATAGCCTCCTCCGAAGCCACCTTCAAATCCAAAGTAACCTCCGGTGCTCACTCCCATTTGGGCTTGTTGCAGTCGGTAAAGAAGTGAATACAGTTCTTGCTGAAGGCCCATGACGACGCGCTGACGAGCCATGTAGTTTTCTTGAGCTCGCATCGCCATTTGCATCTGCATTTGGTACTGCTGCATCTGCATTTGCATCATCTGTTGCTGCATTTGCATCTGCATTCCCATCATGTCAGAGCCCATTCCACCGCCAGCCATCATGCCCATGCCACCGCCAGCCATCATGCCCATCATGTTACCCATCGGCATTCCCATGCCACCACCAGCCATCATGCCCATCATGTTACCCATCGGCATTCCCATCTGCATCGCTCCCATTGGCATGCCCATCATATATCCACCCGGCATCATGAAACCGATTCCACCGCTCGCCATCATTCCACCTGGATAAGCGCCCCAAGGACCATTACCCCATGGACCGGCCATACCCCAAGGTCCCATTCCCGGCATGAACATTCCGCCACCCATGGGCATCCCGTACATTCCATGTGGATAGCCAAACGCACCGCCATTACCGCCGTACATTCCACCCATCCCGAAAGGACCCATCATTCCGTAAGGGCCGTTGAAACCACCAGTTCCACCCATTCCGCCCATACATCCGAAAGCACCACCACCGACACCACCACCGATGGCGCCGTAAAGAGCTCCCATGAAGTAAGGAAATCCAAAACCAATCGAAGGATAAGACTGGGTTGGGAAACCCAATTTTGAATTCATGTCAGTGATGTACTGTTGTTGTTTGTTTCCGAAGTACATCGAAGCAATTCCAAGGCCCACATTGGCGAGAATCTCGCCTGTGCCAGGTTTTCTTGGCTGCATGACGTAGCCATTGCCCATCATCATACAATCAATACAACCACCCTCAGTCATTTGCTCGCGAGCTTCTCTTTGAGCTTCGCGAACAGCATCTCTGAGTTCCCCGCGTTTGTCGGCGATAGCAGTCTTCGAGTTTTCAATGTCAGCTTCAAGTGCAGCGACGAGTTGAGCTTGCTGATCCAGTTTATCTTTGTTGTCTTGGAGGTAAGCCACGGCCGTTTCACACTGCTTTTGGTTGTATCCCTGAGAAACTTTCGCTTCAGCAGGAACTGTGCAAGCAGCTCTCACAACAACTCGACCTCCACCTTTTGGAGCTTGATCACGGCTGCGATCACAGATTTGGGCGCCCCAAACGTTCGCGGCATAAGGATCGGTCGCAACACCCGTGTCTTCTGCTGCCGTTGCTGATCCTCCTGATGGGTCACTCACCGCTCCTGAATCTGAAGAAGTTAAATCACGATTTTGAACGGCATCAGTGGGAGCTGGAACACGCGTTTGATAATCACTACATTTTCGTTTTCCATCAATATGATCGATGATCAAGTTTGAGTAACCGACATTTAGATTCTTGTTTACGCGCTCTTTGGCTTGATCGTATTTACGCTGCATTTCGCGCTGTTTGCGTTTTTCTTCGCTGAGTTTTTGGCGTTTTTCCACCAGGGCTGATTGCATGTCTTGGATTTCATCTTGGATATCTGAAGCGCCATCCCCCGCACTGACTCCCCAAGGGCAAGACTGCATGGCGCCATACATCCCGTATCCCCATTGAGCATGTGCCGGCGGCACAGCCATCATCACAAAAGCAGCCACCATAGAAATGGGCGCAAAAATTCTCATAAAATTTCTCCGTTGCTTCAAAAGCAAAAAAATCGGTTCTCTTTTTCCAGTATTTAGTTCGTCAATTTTTAAGACAAACTTAAGGCAAGATTCTGAATTCTTTGAATTTTCCGAAATCATCTGCGTCCTTCACTTCCGTGTGATGGTTTGGCATCTAGCAAAGCAATATCCTATTGCCCATATACTGTCTCAAATTCTACACTAGATACCTAATGAAACCTACGATTCTTTGTGTGGACGATGAAAATGATAACTTGGACGCGCTTGAGAGGCTGTTCCGAAGCAGGTACAAAGTCCTGAAAGCTGACTCAGGTTTCAAAGCATTGGAAATCCTCGACCAAACTCCAGATCCTGTGGCCGTGATTCTTACCGACCAAAGGATGCCTGAAATGACCGGGGTCGAGCTTCTGTCAAAGACGATCGAAAAGCATCCTGACACCGTACGAATGCTTCTCACTGGTTACACAGATATTCAATCAGTGGTTGAAGCGGTAAACGCGGGACAGATTTATCGCTATTTGACAAAGCCTTGGGATCCTATTGATTTGATGACCACAGTTGATAGCGCCGCGGAGCGCTTTCAGATGACAGTTGAAATCAAAGAAAAGAATGAAGCTCTGTCAAATGCACTCACTGAACTCAAGACTCTTGATCAAGCGAAAACTCAATTTATGATTTTGATCAATCATGAACTCAAGACACCGCTGACATCGATCCTGTCCTTCTCTGAATTGCTTCGCGAAACACATTTGAACGAAGAACAAGAGCTCTGCCTGAGCCGAGTCTATAAATCAGCTCTCCGCTTAAAAAATTTGGTGGATGATGCATTGCTTGTTGTTGCTGGCGAAACAAAGTCTTTGAAAATTCGTATTCAGCCCTATGTTTTGTCGGAGCAAACTGTTCCTTTGAATAGTGATACTCAAGCTTTGATCAAACAAAAAAGACTCAAGCTTGAGATTGATTTTCTGATTGATAAAAAAATTGCAGCCGATGCGAATTACATCAATCAAGTGCTCTCTCGACTTATTCACAATGCGGCCAAGTTTTCATTGGATGAGGCCGTGATCGACGTTGGATGTTCTTTGGTCACTAACAATCGAATGAAGCTCGAGGTCCGAAATCAAGGACAACAAATTTCTCCCACCGTGATTGAAAAAATCATGAAGCCTTTTTTTATTGATGAGGATGTTATGAACCATTCGGTCGGTATGGGATTGGGACTCACCATCTGCCAAAGTATCCTCCGTGCCCATGGATCAACTCTTCATGTGGAAAATACCAATAATGGAGTTACCGTTTCTTTCGAACTCCCCTGTCTTTGAGCGGACAATCCGAAGCTTGAACAAGATCTGCTTTTGACTTCTAACTCGGCTGTGTCTTCAAAATGCCAGAACAGTAGTTTAGGAGGTTCTATGTTCCTCATGACTTTACTGGCGAGTACATTCCTACGAGCTGAAAACTTGACCCTTGGATTGGGTGAGAATAAATCTGTCCCCATCTCAGGACCCATCTGGGTTGAGAATGGCAAACTCCTCCAAGTGACTGTTTCTGGCCAAAGAATGCTTCTTCGTGGGAAAAGGCCAGGAGAAACCACTCTGAAGTCAGGAAATAAAAGGTACCAAGTACGTATCACTGAACTTGCCGACGAGTTGGCCCGAATTCCTCTACTGACAGCTGTTCAGAATTCACTCAACCTTTCAGCGACAATGAAAAATGGAATTTGGCAAGTGCAAGGAGAGCTATCAGCTTTTTTCGAGTGGCAAAATCTTTCACGGAAGTGCCTCGAGCAAAAATGCAGGTACCTCTTCCGCGCAAAAATTCCGGAGTCTCTTCGCGAGAGTATTCTCAATGGCCTTTCGCAAGAATTAAAAAATCACTTTTTACCATCAGAAAAAATTCATTTTACTCCGTGGCCCCAGCTTTATCTCAATCCACAGCATCCTCAGTTTTCACTCTTTCAAAATTGGGCAAATGCCTATGGAATCGAAATTCAAGAGGATAAAACAGCTTTGAATACTCTGCCGACAACTCGAATTCACATTTATATTCTAGAAGTCCAACGTTCTTGGCTTCAAAGTTTTGGCATCAGTTTACCTTCACAACTTTCATTTCAAAGCTTTCCTCAACTTCGAGGCAGTCATGATGAGATCTTTTCGCAGCTCAAAGCTCTCGAGACTCAAGGCGTGCTCAAAACATTGGCCCAACCACAAATTCTCTCCAAGTCAGGAAAGGAGTCTGAGTTCTTCGCGGGAGGGGAAATTCCTATTCCCATGATCACTCCCCGATCGCGAGAAATTGTTTGGAAAAAGTATGGGATTCAAATCAAATTCTTACCCCTTGCTGATCGTAGTGGCAGACTCAACCTGTCCTTGGATGCCGAAGTGTCTTCAGTGAAGCCGAGCGGAGATGCTCAACAGATCCCTGAAATCTCTGCCCACCGAATCTCGACTCATTTTGATTTAATGAATCCAGAACCCATCACACTTTCAGGTCTCATCCGAAATGAAACGCTTTCTTCAAGCTCGGGATTGCCTTGGATTTCACAAATTCCTCTTTTTAAAGAGCTTTTAAACTCTCAAGAGTACCGAGAGAATCGCACTGAACTCATGATCGTTGTGCAGCCTGAACTTCTTTGAGGAGAATTTATGACCGAAAGCTTATGGGGAACCATCCATCCACTGATTGAAAATTCCGAAGTCACAGAGATCATCGTAAATGACTACCAAAGAGTTTTCTATGAACGAGCTGGACATCTCTATCCCTGGGAAAAAGCTTTTCAAAGTGACCGAGAATATCAATCAATGCTGAATGAACTCATGGTCCAGACAAGAATGAACTGGAATATTGAGCATCCCATCGCAGAAGCCGATTTTGAAGGCTTTCGATTACAACTCATAGCGCCCCCTCTGGTTAGATCTCATCAGCTCGTGCTCCGTCGCACCACTCATTCACAGTGGAACTTTGAAAAACTTGAAAAAAAAGGCTGGGCACCAAGATCTGCTTTAGAGATTCTTGAGCGAATTGTGGATTATCGAGAGAATTTCCTTGTTGTGGGTCCTACCGGCAGCGGCAAGACGACAGTGCTTCAAGCCATGCTCAATGCGGCAGAATCTCTTCGTCGCTTTGTCATTCTTGAAGACACTCCAGAACTCAGTCTTCCCAACACTGTATCAGCTCAAGCGAAGACTCGTTTCGATCCTCAGAGCCTTCTTCCAACGGTTGATCTGGGACATCTCATTAAAGCGAGCTTACGTTTGAGACCGGATTCCCTTTGTGTCGGCGAAGTTCGAGGACCAGAAGCTTTTCATTTACTCACAGCCCTGACGACAGGCCATGCAGGGAGTTCGGGCACCTTGCATGCCAGCAACCCCCAACAGGCTCTTCAAAGATTAGAGATGATGGTCAGTCAAGGAGCTCCCGAGTGGGGACTCGACCTTGTTAGAAAAGTCATTCAGAGTTCTCTGCAGTGGATTATAGTCTGTGAAAAAAACAAATCCGGCAGATTCTGTCGAGGAATCTACCGTATCGTCGGTTTAGAATTGATCGGATTCACATTCGAACCCGCCTATGAGAAGTCTTAGCCCACCACATCCAAGCGCTCACCTCGAGCAGGACCGCTCTCATCAGCAGTCATCGCTTTTGGCTTTACTTGGGAGAGAAGGCCCACGGCTGCCTCAGAAGTGACAGATTCTGGAACGACATCATCTGATTCATCTGACACTACACTTTCTGTGGCCGGCAGAGCTTCCCTCAATCGGTTATTGAAGAAGTTGTCAGTGACATTTTTTACAATCTGAGAACGACTTGCTTCTTTCGGATCTTTGAAAGCCAAATGATCATCCGCTGCGAGCTGCAAAGCTTGCGCACTGATATTCATTCGGTCTTGAACCGAATTGCTGCCTTTGGGACGACCGAAATCAGGAGCCCCTGGGCGAACAGGTTTAGAGTCTTTCACATCGACAGATTTCAGACGCGCGTTCGAGGGAAGAATTCCACTCAGTTTTTCCATTTCACACCTCCATGTGTGATGGGTAACTCTTCGGCTGAAAGTGTCTTAACTTGAGACTAGGATCATCAAATTCAGACTTAAGTCGAGGGCGACCCTTTCTTAAGTTCTTCTAAATGCTTCTCAGCTTGAGCACTGAGTTTCACGCCCACCTCTGCCAGCTGATCACGATTCACTTCGCTCGGAGCATCGGACATGAGGTCTGTGGCTTTCGCTGTTTTAGGGAATGCAATCACTTCGCGAATCGCATCAGTCCCGCACAAAAGCATCACGAGTCGATCCATTCCCCAAGCAATTCCACCATGCGGAGGAGTTCCGTACTTCAAAGCTTCCAAGAAGAATCCAAATTTGTGCTTCGTTTCTTCTGGGCTCATTCCAAGAACTCGGAACATCGCTTGTTGCAACTCATTGCGATAGATACGAATAGATCCTCCACCCATTTCGTAGCCATTGCAGACAAGATCATAAGCTTTCGCGAGCAGCTGTCCATACTTGGATTCTTCCCCTTTGATCAGCCAATCGGCGTGTTCATCAATGGGTGCCGTGAAAGGATGGTGCCTTGCGACCCAACGCTTATCATCTGGTGAGTACTCGAGCAGCGGGAAGTCTACCACCCACAGGAATTTATCTTTGCTCGTGTCAATCAAGCCCAGCTCTTTACCAAGATGGAGTCGAAGAGCAGACAAAGCAGCGCAAGCTGGGTCAAAGTCATCGCCCACAATAAGAACTGCATCGCCCACTTTTGCACCACAGGTTTGATACATTTGATGAAGCTTATCCTGCGAGAAGAACTTGCTGACCGGCGAAGCCAAAGTGCCATCAGATTCAGATTTGATCCAAACTAAGCCTTTAGCACCAGATTTCTTTGCAAGGTCCGTCAACTTATCAAATTGCCCGCGCGAAAACTCAGCTCCATTGGGAACCGAAATTCCTCGAACAATCCCACCGCGAGCCAGCACATCATCAAAAACTTTAAATCCTGAACCTTGTACTTGAGCCGCAAGATCTTTGATCTCCATTCCAAAGCGCACATCAGGTTTATCACTGCCGTAACGATCCATGGCCTCTTGATAAGTCATCCGTGGAATGTCACCCACATCAACGCCCTTGATTTCTTTCCAAATCAAGCGAAGCATTTTTTCATTCACTGCAATAATATCCTCTTTATCGATGAAAGACATCTCGATGTCGATCTGACTGAATTCAGGTTGGCGATCCGCACGCAAGTCCTCATCGCGGAAGCAACGTGCCAGCTGAAAATAGCGATCGTATCCAGAAATCATCAATAGTTGCTTCAAAGTCTGAGGACTCTGAGGCAAAGCATAGAACTGACCTGGGTTGACTCGGGAAGGCACTAAGTAATCTCGAGCTCCCTCAGGCGTCGATTTGTAGAGAATGGGAGTCTCCACTTCGATAAAGCCCTGATCAGATAAAAACTTGCGCACTAGCTGGGCCACTTTGTGTCGAGTCATTAAGTGCTTTTGAAGTCGTGGTGAGCGCAGATCCAAGTAGCGATATTTGAGCCGCAGCATTTCACTCACGTTTTTGTCATCAATTTGAAAGGGTGTCGTGGCTGCTTCATTGAGAATCTGACAACGAATCGCTTCGATTTCAATTTCGCCCGTTTTTATTTTTGTATTCCTCATGCCCTCGGGACGAACTTTGACGACTCCTTCGACAGCCAGCACATACTCACCGCGCAAATCTTTCGCTGATGAAGTGGCTTCTTTCTTGGGATCAAGAACAACTTGGACGATTCCTTCTCTGTCTCGTAAGTCGATGAATACCAAGCTTCCGTGATCACGACGTGTATCAACCCATCCCATCAAGACAACTTTTTGTCCCTCTGCGCCACGATTGAGTTCACCACAGTAATGCGTTCTTTTTAGATTTCTCACAAATTCCATTGATATTCCTTAGGTTAGACCAGAGTTCATGAGAATGACATATTTGGTCCAAGGCGGTCAAAAAACTTCTTTTAATGGGCGCCATTAAAAGGCAAACTGAGGCTCTTGATTCGAGGTGCTAAATGCCAAAATTATCCATCGACCACAGTGTTGCTATAAATTCCACAGATGCGCTTCAGAAAATCAAAGCTTTCTTTGAGTCTGACCAAGATCTCAAGAAACTAGATCCCAAACTCCATTGTGAATTTGATTCTTCAGGAAAAGGTAAAATCAGCGGGAGTCAGTTCAAAGCAGAGATCGTCGTCAAAGCTAAAGGTTCAGGCTCTGAGATCAATGTTATGATTGACTTACCTTTAATGCTGACACCCTTCAAAGGCAAAATTCAAGAAATGGTCCAAAAGAAGCTGGCTAAATTTTTAAGTTAACACCCGCGAGACCTATGGCAAAAAAGAAGTCATCACCTTCTTCTCCTAAGAAGTCGAAAAAGACAGTTCAACCTGCAAAAGCGGTGAAAGTGACTGTCGTCGACGATGATGAAATTCAGCCAGTACCACCAGACGTCGAACTTGAGACCTCTGATATCGATGAAAATCCTCATCAAGAGGAAAGAGCTTTAGCTCTGCCCAGTGATCGATCGATCACCACGAGTGACCCCGTCCAGCTTTACCTTGCTGAAATTCGTAAGTATCCCCTTCTTACCAAAGAGCAAGAAGCTGAGCTCGCAAAAAAATACTATGAAACCAAAGACCCCAAAGCAGCTCAAGCATTGGTGACTGCGAATCTGCGATTTGTTGTGAAAGTGGCCGCTGAATATTCTAAATTCGGAGCTCGCCTGATTGATTTGATTCAAGAAGGCAATATGGGACTGATGCACGCTGTTCGTGAATTCAATCCCTACAAAGGTGTTCGCCTCATCACATACGCGGTTTGGTGGATTCGCGGTTACATTCAAGAATATCTTATGAAACAATATTCATTGGTCCC
>JAJTIC010000038.1 GCA_021300175.1 Pseudomonadota bacterium
CGACAACTGGTTAAGGAGCACTTTCCGCAATCCCAGTACCTGCAGTACAATCGCTCTGAGAAAGAACGCCTTCAAGCAAGGCTTCATGAAAAGCAGAACAAGAAAAAATTTGATCCCTTATTTCCCATCAACCACAAGTGCGCCTTGCTCCGAAGTCACATTAAAAGACTCACTCGAAGGAGTTGGTGTACAACCAAAAAACCTGAAAATCTTCAGCTCCATTTAGATATCTTCATCCTCATGCAGTTCGTAAAGTCCTTTTAAAATCCGAAATGACACCTAAAGAGCTTTCTTCGACTGCAGCCCTCAGCCAATCTCCCTTTGAGGACCCTCAAGAGGATCAGTTTGTACAATTTTATTCAATTTCCTGAATTCCTCACAAGCTTCACTTCGAGCTGATTGCTTTGTCCATCTTTACTTTGAGAGAAGGCCCCTCGTTCCCGCTGGAGATGCTCATGGACTTGCTCTTCACTAAAAGCCGCCTTGAGAAAGGCTTCTCGAGCCTTCAACATCTCTTGCTGAGACTCTTTAAGATCAAACCGAACAGTCCTCGTGTGTCCCTCTGAGGACAAAAGAGCCAAAAAGAGAGCGCAGACCCCTATGGATTTCTTCATAGATTCCCCTGTTTTAAAGGAATGACCTTGGAGCCTTCAATTTTGGGAAATATTTAACCGATTTTTTAGGCTGGCACTTTGCGCTTTTTGTAGCCTTTGATTTTCTCATTCAGAAAATTTTGGGTGTGGTACTTTCTGAGTTTTGGGGCCTGCTCCTTGCGGACATGAACATTGGCGACCCCATTTTTTTTCAAACGGTCTAATTGTTCTTTATAAATCGACGCATTCTCTGGAGTGTAGAGCAGATATTTGTCATTATTCTTCAAATGAAGATATAAATCAAATTCAACCGGCTGATCGGGCTCCAAGTCTTCGACATTATAGACCACTTTTGATATATTCGCTGAAGGTTCGAATTTCACCGGAAGTTTCTTTTTCTCAACTGGGATAAATGCCAGCATCAGTTCTGAGCTTTGAAAAAAGGCCTGCTTGAGAAAATCCCCATCCACTTTGGTCCAATCTGAAAACGACACGGGATGGACCTTTAAATCCATCAACTCAATATCTTCTAAAGAATGACCATTCTTTTTCATATGGTCGAAGAAATGAACTCTCACTTCTTCAAAAAGTTTTGCTCGATCCTCCACTTTCACATTCATCGCAGCAATCAAATATCCAGAAAAATTCTCAGCTGTCACCATGATCGCAGAGACATGATCCACGGACTCAGGCAATGCTTGTGATTCTGTTGAACTGACTGCAATCGAAGCTCTTCTGAGCGCTTCTTCCACAGCTTTCTCGACCTGCGACAGCCGCGGATCCATGTAAGCGGGCTTTTCAGTTTTGAACTGTGGCTGCTTCGGGTCACCTTTTTGAGGATTTTTTCCAAAAGCCTTATCACCACCCCAGTCACTGGGAGCATCTTGAAACTGACTATCTCCTTGAGGGAAAGTATCCTGCTTCCCGGTATTCACTGAAAAGTCTTTTGCTTGAAGCCCCTCTTGCTTCATCGTTGAATCCGTGGAATTCAATCCCTCTTGCGTAAATGAGCCACTGACCGAGGAAACTCCCTCTTGCTTGATGCTCACACCATCAACAGCCTTGGCTCCCTCGAATTGCATCATTCCGGAGGGCTCATCACTGGATTCATTTTTGAAGATCTGCGCTGTGGGCTCATCCTCCAAGTCAATGCCGGCCATTTTCATGAGGTTGCTATATGCAGCCGTTCCCGGTGATCCTTCTTGATGAGAAGCCGTGTCAGCCGTGAAGCCCTCCGAATCCCGAGCTTCTTTTTCTTCAAGAGCTTTCTTCTGTAGCAAAATCAAAAGACGCTCCAGAGCAGGGCCACTCGCTGTCTGATTGTGTTTGTGATCCACATTCATCTGATCGAGAACCTTGAACGATCCTGAACTCTGACTTTCGGAAATGCCAATCGTATACAAACCGAGAGCCTGCTTGAGAAGAGCGGGAATCACGTGGATTTTTTTGTGTTTGTGATCCGCAGAGATGAGCACAAAATCAGGCTTATTCTTCATCAAAAATGCTAGACACTCCTTGAGACTAACGCCAGAAGCAACTTGCCATCCGCGATTCTTCAAGAAGGCTTCCGAGGTGGTGAGCGACCTCGCTGATGATTTAATGATAAATACCCTACCGGGAGCGATATCCATTCGACCTCTCATCGGACTTTTTTAACTGGGACCTAAGAATCTTTTAGCTATTCTCAGATTGAGACAAGATAGAAGAGAAAATCACTCAGGAATGGACCCCCATGCCTCCGGTATGGACCATTATAAATTGGTCTGCGCGACTGGATTTGAACCAGCGACCTCTTGCACCCCAAGCAAGTGCTCTACCAAGCTGAGCCACGCGCAGATTTTATCGGAATAGGACTTTAGTCTTACGGATATCCAAGATTAAGCGATCCACTTGATCTTGCACTTGATCAAACTTTGCAAAAACTTGTATCCACTCTTTTTCTTTTTTGACTTCTTGTTTGACGAAAGACTTCAAATCACGGATCGCAGCTCTTGCGCCTTCAATCGAAAAACGATCGCGATGAAGAAGCTTCCGAATCAAATAAGCATTTTCCACATCTTTACGAGTGTAATAACGCTGATTATTGGTGGCTTTCTTGGGCTTCAATACTTCGAATTCTGACTCCCAATATCTGAGAACATACTGTTTGATTGCCAGCATCTCAGCGACTTCGCCAATTTTAAACCCCATCTTTTCAGGAATATTTTGGATCTCAATGAGAAGCTCTTCATCACAAAGTGCTGCAGGCAAAGAAATC
>JAJTIC010000053.1 GCA_021300175.1 Pseudomonadota bacterium
AATTTGGCTGCAAGTGTCAACACATCAGCTTGTGATTTTAAGCTGGCTGCATTGAGCGCTTTGATGTAATCATCTTTGGATTTTTCAGCCACTTCTAACAGTCCCAATAATGCTGGTTCACGCAAAGGACCCATGGTTTGACTGGCCTGCTGAAATTCTGCGTAAGCTAACTTGTAGTCTTGAAGCTCTGAAGCCACCTGAGCTTTCCAGATCCGCATTTGCACGTCGTCCGGAAAAACAGTGAGAAAGGACACATAGGCTTGGAGCAAACCGGCAGTGGGATTCTTTTTCTCGGCGCTATGCCAATCGATCACAAAGTTTTTTAAACGAGCTTTCAATTCCGCACAACTTGGCCCTTCACACTTTAAAAGTCCCCAAAGCTCCAAAGACTTTTGAAAGTACTCAATAGCCTTTGACTGATTTTTTAAATTCTGTTCTAGCTGACTCAGATGAATCATCGACTCGAGGCGATCCGAAGGCTGAGTCTGTCTTTCATAGACGAACTCCCAAGCCACGACCGAAGCCTGTGTCTGCCCAAGGCGCTCTAGTTCTGACGCCAGATAAACAGAATTTGAGATTTGCACCGAAGCAGGGCTTAAATCCCAAACCAACTGAATGTCTTGGCTTCGCACACTGGTCTTAGCCAAGAAAGTCACAAGATCCCGAGAAACTTCTTCCGTAAACTGAAGATCTTGTACAGTGGATCCACCACGAGTGAGCAAACCGGGCGTTTTTAATTGTTTCACCATCAACTCAATCGCCGTGGCCACTTTTCCTTGATGAAATTGAGTCCACGCTTTTCGGTAGTGAGCGAGGCCCAGAGAGTTTGATTTTGGATTCTTTAAGACTTGATCATAATAAGACTCTGCCAGAGAAAAATCTCGTTTTTTGAAGTAAACTTCGGCCAATGACAGTTGGGCTTCTGCTTGAGCTTCAGGAGCCGAAGTCATCCCCAAAACTTTGCGATAGGCCTCAATGGCCTGAGCTTCCTCTCCGAGCATTTGATAGAGATGACCCATTTGTGGCAAGACTTTCCCGAGCTGATCTGCCGACAACTGAGGAAGCACTTCTTTGTACAGACTCAGAGCTTTCTTTCGATCCTGAACGCCAGCCGTGCATGGCGAACACCCACTCTCAAGCTCATGATTTGCCAAATAGCGACCGCGCTCGGCATGAAGATCAGCCAAGCGAAGAGTTAATGGAAGCTTCGTTTTATCCTGAGCTGACAACGTCAACTGAACTTGAGTCAATTTAGCGATCAGAGCGGATCTAGTTTGATTTTCAAGTTCCGGATTAGCTTGCGCCACTAAACCCAAAATCAGCACTAAAATCACTCCAGAAAACTTAAACAGAAAAGATAGTTGCGCTCTCAAAATCGGTATCCTATTTCATGATGATCGCAAATTTAATATCACTAATCCCTGCTTGACTGGATGCTAAGACGATTGAATTCAACATTTCGTATTTCACTCGACGATCTGCTTGCACGGTGATTTGAGCCGGAAACTCTTCCCCAGGACGTGTCTCTTGGAACTTTTTACGAATTTCTAACAGGGCTCCCGTGAGCTGCTCAGGACTGACCTCTTGGTCCTCGACATAAATTTTCCCTTGATCCACTTTCACGACAGCACTTCGCTCAAGGACGATCCCTTGGGCCGCCTTGGGAAGCTCCATGTTTTTACCCATGAAAAGCAATTCTCCTGTGGATGAAAAACTCATCAGGAGAAAAATCACTAAAATAGAAAAAGCATCAATCAACGCTGTCAAAAGAAGATCAGCAATGACATTTCTTTTTTTAGCTTCGCCTTGAGGATTCAAAATCGATGCTTCCCCAATACTGCTGACAAGAGCTGAATGCCCTAGAACACTTGTCTTTAACATATTCCCCCTCCAGGGCCTTACAGTGGCGCGACTCCTAAATCCGAAAGGCCTTCTTTTTTAAAGCTATCCATCAAGGACACGATGTCTTCGTAAAAACTTTCCTTGTGAGGCTGAATGAGAACTGTTGCCAAGCTCTGATCCATCGACTTCAAAGTATGAACATGCTGAGACAGCATTTCCAAATTTGGCTTCCCATCAATTCCGGGAATCTTCGCTTTAGCAAGAGCTCCTGAAACTCGAGAGTCCTTCACATCAAAACTCAGATCTCCCTTTTCACCCATAAAAACCCAGACCACAGCTTTTTTCGCTGTTTCTGAAGCAGGTTGCCCACCCACCGCTTGCTTCACGTCCATGGACCCCACCTGGAGCCACACTGCCGTGAGCAAAAGAAAGCAAATACAGACAGACAGCAAGTCAATAAATGGAATCAGATTTAACTCACCATCTAAATGTCTTTTGTGACTCATGCGTTCAACTCGTGCTGCGAGTTCTGAGCTTTAGACTTGTTATTCATTTTCGTTTGAGAGCGCAAAGAAACGGGATCAAAAGCAAAGGATAACCAGTTAAAAACTTTCAAAGCGGACTGATTGAGATCTTCTGCCAAGTGATTGGCTCGGTTGTTGAACACCGCAAAAGCCAGAAGAGCTGGGATCGCAACAATCAAACCATAAGCTGTGGCATTCATGGCCTCAGAAATCCCCGCAGCAAGCAAAGCTGCTTTCTCGGCTGGATTTGAAAAAGCCACTGCTGCGAATGATTTGATCATCCCTGTAATTGTTCCTAAAAGACCGACCAACGTAGCCACGTTCGCTAGCAATGACAAAAATCCAACTCTTTTATCTAATTGAGCATTCTCATGAAGAAGAACTTCATCCATCTTGCCTTGAATTTCATCGCGTCCACCAAATGTGGCTGCGGCTTGCGCTCCTGCAACGACAGCTGCCGCCAAAGGATGCTGAGCTTGCTCGGCTGTGGCTTTTTGAATTACCGTCTCAAGTTCGCCGCGACGAATATTATCTTCGAAAGCTTTAATGAAGTTATGCTCTTGGCCTTTTCTTTTCACGTAAAGTGCGTAGACTCGCTCAACCATGATCGCCAGAGTGACCACTTGAAGCGCGAGAATTGGATACATCCAGAATCCGCCATGTTGAAAAGCTGTTGCAATTGAACCAAACATAATCCCCTCCATGTTACTTTTATAAAAGCCAACATAGAAAGCAGACTAAAGTCTGACGAAAAAGACAAACTTTTCTGACATTTGACCAAGTTTGACAGGTTGCGTTTTTAAGATTTTTTCGGACTCTTAAAGGCCTTTTTCCAAACTCAAAAGCAACTTCTGATAGATTCCTTCGAATCCTCCGTTACTCATAACAACGACCATATCGCCTGGTTTTGCCTCCCCAGTGACGGCGTTCACAATTTCATCCACTGTCGCGAAATCATGAGCTTTCATACTTTGTTCTCTGAGATCCTGCGAGAGTTCCTGACTTGAAAAGCGCTCACTCTCATCGATCTTTGAAGTGTCAAAAGCTTGCGCCAAATAAGTAAATTCACTCTGCTTAAAAGCTTGAACATAGTCTTTCTGAAAGACTTTCCGGCGCGAGGTGGCCGAGCGAGGCTCAAAAATCGCGTGAACTCTTCGGCCAGGATACTTTTCTTTAAGCCCTCGCAAAGTTTCTTTCACCGCCGTGGGGTGATGAGCAAAGTCTTCAATCACAAGAATCCCCCGAGGTTCACCAAGAACCTCCTGTCGTCGCTTAACCCCCAAAAAAGACTTGAGTGCCACTTTGACCTTTTCTAAATCCCAACCTTGCTGATGACAGAGACCAATCACTGCTGTGGCATTAAGAACATTGTACTGCCCGGATAGGGGTACATGAAAAATGCCCAAATCACTGCCCTGAAAGGACACTTTAAATTCAGTGGTTTCCCCCTGCGTCTTTGTTCCTGAAATCAGATAATCACAACCTTGGAAACCGTAAGAATACTTTTTCACGGTAAGACAATCTGCAATCAAGGAACGAATGTTAGCGTCTTCACCCCAGTACAAAAAAGTTCCATTTTTTGGAGTTTTCTTCAGCAACAAACGAAAAGCTGATTTGACAGCGTCAAGATCTTTATAGATGTCCGCGTGATCAAACTCCACCGAAGTCAAAATGACATGCTTGGGGCGATAATGAGTGAACTTGGGAACTTTATCAAAAAACGCCGTGTCGTATTCATCTCCTTCGATAACAAAGTAATTCCCTCTTGGATTTTGAAAGGACTTCGAGAAATTTTTCGCAATACCACCAATTAAAAATCCTGGCTGAACACCCAGCTCCGTCGCCACCCAAGACATCAGAGATGTGGTGGTGGTCTTACCATGAGTCCCCGCGATCACGATGGATTCTCTGTCTTCAATAATAAATTCGCCCATAGCCTGCGGCAGACTGGTGAATGGAATATCACTTTTTAAAAGCTCTGCAGCTTCTGGATTGGTTTTTGAAATGACATTTCCCACGATCACGAAGTCAGGCTTTGGATTTAAATTTTCGGCCCGATAGGGTTTCATGATTGAAATGCCTAAACTTTCAAGTTGAGTTGACATGGGAGGATAAGGATTCGAATCACTTCCAGTGATTTGAAACCCGCGGTCTTTCAACAGACCAGCCAGTGATGCCATGGCTGTGCCACAAATACCCATTAAATGAATATGACTACCGGGTTTTAGATTCATTAAGCTCTCCTCAATCCTTCGACGACCCAATTATGAATGGAAGGCCTTAAACTTGAAAACTCCTGATTGTCTCGTCCGAATAACACTCGATTGGCAAGGATCACCACCATCAAATCCTGAGCCGGATCATACCAAAAAGAAGTTCCTGTGAATCCTGTGTGGCCGATGGAATACGGTGAAAAGTAAGTCCCACTCGTGCTCGCCCCTGGAGTCGGCATCATGTACCCTAAAGCCCAATCACCTTTTCCGAGAGGCAAAGATCTTGCCGTGAACAGCTGAGCTGTTTTTTGACGAATCAAAGTTTTAGAAATTCCTTTGAGCTGACTTCGGAGGAAAAGGCCATACCAAGACACATCATCGATGGACCCAAAAAGTCCCGCATGGGAAGCCACTCCTCCTAAAGCCCAAGCATTATCATCGTGCACTTCACCTTGAAGAGTTTTTCCTCGCCAATCATTTCGCTCTGTGGGAGCGTAAAATCTTTGCGGCTGCTTGGGTTGATTATCCATGTGAAAATCAAGACTGAGCCTTGGATAAAACTGCTCTTTTGTCTTTGCCCACACATCCATCAAAGGCAAATCAAAAATCTGCTCCAGAAAGTATCCGAGAACCAAAAAACCGATGTCTGAGTAAACAGCCTTTTCTTTTTTCTCCAGCGGAAGCTCTGCGATCATTTTTTTCAAATGATCCCATTTTTGAGACCGGGGCTGACTGAGGTCTATCTTTTCATAAAAAGGGGCCCACCACTGGAGCCCACTCGAATGATTCAGGCACTCAATCACTTTAATTTCTGGATAAGGAAACCACGAGACCTTTTGAGAAATCCTGGTCTCGAGATCCCACTTACCTTCCTCGAAGGCCCACATTAAAGCCTGGACGGTGAAAATAATTTTCGTCTGACTGGCAAGATCATAATAAGGATAAGTATCTCCCACAGACAGATCCGCGATCTTCCGTCCTGTCTGATGAACTTGGACTTGAATCCCTGGAGTGCGTCCCACAATTTGAGGTTCAATTTGAGCAAGAAGCTTTCTTTCAAAACTACTGAGATTCACGGATTTTGTACTCCTGTTTGCACGACAATTTGTGCTTGCGATCCACCAACAATCTCTAAGGAACTTCCAAAAAACCAAGGTCGATTCCGAGTTCCATGCCCCATCTCTAGACCACGAAACACAGGGCAAGGTGCTTTTTGCGCGAACTCCTCGAGTGCCACCTCTGAAAGATCTCGCCCATCTTTTTCCTGAGAGCCAACAAATTCACCAAAAACCACGGCTTCACAACCGTCAAAAACTCTTGCCTGTCGAAAATGTTCCAGCATGCGGTCAATACGGTATCCTCGCTCTCCAATATCTTCAAAAGCGATGACTTTTTTCTTCCAGCGCGGATGTAACCCGGTCCCGAGATGACTTTGTAAAGTGCACAGATTTCCACCCACCAATTGAGACTTTTTCCAGCGAAGTTTCTGAGCTTTGGAATTCATCGGAATGAGATCCTGCACCACTTCTTTTTCATTCCCCAATAAGACGTACTTGAGCTCCTGCAAGTGCTGAAGCTCTGTTCGACCAGACCTCAAGCCTTCAATCAAAGGCGCATGAAGACTCATCCATTTCCATTTTTGATTCAGAAAGAGATGCAAGGAACTGATATCAGAATACCCAATCACGAGCTTCGGCTTCTGAGGAATTGTTTTGAGTTTTTCCAGCGCTGGGATGAGATGGATCGACCCATAACCGCCCCGCAAGCACCAAATAGCTTTTGAATCTTTAGAAAAAAGAGCTTTCTTCAAATACTGAAAACGATTTTCATGGGAATTTGAGCAAAAAGGATGAGGCTGAATCTGAGAACTTTCAAAACGAGGAACAAACCCCCAAGAGCTTAAAACTTCCAGCGATTGTTTCACAGTCTCAAGATCGATCGCTGAGCCTGGTGCCACCACATCAATGAGATCTCCTGGCTGCAGAGCTTGCCATGACTTCCTTGTCATTTTCCCCACTCCCGAAAACTTTATTGTGTGGGATATTTTCCATCAAAGCAAGCCGCACAAAAGCGATCTCTTTCCGTAGCTGATACAGCTCGCATCAATCCTTCCATGCTCAAGTACTGCAGACTGTCAGCCTGGAGAAATTCGCAGATTTGATCTTGGGTTTTATGCGAAGCAATCAGCTCTGCAGCCTGGGGGGTATCCACTCCGTAGTAGCACGGACCCGTCGTGGGAGGAGCAGCAATTTTTAAATGCACTTCTTCTGCTCCGGCCATGCGTACCATTTGTACGATTTTTCGACTGGTGGTCCCTCGCACTAAAGAATCATCAATTAAAATGACTTTTTTCCCTTTAAAAACAGAGGTTTGAGGATTTAACTTCACTTTAACTGCAAAATCGCGAACCGCTTGTACTGGCTGAATGAAAGTCCTTCCGATATAGTGATTTCGAATGATTCCCAAATCAAAAGGAATCCCAGAAGCTTGAGAAAAACCCAAAGCGGCAGCCACCCCTGAATCTGGCACTGGAATGACAAGATCTGCTTCCGTGTTGTTTTCTCTGGCCAGCTCTTCCCCAAAAAGTTTTCTGGATTGATAGACTGAGCGACCAAAGACCACAGAGTCCGGTCTTGAAAAGTACACGTGCTCAAAAACACAGTACGATGGTCTTGCTTCTGCAAAGACCCAAGAGTCTATACCTTGAGCTGTGAGTCGCACAATTTCCCCTGGCTGAACTTCCCGGATCAGTTCAGCTCCGATCAAATCAAAAGCACAGGTCTCACTTGCTAAAAAATAAGCCTTTTCCATTTTGCCAATCACGAGTGGTCGGAAACCATGGGGATCTCTCACTCCCCAGATTTCATTATCAGCAAGAAAAACTAAACTAAAAGCCCCTCTGATTTGCTGTAAAGCTTTTTTCAGTCCACTCACAAACGAAGATTCCTGAGCCCGTGACAGCAAGTGCAGGATCACTTCGGTATCATTGCTCCCCGTTAGAATAGCACCCTGACTCTGAAGTTGCCGTCTCAACTCATTGGCATTGGTGAGGTTTCCATTATGAGCGACGGACACAGGTCCTAAACTCACTTGCACGGACAAAGGTTGGGCATTCATGAGTGAATTTTGGCCCGTCGTGGAATACCTGACATGACCAATGGCTTTCATTCCTTCCAAACGCTGAAGCTTTGTACTATCAAACACATCCCCCACAAGACCTAATCCTTTTTCTGTGACATGCTCTTGAGAGTTCTTAGGCACAGTGATTCCGCAAGACTCTTGACCTCGGTGCTGCTGAGCATAGAGTCCTAAATAGGTGAGCTGAGCTGCTTCTCTGTGGCCTGTGACAGCAAAAACACCACACTCTTCTCGAAATTCACTCATGGATTTTTCTCCTGAACTTCCCCTAAAACTTGAACACTTGCCCTCGGATCTATCCGTTTGAGAGTTTCGTCTAAGCCTTGTAGAACCTGCTGACAGTGGCTCTCATCTTCATTTCTGATTTCAAAAATCACTTGATAAAAGCGTCGCCCAGTCTGATTGTCTTTCACTTTGCAGAAAAGACCTTTTCCTTCCATCCCTTGCAGAGACTGCTTGAGCCCCAACAAACTCACCATTTGCGCGGCCACCGGCGAAACAGTTCTTGAAAATTCTTGCAGGCACTTCAAATACTGACCGGCTTGTTTCAAGGCTGCAGATCTCTCGCTCACCAAAGGACAATCAATCAAGATCACCCAATTCCCCTTTTCTTGAAAAGAATCCCATGGGATCTGATTCACGTGTGACCTCAGGCCAACAACAGCCACGGCCGGGGTTGAAATAATATTTTTACCCAAAGTTTCATTATAGAAACTCACATTTCCAGAAATGACGGGACAAGAGCAAGCCAATCCCGCCTCCGCAAGAGTCTCCACGGAAACCACAAAATCGGACATAATTTCTACTTTTTCAGGGTTTCCAAAGTTCAAACAGTCTGTCATACCCATGGGAACAGCCCCTTTAATGGACATCTGAAAGGCCGGATAAAGAAAAGCATCCATAGCTCCAAGCCCTGCGTTGGCCTCCATCACCGAGGGACGGCAACCCACAGCGATTGCGAGAGCTCGCTGGCTTTGTTTGAGTAACAAAAACGCCACATCTTGATCCGCAGAACGCACCGTCCTTAATCCCACCATCTGATCAAATTGCTCGTAAACTTGCTGGCGTGAAAATTCCAAGTCGCAAGCAAGAAATCTTTTCTGATTTAACTTCTGCTCCAAAGATTCCCAGCTCCAATCTCTCCAGACCTCATAGGGCCTGTCATAAACAGGAGCGTCGTCCACAATCAGCTTCGGATCGAGAGACAACAAGCACGTCTCTCCCTCGTAAATCTGAAACTCTTTTTCTGCCCGCACTTCACCAACGACCACACAATCAAGACCCCAGCGCTCAAAAATGGACATTAACTCCTTGACAGCAGGCGGCTTTGCCACGAGAAGCATGCGTTCTTGAGACTCACTGAGCATGATTTCTTCAGCGCTCATGGTAGCGTCTCTTAAAGGAATCTGGTCAAGCCGAAGAAGAAATCCAAAACCACTTTTAACAGACATTTCAAAACTTGACGAAGTCAGTCCAGCGGCCCCCATATCTTGGATAGCGTCAACAAGACCTGTTTGAATGGCCTCAAGACAAGCTTCAATCAAAAGTTTCTCAAAGAAAGGGTCGCCAATCTGAATATTCGGTCTTTTCGAATCAGAGTTTTCATCGAATGACTCACTGGCCATCGCCGCCCCATGGACACCATCTTTGCCGGTCTTTGCCCCTACATAAAGAATCAGTCCACCGGGCTCTTTCAAGCGAGACAGAGCCACTTTTGAATTTTTCTGATCAAAAACTCCCAGAGCAAAAGCATTCACAAGAATATTCGAGTTGTACTTAGAATCAAAATTTACTTGGCCTGTGACTGTCGGAACTCCCACACAATTGCCATACCCACCAATTCCGCGCACCACCTGATCCCAATGCCGAGCTTGATTTTCTCCAAAACAAAGATAATTAGCTAAAGCAATGGGCCTTGCTCCCATGGTAAAAATATCTCTGAGGATACCCCCAACCCCTGTGGCAGCTCCTTGATAAGGTTCGATGAAGCTTGGATGATTATGAGACTCCATCTTAAAGGCTACCATTTCTCCTTGGCCGAGATCTAGAATTCCTGCATTTTCTCCTTCAGGACTGATGACCCGTTCATTCAAAGTTTTCGCAAATTTCTTCAAATGCTTTTTGGAGCTTTTATAAGAGCAGTGCTCAGACCACAATGCAGAGAAAATGGCCCACTCAAGACCCTGAGGCTCACGCTCGAGCAGTTTTTTAATTCTTTCATACTCAGAATGACTGAATCGGTATTTCTTTAACTTCGCTTCCAGTTCTGCACTCATGGTAGAAACCCCAATCCGTCTTGACTCTCCATCCACGCATAGATCGCCCGCTCAGGGTGTGGCATCAGCCCCGCCACTTTTCGACAAGGAGAAAGAACTCCTGCGATTTGATGGATCGATCCATTCACTTCAGATTGATACTTCAACCAAACCTGACCTTGATCTTCCAACTCTTCGGGATTCGAAATCACATAGCGTCCATCACCATGAGCCACTGGCAATTGAAGAGTTTCTTTTTGGGGACCAAAAAAACTTGCGTGAGAGACCACTTGAAGATTCACAGATCGATGAACAAACTTGCCCGTTTGATTTTTAGTGAGGGCCCCTGGCAATAAACCAGACTCACACAAAATTTGAAATCCATTACAAATCCCAAGAATGGGCCCACCTCTACCGTGAAAATGCCGGACTGAATTCATCACTGGACTTCGGGCTGCGAGAGCTCCACTTCTTAAGTAATCCCCAAAGCTAAAGCCTCCAGGAATCATGAGAGCTTCAAATCCGTTGAGATCATATTGGTCTTTGTGCCACAACCAATGAGCTTCATAACCTTTCAATTGTACAAATTCAAACACATCAGAATCACAATTTGTGCCCGGAAATCGCAAAATACCGATTCTCTTTGCCAAATTTCCCCCTGTGCAAATTTTGGTTTAAAGCTTCACAATTTCGTAATTCTCAAGCAGAGGATTTATCAAAATCCCCCTGGCAATCTTTTGAATTTCTTCATGAGCTTCTTTTTCAGGTAAATTCAACTCCACTTCGATCCACTTTCCCACGCGGACTTGGTGGACCTTTGGAAATCCCGATTGTACCAAGACCTGGCTGACCGCTCGACCTTGCGTATCCAGAATAACTTCTCGCGGAATCACTTTCACCCCGTATCGAATCACAAAGACTCCAATCTTTTTAAAACTTCTCGGTATGCCTTATCCACTCCGC
Organism: Pseudomonadota bacterium; assembly: GCA_021300175.1. GTDB lineage: Bacteria > Bdellovibrionota > Bdellovibrionia > Bdellovibrionales > Bdellovibrionaceae > JAJTIC01. The sequence continues at coordinate 10,936 of JAJTIC010000053.1, forward strand.
CGAGGTCCTTTCGAAACCGATCCTTATCCATTCGTTCTTGCGTTTTTTCATCCCAAAGACGACAACTGTCAGGACTGATATCATCCCCCAATAAAATTTCTTTGTGCGCATTTTCACCAAATTCAATCTTGAAATCCACGAGATCCAGATGAGCTCTCTGAAAATATTGCTTAAGAAGACTATTAATTTTAAGAGCCGCACCCTGGATCTGGCTCACAGTTGCCGAGTCCAAAAGTCCCAGGGCCAGAACTTGTTCCGAAGATAAAAAGGGATCTCCCAAGGAATCACTTTTATAATAGAATTCCACACAGGGCTGCTTAAGAATCTCGCCTTCTTCTCGTCCCATTTTCTTGGCCAAAGACCCGGCAAGACGATTTCTCACAACCACTTCTAGTGGAAACATCTTGAGCGCTTGCACACGAACTTGGGTGGCATTGATCTTTTCAATCCAGTGAGTTTGCACTCCTTTCGATTCTAGAAATTGAAAAATCAAATGAGAAATCCCACAGCTCACCTCCCCTTTATCAGGGAAAGAACCTTTTTTCTGAGCATTGAAGGCTGTCAGATCATTTTTGAATTCAACAATCCGGCAATCGGGGGAAGCTGGATCCGTAAAGACTTTCTTCCCTTTACCTTCATAAATGAGGTTCATCACATCACCTTTCGGAGTGAGTTTTTCAAATCTTTCCTGATTCTCATCGAGCCAAAGATCTCTCTCACCTCTTTAGGTTTTAAGAGTTGTTTCAACTCAGGATCCTTCAAAATCTTTTCTTGCAAGTGATCTCCTCGCCCTAAAGAGTGACACAACCTCTGAACATGATAATAAGCAAGCTCTCGATCCAGTCCTTTATCCACCAAGGCGAGAAGAACTTGAGAACTGAATAACTGCCCTTGGCTGAGGGCGATATTCTCTTGCATCTTCTTTTTATCCACATGAAGACCCTCAAGGAGCACTGCCAAGCGATGAGCTGCATAGTCGGCCAAGATAAAGGCATCTGGGAACATCACTCTTTCAACGCTGGAATGGGAGATATCTCTTTCATGCCAGAGAGGAACATTCTCAAGACTGCTGGATACATAGGACCTCAGGAGCCTTGCACAGCCCGTAATGTTCTCTGCCGAAATGGGATTTTTCTTGTGGGGCATGGCTGAAGATCCTTTTTGACCTTTTGAAAATCCTTCGACCACTTCACCCACCTCACTTCGTTGAAGATGGCGAAGCTCTACCGCTAACCTTTCAAACCCCGTCCCTAAAAGTGCAAGGCTAAAAATCAGCTCGGCATGACGATCTCGAGGAACCACCTGTGTGGCAATCGTCTCTGGCTCCAATTTCAATTTCCTGGCAACCAAGGCCTCCACTTTTGCTGGCTGATTCGAATAAGTCCCAACCGCTCCTGAAAGCTTACAGATTCTCATTTGATCGAGAGCTCTTTCGAGTCGTTTGCGATTTCTTTGAAGTTCTGCCAAGTGTCCCGCCATTTTATAGGCGAAGGTGGTCGGCTCGGCGAACATCCCATGAGTCCGTCCGGCGCAAAGAGTGTCTTGATGCTTTCGGATCAAGATCTTGATTGTTCTCTCTAAAAAATCCAACGTCTCCTTGAGAACATTTCCTGCCTCTCGAACCTGCAGAGAAAAAGCTGTGTCGAGAACATCCGAGCTTGTCATGCCAAAATGAACATATCTCCCAAAGGGCCCCACATGCTCCGCTACATTTGACACAAACGCGATGACATCGTGCTTCGTTTTTTTTTCAAGCTCATGAATTCGTTTCACTGAAAATTGGGCTTTCTTTTTAATTTGAGCCGCAGAGGCTCGGGGAATAATGCCAAGCTTAGCCTGAACTTCCGCCACTGAGACTTCAACTTCGAGCATTTTTGAAAATCTGGCATCAATATCCCAGATTAATCCCATTTCTGGCCTTGTGTACCGAGCAATCATAAATTTTCCTCTTTAGCCGATCTTGCTTTCGCCTGCAGCTTTGCTTCTTTCTTTTTTCGCACTTCCTCTTTTCGCTTCCACCAGCTTTCAATTTTTTGCAAGATTGCTAACTGAGTCGGAGCTCGCCCCTCCCAAGTGTAAGAGGACCAAGTCTCAGGAGAATCAAAGAAACAGTTCGACCATCCATGTTCGATTCGCCCGAGGCTCAATGAGACTCCTTGATAAACGGGATAGCGTGCTGGACCGATTTGATTATAAGTGTATTCATATTCTTGTGGATAGTTCACAAGTTCAACCGTCGTCTGTGGTAACTTTTCACTCAGAACTTTCTTTGCAAGCACGGCTTTCTCAGTCAGGTACTGTTTGTTGAATCTTTGTTCTGAAGGTAACAGCATCCATACATCCCAGAGATCCTGACTCGCTGTTCTTTGGACAATGAGAGCATTCTCATGACTGAGAGCTAAGTCAGGATCTTGAACACTGACAAAGTGAAGTGGCAACGAACTTCTTGTGCCTGAGTCACTCAAGGAATAGCGAAATCGCATCCAAGACCAGGTACTTTCTAAGACTTTCTTACCGAAGAGTTTTTGTTGCACTTGAGTGCTGAGCATTCCTGACTCTTCCGAAGTGAGGCACCAGACAAATTGATGGGCTTCCAACAGAGACGGTCGCTCTACTTTGACTTCCAAAGCTTCCATGGTTTTTCCTGCCATCGACGAAAGATCCATCAACTGAGCTTTCTCGACCACATGGACCCCTAATGACTTGAGCCATTCCACATTTCGAGTAATTCCTCGTCGAGTGGCCTGCTTCACTGCGAAAGTCGCTTGAACACGCAGATCAGAAGAGACCCGGAAGTTTTCTAAATCTCTCCAATTCCAAAAGGTACGACCATAGAATTGATCCAGTTTCTGCAATTTCTCTTTTTGGGCGACGGTCATTCGAGAACTCTCGCTCATGGACCGCATTTCATAAGGGCCTTCTGGCAACCAAAAAACAAGTCCATGGGGTAACTGTACCAGCTCATCATCCTCATTCATCCTCTGCGTCCAAAGTGCCCCCAATACCTCCGTGGGAAATCCACCAAAAGGCCCTTCCCAGTCTTCCGGGGACCAATTTCCCATCTGCTCTGAAAGTTCAATGAGGACTGTAGAAATTCCTGCATTTTGCAATTGAGCTGCCAGCCAATGACCTCGACCAAAAACAGAAACTATGCAAATTTCAGATTTTTTTTCAATCATTTGTACCCCACCCATTGCCGCACCAGGCGCTGCTCTTCTTTATGGATCCAAAAACGTGCCGTCTCTAAGTTCTCACTTTTTTCTGCAGCGATCACTCGACTTTGTAAGTGAACTTTTCCTTCATCCATTTCACGATTCACCTCATGGAGACTGACGCCCATCGCTGACTTTGCCTCAAAGCTTTTCTCAAGCGCTTGAGCCCCTTTATAACGTGGCAACAAGGAAGGATGTAAATTCCAAATTTCACCTTCCCAATCCTTCAGAAATAATTCAGGAACTATTTTCATAAAACCAAGTAACAAAATTCGTTCTACTTTACGAAGCTTCAGCGTTTGAGAAAGTTCCGTCCATGCCGAAGCTTCTTGCAGTCGAGGACAAAGCACAGGAATTGAGTTTCTCAAGGCCCGATTCACCGCTACTGCTTGGGACCGACTGCTCACGACACAAGCCACATGGAGATGAAATCTCAAACTCATCACACTGGCCAAGTTTGATCCAGTCCCTGAAACAAAAATGGCCCAGCGGTGATTAGCCACGAAGCACTTTCCCCATTTCCCAAGCTTGAAAACCAAATTGCTGAGCCTGAGTCAGCACTTTTGCTACACTGATTTGAGGAACTACACAAACAAGCCCCACTCCACAATTCAAAGTTTTCACCATTTCCAAATCTGACATCTGGGTGCGCTTTTGGATTTCTTGAAAGATGGGCGGGAATTCCCACATTTGATAGCTCATTTTTAGATGAGAAGGCAGAACTCGCGGTACATTCTCAAGGCCTCCTCCTGTAATATGAGCTAAAGCATGAACTGCTATTTGTTTTCTCAAACTCAAGAAAAAGTCTACGTAGAGAGCTGTCGGAATGAGAAGTTCATCGATCCACTGGTCAAGATCATTTTCAAAGATCTTTCTGAGGAGTGAGTAACCATTGCTATGACAACCACTCGAACTCACCGCCACCAAAGCATCCCCTTCTTGGACAAGATGAGGCCCTAGTCTTTGAGATTGATCCACCACGCCGACTGCAAATCCCGCAACATCAAAATCGCCTTGAGAATAAACTCCGGGCATTTCTGCAGTTTCACCGCCGGCTAAAACCATGTTTGCCTTAGAACAAGCTGTTTTCAAAGAAGTCAGAAATCTCTTGGCAAAATCAAGATCAAGTTTTCCCGTCGCGTAGTAATCCAGGAAAAGAAGGGGCTTACCGCCGGTACAAATGAGATCATTGGCACACATTGCGACCAGATCTTGCGCGATGGGCTCTGGGCGATTGTAACGAGATGCAAGCTTAACTTTTGTGCCAACTCCATCGGTGCAAGTGACAAGAAGTGGCTGGGTCATTTCAGGAAAGGAGATATCGAAAAGAGAAGCAAATCCCCCAATTCCTTCGATCAGGCGCTCTTGATGGGGTTGGTTCTTTTGACCTTGCGCAAGCCATTCAACCAGCTCATCGCCAGCCTCGACACTCACTCCGGATTTTTTATAATCCATCACTGACATGAAGACCCCTAGGGAATGACCAAAGACTAGTGGGATTCGCTGTGTGAGTCCACAAAGAAGAGGTCATAGCTCTATGCAAAACCATTTGGGTTGAGGTAGCTTAGAAACATGAAAAATCAAATCACTCACTCCTTCTTTCTTCTCTTTGTTATGATTTTGTCAGGATCTACTTTTGCCGAGTCAAACTCGATTTACTCCTTGAAAGTGAAGAATTTTGATGGCAGCGTCAGGGAACTTGCCCAATATCGAGGCAAAGTCACACTCATTGTAAATACGGCCTCTCAGTGTGGATTTACTCCCCAACTGAAAAGCCTACAAACCCTCCAAGAAGAATATGGGAGTCAGGGTTTCCAAATCCTCGCTTTTCCCAGTAATGATTTTAAACAGGATGCGGGTGATTCTCAGAAGTTTGCCAGCGACAATTACAAAGTGACATTTCCTTTGATGGAAAAGGGACCTGTGACAGGGAATCAAATTCAGCCGGTGTTTGCTTTTCTGACCAAATCCTATCCTGCGATCCCTCAAAGTGTTCTCTGGAATTTTGAAAAATTCCTCGTGGACAAAAACGGGATAGTCAGGGCTCGGTATCGCTCTCTCACAGATCCGACTGAAAAGTCAGTTCGCAAAGAGATCGAAAAACTTCTCGCAGAAAAAACACCTTAGCAACCAATCCCCCTTTGAGGACCCTCAAGAGGATCAGTTTCTAACGATTTCGAGCATCGTTGTTTCCACTGCCAAGGGTTCAT
>JAJTIC010000102.1 GCA_021300175.1 Pseudomonadota bacterium
GATCCGCTTGCTGTAGAAATCCAGTGATCTCTTCGGGGTTAAATCTTCGTCTATTCATGACGTCTCCTTTATGGTTTTTGGAGAACTTTGTCACTACGCTTCTACCTTTTTAGGTGGACCTATTTATCGGGAGACGGTCACAATTGATTTGCAGTATTGCGGTAATACGGTAATGCGGGTATAATGACCTCAGGAGATCAGTTGTATGGGCGCACGAAGAAAAGCTACTTTTTATGTTGATGAGAGTATTCACAAAGCTTTGCGGCTTAAAGCTGCAAACGATGATGTGTCGACTTCGGATCTGTTGAATAAGCTCTTGGCTGAAGACTTGGTCGAGTACCTTGAAGATCTTCAGGACATTAAGGCAGTAAGAGCTCGCCAAAAAGAAAGAGGCAAAGGTATGCCACTTTCTCAGTTCATGAAAAAAATGAATAAAAATGGCTAAGTACTCTGTCTTTATTCTTCCCACTGCCCAGAAAGAAATCTTGGCTTTGCCAAAGCCTGCTCGAGAGCGAGTGATGAAAGTCATTGTTTCCCTAGAGCAGAATCCACGTCCTAGCTCTTGCAAGAAACTAGTGGGTACTGATGCTTGGAGAGTGCGAGTCGGGGAGTACCGGATAGTATACTCGATCGAAGACAAAGTGCTGCAAATTGAAGTAGTTCGAGTCGCCCACCGTAAAGACGTGTATCGATAATTAATCATCGACCACCGCCCACGGCAGGTTCTAGCACTAACAATTTGATTTCAAAAGGACCCTTAATCTCAGAGAACTCGGGCACTTTTTTAACTGCAGAATCCACCGAAGTATCCGTTTCCACTTGGCCAAAGACATTCGACTTTCTCGGCACAAGACCATCAAAGTATCCAGCAGCAAAGCTTGCGATAAAATCACCAGTAAAATACTCAGCCTCGCTTGAGTGGCGGTTCTCCCTAGATTCTGTGAGTCAGAGATCCTGAGTCAGGTGGCGTTAGCTTGCCAACATAGTTTCTTTCTCTTTTGCAAATTCAATTGGTGATTTCACACCCAGGGCTGAATGAGGACTGATGTTGTTGTATCGCCAATGCCAGTCGTCGACCTTAGCTCTTGCGTTTTCTTCTCTGAAGTTGCAGATCCAGCTCCGTGTAGATGCGGTGGGATTTTTTGTGATTCACTTCTGGCAGCTCTTGTTTCAAAAGAGTGAAAAGTCTGGGATGACCAAAGCGCTTATTTTGCCCTGCCAATTGAATCAGCTTATCGCGAACAGGGCCATCTTGGTTCGGCTTCTCCTGATAAGATAGAGTGGAAACACTCAGGCCCAAAAGTCGAAAGCATCGGGCCTTAGCAGCCCTGTACTTTTCGACAAGATACAGAGCCTCTGATCTTCGATCATTGGGCCTTACCACTTTTTTGAGTTCACGTCCTTCAGCATGACAATATCAAGAGCTTGATCGGCTATGATGCGTTTAAGCTTGGTGTTCTCAGCTTCAAGTTCCTTCAAACGTCTCGAAGGAACCTAATTGTCTCAATTTGAGAATTGCGACAAAAGTACCAGTATTGCGACAATTTATGTCGCAATAGTTGAAATTGCGACAGCTAAATGCTATATAATATAAATAAGGAGTATTGCGACAATATATGTCGCAATAGCATCGACATGGCTAGAGCCTCGGAACTTGAGAGTCGCATATTGGAAATTCTTGAAAAGCAAACTGAAGGTCAGAAAATTACTGATCTGGCCACTGCAATGGATATGAATGCAGAAGACGCCGCCGTCAGAAGATCATTGCAGAGAGCATTGAAGTCTTTAGAGGCTAAGAAAAAAATCGAACCAAAAGGACAAGCGCGCGCACGAATTTATTTTGTTTCAAAAAAGCCTACTGCAAAAACTCAGGCAGAACCCAAGGATGTCACATCTGTACTTAAAGATATTAAATTATCTAAAGACGGAGAAAAACTTTTAAAACATATCAGCCAGCCAATCACCAAAAGAGACCCAGTTGGCTATAATCAAAAATTTCTAGAAAGTTATATTCCTAATAAATCATCTTTTTTAAGCCCAGAGCAAAAAGATGAGCTGTTAGTGCTGGGGCAAGTTGAGCCATCTCAAAAACCAGCAGGAACCTATGCTCGAGATATTTATCAAAGACTCATCATTGATCTTTCGTGGAACTCTAGCCGTTTAGAGGGAAACACCTATTCTTTATTGGAAACCAAAAGACTGATCGAGCTTGGCGAAGCCGCAGATGGAAAAAACGCAACCGAAGCCCAAATGATTTTAAATCACAAAGCTGCGATTGAATTTCTAATAGATTCAGCAGTGGAGATTGATTTTGACAGGCTAACAATTTGTAACATTCACGCCCTCTTATCAGACAACCTACTAGGAGACCCTAGCGCCTCTGGTAAAGTTCGCGAAAGAGCTGTTCAGATCTCTGGTAGCACATATCTGCCAATTGATAATCCACATTTGTTGGGTGTTATGTTTGAGTTGTTTTTGAAAAAAGCAAAGCAGATTGAAAACCCCTTCGAACAATGTTTTTTCACTCTAGTGCACTTATCGTATTTGCAAACTTTTGAAGATGTGAACAAAAGAACGTCGAGAATATCTGCAAACATACCTCTTATTAAGAAGAATTTGAAACCATTGGCTTTTGTTGATGTTGACCAAGATACGTATTTAAAAGCGCTGCTCGGTATTTATGAGAAAAACGATGTGTCATTGTTCCGTGATCTTTTCATGTGGGCTTACAAAAGATCAACTCAGAGATATTCAGCAATACAGCAATCCTTAGGAGAGCCGAATTTGCTGAAATTAAAATACAGATCTAAAATTCAAGAAATTATACAGGCCATTGTTAAGGGTAAAACACCAGGCAAACAAGTTCCCCATATGCTTTCAAATTTAGTCGAAAAATTGAAGCTTGATACTGATGATTCAAAAAAAATACTTGAAATTCTTGAACTTGAAATCACAAGCTTGCACGAGGGAAATATTGCTCGATATCAAATCCGTCCAAGCGAATTTAAAGCTTGGACAGATCTAAAATAGTTTACCTTAGTGAGCAAACAACAAGGGTACAAAGTGGATCTTGTTTTCTACGATGACTTTGCAAAGAGTTATCAAGTTCAGTTTGCAGCAGAGAAGGTAAAGTGGGATTAAGAAAGACCCCACGCATTCTTTTGGTTCGGTTCTAAGGTTCTTCCCCAAAGGTAGAGAAAGTTTAAAATCAGCACTGATCGATTTCAGGGGCTATAGCGCTGATAGAAATCCTGCGGGATCAAAGGGTGTAACACCGCCAAGCCTAAAAACAGGCTCGAAAAATCAATCGCTTGCAAGCGATTCAGTCGAACAGAGAAATTGCGAGGAGTACAGCGCCAAAGGAATTCATACTCTCCGTGAGAGAAGATACAGTGGCGCTCCCGTTGCATGGTTAGTAAATCTCGAACAACCTCTGGGGCTGCGGGTATAAACCCCGCCACTATGTGGGGAGAACTAATGAGATCAGGGTTTTTATCGATCGCGTTAGCAGCATATCTTCCGTTGAGTGCTTCGCCAGCTCCATTACCCCAATAGGCGGCCCGACTTCCCTTCTGTTGGCGAAACCATGCTCGATCTGCTTTCATCGCATTTTTGAAATACCGGATATAATTTTGGTTTGAGTTAAAATCTCCGCACAGGTAATACGCAAATTGGATTGTAAAGCTAGAAAGAAAATGTGTCGGGGAATCAGTGAGAAGTTGAATTGGGTTTGCCTGTCCACGGAATGTTTTCTTTGGTAAAAAATCTGTTCTGGCGAAATGACGATCCCAGAATTGCTTCATGGGCCCCAATTTGCCCTTATTTTCTTCCGCTAACTTGCCCATGCAGGCAACGAGGACATATTCATTGAACTTCTTTGTGCTTGCTAGTGGAATCTCATGCTCTAGGCTGAAGTTTAAGTAGAGATTTCCAAGTGTAGCATCAGAAATCGCGCTGGCCCAATTCACTGAATGAAGCAACTCATTTGTTAAGAGATTTAAGGCATTTTGTGGGTCTTTGTTTCTGTCACTAAAATAATTAGCAGCCAGTAAGGATCCAGCGACAAGTATAGCAGTGTCAATCGTAGAATATCCATCCGCCCGAGACATTGAGTTGTCGCTACCATCGTGTGAATTGAACCAATGGCGAAACCATCCCTGAGTGCTCCTTCTTGAGTAAGAAGGGTCGAGTAACATGCTCAGAGTTTTCACTGCCTTCAGGTGAGCCTGTTCAAGATCACCTGTGGCATCGCCTATCGCCAGCGAGACAAGACCCATGCCGGTAGCTGCCACCGAGGAGTTATTCTCTCGTGAAGAGCCTTCTTGAAGAGAGATTGCATCAAGATACTGTCCGGTGTTGGGGTCTCGTAAAGCATCGTTAAAGAATAAAAGACTTTGTCGAACCATGTTCTTCACTTGACTGATTTCAGAGTTATTCAGAGGGGAGCGGCTTGCTGCCGCAACATCCAGCATGGCGAACCATAGGGCGCATCCGCACACAAGCAGAAACCTAAAACTGTATTCTGAATGTCTCATTTGGATCCTCGCCCGGTCATGGTCAAACAACCAGCTTCAGCAGCTTCACTTGGTGCCAAAGCTAAGCCATTTCTTCAACATATTCTGAGTCTTTTAAAGGCAGCAAAGTGGCGAAGTCTCTAAGAAAGTGACATTTTTGCGCCTTCCCTTAAAGAGATCTCAAATTGAAACACTCATTCATGTCGGGGGCCTCAATTACCGATAAGAATGTCATGCGAACAACTGTCCGTGTCAGGTCTCAGCAAGGCGCTATTTTAGTACAAGCCCTGGGGATTACTCTCGTGGTCGGTATTGTTTCTGGAATTATGCTCAATCAATCGCAGAATGTTCAGAAGCAAACTTTGTTGCCGCGTGTGAAATCTTCGATGGCCAAAGTAGAGCAGCGTCTGAGTGAAGCTGTGCTGTCACCAGCCGCATTTAGCTGCACGGGTTCTGGGGTCGGCACCTGCACTTTGAATTCAGATTATTTGCTCCAATTCTCGCTCCCTGCAGGGGGTAGTGACTGTGCGACGCCCCCCTGTCGCGTCTTGATAGATCCTTCTTCTTTGGTGATGGATTCCACCACCAAGAAAGTTCGGGCCTCTATCTTGTATGAAGGCAACAGCCTTGCGATCAAGCCCATCAACTTTGAAGTCGACATTCCTTCCGAGATCCTCCAACAGGCGACCACTCGTTGTCCCTCGAGCGCACCACTTTTTCGCGGTTTCAATGCCACAGGCGAAGCCAAGTGTGACCCTTTGCCAGCAGCTTGTGACAATGACCAATTCTTAGCCGCCATCGAAAGATCCACTCTGATCGCTCAATGCAACCTCATTCCCGAAGCCCCGGATTGTCCTGCTGATGAATTTGTTTCCAGCTTTGAATGGCCAAGCACGGGAGTCCCCGATGTTCAGTGCACACCTAGAAGATTGCCATCATCCTTTTTTTCACACTCGATGACAGTCGCAACCACGCCAGCAGTGAGCAGCGTGAGTGGCTCAGTGACACCTCCACCGCCCACAGTGCCGCCCACAGTGCCGCCCACAGTGCCGCCCACAGTGCCGCCTACTACAGTGCCGCCTCCTACAGTGCCGCCTACTACAGTGCCGCCTACAACAGTGCC
>JAJTIC010000045.1 GCA_021300175.1 Pseudomonadota bacterium
AACAACTTTTCAAAAGCTCTTCAAAAGTTCAGAAAAGAAGACCCTACTTTCCGAGTCCACCGCGATGAAGAATCTGCGGAAACCATCATTTCTTGAATGGGTGAGCTTCACCTTGAGATTTACGTGGAGCGTATGAAGCGTGAGTTTAACTGTGAAACGATTGTTGGTAAACCACAGGTGGCTTACCGTGAAACAATCTCTCAAGAAGCTAACTACGATTACACTCATAAAAAACAAACGGGGGGTTCGGGTCAATTTGCGAAAGTCATCGGAAAGATATCGCCACTTCCAGCAAATTCTGAAGAAACTTTCAAATTCGAGAATGCTGTTGTGGGCGGTCGTATTCCTAAGGAATTCATCCCTGCTGTTGAAGAAGGCTTCAAAGAGCAATGTGCGAAGGGCCCATTGATCGGATTCCCAATTGTTGGCGTGAGCGTTGAGTTATCGGATGGCGCGTACCATGATGTTGACTCGAGTTACATGGCTTTCAAAATCTGCGCAATGGCGGCGATGAGAGAAGTTTACTCCAAAGCGAAGCCCATCGTCCTTGAGCCAATGATGAAGCTTGAAACAACGGTACCTGATGAATACCAAGGAGCCGCTGTCGGTCAGATCAACCAACGACGTGGAATCATCGTGAACACTACGGCCTTCGAAGGAAATGCGGTGATTGAAGCTCACGTTCCACTCACAGAAATGTTTGGTTACTCAACAGATCTCCGCTCGGCGACCAAAGGTAAAGGTGAATTCTCAATGGAATTTGCTCACTACGCTCAATGTCCTCGTAATATCCAGGACGAATTAGCAAAGAAATACCAAGAGAAGCGAGCTGCAGAACAGAAGTAATCGTAATTATTCTGGTTTTCCCAAAAAGGCCTGCGTCATGCAGGCCTTTTTTTTTGAGGTCGTTCATAGTTACGTGATAGCATCCCCCCCTGATGACGAGTGTTTTAGCTCTTTTTGTTCTTGTTCTTAGCGTTTCATTTTTATGCTCCCTCCTTGAAGCGATCTTCCTCTCTGTGAGCCCCGGGTTCGTCGCAACTCTGGCGAAAGAGCGAGCTTCTGGTCGATTGCTGGAGCACCTCAAAGAAAACATCAATCGCCCGATTTCGGCGATTCTCACTTTGAACACAACCGTGAATACTTTGGGATCCGCAGTGATTGGTGCCAAAGTTCAAGAACTCTATGGCAATGAAGCGGTCTCTATTCTCTCAGCAGTTCTTACTTTGAGTATTTTGATTCTTTCTGAAATTTTCCCAAAAATTCTTGGTGCCACCTATAACAAACAGCTAGCACCATTTGCAGCTTACATAATCCAGATTCTGATTTTCCTAATGTATCCAATTGTTCGTCTTTCCGAGATATTGGCAAATCTTGTGAGAAGATCTGAAGACGAAATTTCTATGACTCGTGAAGAACTGATTTCCACTGCGGAAATCGGTGTGGACGAAGGAACTCTTCATAAGAAAGAGTCAGCGATTATCAAAAATCTGCTGATGCTCAACAATATCTACGTCTCTGACATCATGACCCCAAGAAGTGTTTTTTTTGCCCTCGAAGCCTCAGAGACTGTCGAAGAAGTGAGCCAAAGATTTAAGCCCATTCGCTTTTCGCGGATCCCTGTGTATCAAGATTCTTTGGATAATATCATCGGACTGACTCATCGATATAAAATCCTTGAGGCCTTGAGTAATGATCAACATGCAAAAACAATCAAAGAGACGGTGTCACCCATCAACACAGTATCAGAACGGATGACAGTGGCTTCCGCTATCGATTATTTCATTAAACATAAGGAACATCTTGCTCTGGCTGCTGATGAATACGGGGTAATAACAGGACTTGTCACTTTAGAAGATGCCATTGAAACACTTCTTGGGGTTGAGATTGTCGATGAATTTGATAACATCACAGACATGCGCCAATATGCCCTGGAGCAATGGCAAATTCGAAAGCAGAGCTTAAGGAAACCCACGTGAAAACATCATTTAGCCTTTTCTATGTGACTTTTCCTGACATGCAGTCTGCAGAAGCTTTTTCACGCCTTTGTTTGGCCGAGAAAGTGGCTGCCTGCGTGAATATGTTTCCTGGGATGAAATCCGTCTACTGGTGGAAAGGTGAAGTTCAAACCAACAGCGAGATTGTGACTTTGATCAAAGCCCCTTCTCATCACAAGTCTCTCCTCGAAAAACTTCTGAAGGAGAAACATCCTTACGAAGTCCCTTGTCTGCTTGAGATACCAACGGCCTCGATCGGGGCTGCTTATGAGAAATGGCTTCTAGAAAGCCTGAACTAGTGTCACCTTGAGGCTTCGGACTCAATAGCGGGCACTGCTGACACTGGCAAGATGACAAAGCGAACTCCTAAGACAAACCCCAGAGTTAAAACAGCTAAGATCAGGAAAAGCTTAGCAAAGCTCAAAGCTGAGTCAGGTTCAGGTTGGGTTAGTTTTGCTTTTTCCATTGAGCTTGCCTCTTCCAGTGTTTAAGCTTTGCTAATTCTATGCCTTAAAATTGGTGTCAGGAGGTCCCTTATGACCAAAGCCGATCTTGCTCGAGAAATCGTTCAAATTGCTAAGCTCACAGGCCATTTTAAGCTCCGATCGGGGCAAACTTCAGAGTTCTATTTTGATAAGTATCGTTTCGAATCCCAGCCTCGATTATTGGCGGCCATCGCCGAACAAATGAAACCACTCATCCCCGCGGGAACTGAAGTTCTCGCAGGGCTTGAGATGGGTGGAATTCCTGTGGCCACAGCGCTCAGCCTTCAGACTGGAATCCCAGTGGCCTTTGTCCGCAAAAAGGCCAAGGACTATGGGACTTGCCAGTTTGCTGAAGGTGTGGAGCTGAAAGGGAGGAACGTCTGTGTGATCGAAGACGTTGTGACAACGGGTGGGCAAGTGATTCTTAGCACTCAAGACTTGAGGTCCTTAGGCGCTAAAGTTGAAAACGTCCTTTGTGTGATTCATCGTGGCTCAGGCCAAGAGCCCAAACTCAGTGAGATTGGGCTCAAACTGCATCCCCTGCTGACCTCTAGGGATTTGGAGTAATTTCTCTTGGAGGGAACTCTGGTTTTGTGAGCTCCTCAAAAGGCGCTGCAGGATTTGATTTCCCGAGAGTGTGCTCATTGGCAAGGGCTCTATAAACGGTCGTAATCCAGTCTTTGTATTTCGTGACACTTGTGTAGGCGACCCCATATGAGCAAGCCGCATCGGGATCCTGGGGATTGAAGACATAAGATGCAACCCCAATCTGACGCAAGATTCCTTTTGAATCGCGCATCATAGCAGGGCCTCCTGAATCCCCAGCGCAAACACTACTGCCTGAGCTTTGGTCAAAGAAAAGCACTGAAGCCGACTCATCATTGGAGCCGCGACCAAAATTCAGAGGTTTGACCTTCGTGTACCGAAGAAGAGGGTCATTCTTATCTTCCACATCATACTCTTTGGTCTTTCCATAACCAGCCACATAAATTTCTGAACTCGAAGACATTTTCAAAAATTCATGAACTAGCTTGATGGTTCTTTTCCCTGAGGGCGCTGGACCTGAAATACGTACGACGGCTAAATCATCTTCAATCTTTCGGGACTTGGGATTGTAGCCTTTGTGAATGATCACTTCGTCTGCTTTTTTTCGATCGACGCTTTTATTCTGAAGGTCACAAACTTGCTGTGGAGAAAACCAAATTTCAACATCCTCAACTTCGGCCGCTTCATCCACGCAATGGGCCGCTGTCAAAACAATGTTTGAATCAATCAAAGAGCCTGTACAAATCGAAGCGCCTCCTTTTAATCTCTGAACTACAAATACCAACGAGTTAGCTAATGGAGAGTTTCGCCCAACAATAGTCCCGTTGATAATACCAACACTTTGATCTCCCCCATCTGCACAAGTGACAAAGACTTCTGCTGGAGGACCAGAGTCATCTTTGCTACAGCCAATAATCGGTGAAACAATGGTCATAAGAATTAAAAGTTTATTCTTCAAAAAACCCCCAATTAAAAGTGGCGCCAAATTACGGCACTTTTCTGAGAAAGTCTCGAGCTCATTCCCAATTACTCGAGCTTAAAGGCATGTTTTGAAGAAGCTTCTTGGATGTCCAAATCACAGACAGGTAAAATTTACTTTTCGGCCGCGATGTAGGCAATCCAGGACTGACACTCTTCGCCCTTCTCGGTGCGAGTGAAAATTCCGTCACCTTCACCCTTTCGTGTGGTGCCTTCCCAGTAGACATGGGTCTTTAAGAAACCAACTTCTTGCATGATTTCTCTCAACTCGGGAACTGACCACATTCTCCAGTCATAACTGAAGACACGCTCCCGCTTGGGCTGCCCCTTCATCTTAAAATGGATATAGAACTGAGCTCTATTCGTTACAGGATCGAAGCTCGCTTGATCCCAAAAATAAGTAAAGCTCTTGTAGTTGGTCTTTTCTTCGTTGGCCTCAAAACAATGACTTCCACCAAAACAGTCCACAATAAAGATGCCGTTCTTTTTGAGGGACCTATATACGTTCTGAAAATACTGCTTCATGATTTCACGCGACTTAAACACAAAGTAAGAAAAATTCATAGCAATCGCTATATCCGCTGAGGGCAATCTACCTTTCAGAACATTTTGCTCGATCAAACGAAGTCGCTTCTGCTGAGATTCATTCAGTTTTTTAAAGCCGTGACTTTTGCCGTACTCAAGTGGCTCCGGATCAAGATCAACTCCAATTGCTGAGAAGTTTTTGTGAAGTTTTATCCACTCACAGGACAAAGCAAAAGTTCCACAAAAATCTTCTCTCAGGAGCTGGGGATCCTTCTTCCGAATCTCTCGATATACTTTTCTTAAAAATTCCACATCGGTTTCAGCGCTTTGAACAGCTTTTTGGTAAAGCTCATATTTATCAAAAAGCTTTTTCCTTCCAATTTTATGGACTCGTCGCCGCGTCTGAGACTGAGGCATTAGGGAACTTCTTTCACAATCTCTCGGATCAAATCAGCGATCTCGTATTTCTGCGGAACCGAATTGTCCTCAAGATGAGGATGTAACCCGATACCAGGCAGATTCTTGCCCGCCAAAACACGAGGGCGAGCCAAGAGGTCATAAAACAATTCCTGAGTGGTTCGGTACACAAGATGTTCTGCAAAATTGGTGACTTCTGTATCTTCGTTAACGAACAGGACTCTCCCAGTTTTTTGGATCGAAGTTTTAATCATTTGCCAGTCATAAGGATAAATGCTTCGAAGGTCGATCACCTCCACAGAAATCCCCTCTTGAGCCATTTGATCAGCCACTTCATTACAAAGCAGCAAATGACGTCCCCAGGAAACAACACTGATTTGAGTGCCAGAGCGAGTGATTTTTCCTTGGCCAAGGGTAACCATGTAAGGCTCAAGTTTTGGCCACTTTGCCTTCCACTTTGAGCGATCCCCAATCGGTGCATCGATCATGGCTTTGAGTTCTTTTTCATCAACTGGCTCTCCGGGAATCAACTCTTCCCCTCGGACTCGCATCAATGCTTTTGGCTTCAAAAACAACACAGGATTGGGATCTTGAATCGCTGAAAGCAGCAATCCATAGGCATCCAGTGGATTCGAGGGCATCACCACTTTCCAACCGGGCAATCGAGAAGCCCAACTATCAAAAGAATGAGAATGATAAATTGACCCGCGAATTCCCGCTCCCACAGGCGTCATCACAACCAGTGGCATTGGATACTGACCGTTGGAAACCCACAAGCTGTTCCCAGCAATTTTCAAAAGATCTATCGTATTGAATATGTAATCGCAGAATTGAATCTCAGCCACGCAGCGGGTGCCTGTCATGGCAATTCCCATGGCCATGCCGATAATCCCTCTCTCGTCGAGAGGCGTATTCCAAGAATTTTTCAATCCTTGAGTAGCTGTGAAAACTCCTCCGAGGGGGGCCCCCACATCTTGACCAAAAACATCTGAGACTCCCATTTGAGTTTCACCATAATGAAGAGCCATTCGAATAGCTTGTGCCATATTTGCCATTAGAACTTCCTCCAATCTGCGTTTTCACTATTGACGAAAACATGATCCCAGACACTTTCAGGCGTGGGCACAGATTCGGAGCGTACTTTTTGTTGAGCTTCAAAGCCTTCCTTCTCATATGACTCCCAGAGCGCTTTGATCTCACTCTCTTTGAGAAGTCCTGCTTTCAAGAGCTTCGCTTCAAAATCTTTCAAACAGTCAGTTTCCTGGTTCGCAAAGTTGGCACCTGAAGCTGAAGAGTGTCCATACAATCGAGACAACCGAGCCTCAATGAAAGATGGTTTCCCCGTTTTTCTGATGTAAGCCATCTCTTCCTGAATCGCGAGGTAGGACTCCACTGGATCGTTGCCGTTGATAACTCGAGCACGGATGTTGAAAGCTTTGGCGCGATCGGCAATCGCCGACTCTCCGTGCTGGCCTTCGAAAGAAGTTGAAATCCCCCACCAATTGTTCTGCACCGTCAAAAGGACTGGAAGCTCTTGACCTTTCCGAGAGGACCAAATGAGAGAGCTCGCGAAGTCGCCTTCAGCGGTCCCTGCGTCACCACCCGTCACCACTGTCAGCGCTTTCTTGCCTACCTTCTTCTGAACGTGGGCCGTTCCTAGAGCCATAATGTATTGCACTTCAATGGGGGAGCTCACCGGGACCACATTCCATTTTGGAAAACAGTAGTGGTTTGAGAAATTTCTTCCGCCCGTGCTGGGATCTGTGGCGCGATTCATGATCAGACGAATGGAATCAATCATCTCAAGCCCCATGGCCACAAGAGTCGGGGTACA
>JAJTIC010000093.1 GCA_021300175.1 Pseudomonadota bacterium
AAAACGGGTACTGCAAAAGAAAAACACTCATCAATACGAGTGGAACTGAAAACTGACCCAAAGATTTCAGCACTTGTGAAAATCCAAAGGCCCCCACTTTCCGTCGAAAGCCCCAAAAAAGAAGACCTAAATTCAAAGTCGCCGTCAAAACAGTTGCTGCGGCCAACCCTTGAAACTGAAAGAGATCCACTAAGACATAAGCGAGAACAATGTGAACAGCGACACAGATCGATGAGATTTTCGCAGGGAACTTGGTGTCCCCGAGGGCATAAAAAATCGGGACAAACACTCTCACACCGCTAGAGACCACCAGAGTCAACGACGCCACTGCTAAAATCTGAGCGGTGATCATGGAATCATGGGAATCAAAGCGACCTCGCTCAAACATCAGCTCCACCAGGGGCCTGGCCAACAAATACAATCCTGCCGCAGCAGAAAAACCAATAAACAAATTAATCCGAAAAAAACGATTGGCGGTTGCGATCATTTCTTCTTTTCGATTTTGCACCCACAAAGTTGAAAGCGTTGGCAGCAAAGCTGTGCCAAGGCTCACGCTCACAATCGAAAGTGGAAATTCCAACAACCGATCTGCGTAATAGAAATACGAGTTTGCGCCTTCACCCAGCGAAGAAGCAAAGTAAGTGTTCATGAGTGTGGTGATCTGAAGCACTGCTGTGCCCAAAATCCCAGGCCCCATTTTTTGGAGGACCTTTTGTGAATCTAGGTTGGACCAATTCCAATGGATTTTTGGCAAGTACCCACGACGGATGAGTGCTGGAACCAAAAAACCTGCTTGAACTATTCCTCCGATGACTACAGACCACGCCATCGCCTGACCCTCAAAACCCTGCCACTCCTTGGGAAAATATATTCCCAAGATGAGACAAACATTCCAAAGAGCCGGCCCGAAAGCCGGCAATGCAAAACTGCCAAGGGCATTCAAAATCCCCATGAAAAATGCATAAGTGCTGATGAGGAAAATAAAGACAAACATGATCCTGGTCATCTTGATCGTCAGATCCAGCTTCCCAGGGATCTCAGCATAAGTCGGATCTGTGATCAGGCGAACGATGGGTTCTGAAAAGGCAATGCCCAGGACAGTGATCAAAGTCAGGAGCAACAGCAACAAAGTGTAAAAGCTATTCACGAGGTTCTGGGACCTCACTCCCGAGGAATCGCCTTCTCGAGCTTCTATGAACACAGGCACGAAACTCACAGCCAAAGACCCTTCCCCCAAAAGCCTGCGAAACAGGTTCGGGATTCGAAAAGCCACCGTCCAAGCATCCGTCACAGTTTTAGAAAACAAAGCTGCAAAAGCCACATCCCTAAAAAGGCCCAAAACCCGGGAAGTCAGGGTTCCCATGGCCATAGCAGCGGCTGAACCCACAAGGCCTGCTCCTGCAGGGCTTGGTTTACGGCTATCACTCGGATTTTCTTGGTTATTTTTGTGTTGCATCAAAGATGTGCCTATGTTACCTATACCGCTCTTTGTTGAAGGACCAAAGTCTCTGTCAATAAGGGACTTTTAAAAAGATTACTGTGGAGGATACCCCTTGGCAAATCATAAGTCGGCGGCAAAAAGAGCTCGTCAAGCCATCAAAAAGAACGCTCGTAATACGAAAGCTGAAAATGCAGTGAAAACTTTTGAAAAGAAAGTTGTAAAGGCTATTGAAGCAAAATCAAAAGAGCTTCCAACTGCTTTGAGAGAATATGTTGCGAAAGCCATGTCAGCTGTGAGCAAAGGCGTTTACAAGAAAGAGACGATCTCTCGCAAAATTTCTCGTTTATCAGCTCGTGCCCACGCAGCTTTGAACAAGTAACTAGCGCAACATCTCATCTGAGGAGGACCGTGATGAAACATAGGTCCTCACTTCGCGTTTTTTATCAAATTTGAGATTTTCAAAAGAAAAACCCAAGAGGTAATGTCCGCCCTCGGCTGTTTCGCTTTTAAGCTCTGCACGGACCGAAACGAAAGAGGCACCTGGTATCTGAAAGCTCAAGACAAAAGGGCGTTCTTTCGCGGGGGTTTTCCCCAAGGAAAGACTCATTCCACCCTCGCCGATTTCAACACCATCAGCGACCAAATATTCGCCATTGACAAGAACTCCCACTTTTCGCGGAAATTTTCGACGAGGAAATTTTCTTTTCTGTTGTATCTTTGCCGACATTTCAAAGGTTATCGGCTTAACTCGGTATTCTCTCGACAGGACTTTGGGCTGTTTGATGAAGGGAGCAAGCTTTCAAAACCAAGTTTTCCAGCCAGATATGTGTCGACAGCGGCGAGGACTTCAAAGCTTTATCCGTCTCTGCCAAAAGCACCAAACACTGCTCCAGACGCTTATTTGTCCAAAACTTGGCCTGCTTCACATAGTCATTCAGATAATAAGCAGGAACCCCTGCAAAAGTCGCAAGCTTTTGGCCGGCGAACCCCTGCTCCATCCCCTCCCGGATCAGAAGTAAAATTCGCATGTGACGCGCAATCAAAGATACGATCCCAATTTCAGACTGACCCTGATCCAGTAAGTGCACGAGCTGCAACAGCGACTGGACTTTATCCCCTGCGGCCAATCGATCGGTCAGATCAAAAACGCTCTCTTCACGCTTTCGAGAAACGGCTTGAGCCACATCTTCAAGCTCTACTCGCTTTTTCTCACCGACAAAGTCAGCGAGTTTGCGAATTTCAGCTTCAATTTCGGAAAGCTGATTTCCGACCAGTCGATGGATGAGTTGCACAGCTT
Organism: Pseudomonadota bacterium; assembly: GCA_021300175.1. Classification (GTDB taxonomy): domain Bacteria; phylum Bdellovibrionota; class Bdellovibrionia; order Bdellovibrionales; family Bdellovibrionaceae; genus JAJTIC01. Next base: position 2,739 of record JAJTIC010000093.1, read on the forward strand.
CATCGCTCATAGTGAGTTCAAAAGCTTTACCAATATGTCGGATCCAGCCAGGAATTTGATTTTCAAAAGGCTTTTTAAATTCCACCATTTCGGAAGCTTCCGAGAGCAGCCGAAAAAACTTTCGACGCTTGTCCACTTTATGACCGACCACCAAAAAGACAGTGCTTGTGACTGGTGTCGTGATTAAGGGCTCGAGCTCTTCCCACTCTTTGTCAGACAGATCTTGCACTTCTTTCAAGATGACAACTCGGCGAGTAGCCATCATCGGAAGAGTTTCCACTTCGTCGCGAACTCGAGACATTTCCACATCACCTGCATAGTAAGATGAGAAATTAAAATCTGCAGCGCCCCCATGCAAAGCACACACTTTGAGATACTGAACGGCTTGTTGAATCAAATAAGGTTCATCACCGAAGAAAAAATAGAGCGGACGGAACTCTTGTGATTCCGTGGCTTTTTCGATGCGGCTATAAAGTTGTTGAGGCTCTAATTGTGGCATTAAAAATTCTCAGTTAAACGGTCATGGGCTTCAGACATCATTTCCAAAGCCATGGCCTCAATGTTTTGCCTTCGAGCCGAAAGATTGTAAAGTGGATTCACCGTGTTAAGGCCAGCAGCTGTGACTTGCGGAGCAACGTAAGTTCTTTCTCCGCTAAACTCTTGACTCCACAAAGTCACGAGATCTGATTTTCTTTTTAACGAGACTTTCGCTTTCATCAGAATTCGAAACTCTGAGGCCAAAACTGCACCCGTGGGGAGATCCCGTGTAGAGGGTGCGCCTGAAATGTATTTCAGCTCAATAATTTCACCTTGGACCAAAGCTTCTGAAACTTCCGGCAGTGTGACACGAGCGATCCGGCTGCGTTCAAATTCAGTGATGAGGGCATTGGTGAAGGAAGTTTCAATGCCTGGCTCTGCCGTGCGATTTTTAAACACAGGGATTGTGATCTGCCGGTATCCCATAGGAAGCGTCCGATCAGGAGCGCCTAAATTATAAGCACACCCGCTCAGCACCAACGCCACGAGCAAAAAAGAAAAGTTCCATTTCTTTCGTTCAATCTTTGGGTACATTATTTTCATGGCCACAGAATACAATGTTTTAGCTCCCGGTCCAGTGAATCTCCATCCGAAAGTGAGAGAATCTTTGGCTTGGCCAATGGTCCATCATAGGACCCCTGAATTTGATAAAATTTTGAAACAAGTTCTGACGCGACTAAAAAAAGTTTTCCAAACAGAGCAAGATTGCTTTTTGCTTTCTGGGACAGGAAGCGCCGGAATGGAAGCGCTCTTGGTCAACACGTTAGCTCCCGGAGACGAAATTCTCGGCATTGATTCTGGAAAATTTGGTGAACGTTGGTGTGAAATGGCCAAAGTCTATGGCGGGAAACTCACCACTCTTAAAACCAACTGGGGCAAAGCTGTGGACCCTGAGGCCGTAAGAACTCATTTAAAAAATTATCCGCAAACAAAAATCGTTATGACTCAGGCTTGCGAAACGAGCACAGGAGTCTTGCACGACATCCACGCTTTAGGAGAAATCATTGCTGAATACCCCGAGTGTTTGTTTCTCGTGGATGGAATCACGGCTCTAGGAGCAGTGAATCTTCCCATGGATGCTTGGAAAATTGATGGCTTGGTCGGTGGCTCCCAAAAAGCATTTATGCTTCCGACGGGACTCACTCTTTTTTCTTTCTCTCAGAAAGCTTGGAAAAAAATCGAAAGCAACCCCCAGCCCCGCTTTTATTTTGATATTCGCAAAGAGCGAAGTGCGAATCAAAAAGGGGAAACTTTTTTCTCGTCCAATGTGACTTTAATTCGAGCCCTCAATGTCGTTCTCGATCTGATTGAAGAAAAGGGTCTTGAATTTTTGTTTCAAGAAATTGAAAGCAGGGCGCTGTTTGTTCGCAAGTACGCTTTGAAAATGGGTTTTTGTTTGTACGCGGAAAGACCTTCTGCTTCCCTGACGGCCTTGGCAGTGCCTGCTGGGGTTGATAGCCAAACCTTACGACTTAAGCTCGAAGAGAATCACGGCACTACGATAATGGGGGGACAAGATCAAGCCAAAGGCAAAATCATCCGGATTGGGCATATGGGATATATCACTCCCCTGCAACAGCTGAACCTGATGCTGGATCTTTGCGCCGAGCTTGAAAAAATCTCGGGGAAGAACTTCTCGCCTGCGCAAAAACAAGCTTGGGAAGCTGAGATGAGAAGGGATCTGGGACTATGAGCCTTGAGAAAAAAAACATTCTCATCACTGATCGCTTCACGCCAGAAGGTCTGATTACCTTGAACCAACAAAAGTTTTTTCAAGTCGAAAAGTCGCTGACTCCGGATCTCAGCCAAACGGATTTATCTTCGACCCATGGACTGATCATTCGCTCAAAAACCCACATCACCAAAGATCTTTTCGCTCGCGCAAAAAAACTGCAAGTGATCATCACTGCCACCAGCGGTTTTGACCACATTGACTTGGAAGAAGCAAAAAAGTGGGGCGTCACTGTCATGCACACTCCCACTGCCAATGTCGAGAGTGCCACCCAGCTGACTTGGTCACTGGTCCTCGCTTGTGCGAATCATTTACGGGACAATCTCCAAGCCACAAAAACGGGCGAATGGAATCGTGATCTTCTGGTGGGGACTGAACTTTTTGGCAAAACTTATGGAATTGTGGGCCTCGGGCGAATCGGATCGAGAGTCGCTGAGATTGCGCATGCTTTTGGAATGAAAGTCATCGCTTTTGATCCTTATATTGATGACGGCATGTACCGGGAAGTCGGCGCGGAACGTGTGGCCTATGAAGAGCTTCTGAAACGCAGTGATGTGCTCAGCTTTCATGTGCCGAAAACAAGTGAGACTTTAAAAATGCTCAACCGTTCGCATTTTGAATACATCAACCGGGGAATTATTTTAGTGAACACGTCCCGGGGAGGAGTCATTTCTGAAATGGACCTCTATGAAGCTCTTGAACAGGGCTGGGTCGGAGCCTGTGGCTTAGATGTCTACGAAAAAGAACCTTTACCAAAAGATCATCGTCTCTTTAAATTTGCTCAAGTTGTGGGCACAGCCCATGTGGGAGCCAATACGACAGAAGCTTTTGCTAAAGCTTCTGAGCAAGCAGCTCTGAAGATGATTCGCTTCTTTGTGGATGGAACGACTTCTGACACGCTTCCCCCAAAAGCGGCCTGGTACGGCGCTGTGCCGCCCTGGAAAACTTCAGAGTAAAATTTTTAAAAAGTCTTGAATGATCAGATCATCTTTGGGAAGCTCTTGGCGCTATGTCAGGTGTTGTTGTTGTCGGCGCCCAATGGGGCGACGAAGGTAAAGGTAAGATCGTCGACGTCTTTTCTGCGAAAGCAGACATGGTGGTTCGCTATCAAGGTGGTGCTAACGCAGGTCACACTCTGGTCGTGAATGGCGAAAAAACCGTACTGCACTTGATCCCCTCTGGAATTCTTCATGCCGACACACAATGTGTGATCGCAGCCGGTGTCGTGATTGATGTCGAAAGTCTCTGGGAAGAAATCAAAAAGCTCAAAGCCAGTGGTTACTTACAAAATCCAAAACAACTCGTGATCTCTGAAAGTGCCACGATCATTCTGCCCTATCACAAGCTGCTCGATGCGGCTCGTGAGAAGTCTTTGAGTCATGAAAAGATTGGCACAACTGGAAAAGGCATTGGCCCTGCTTATGAGGACCGAGCTTCGCGCAGAGCTCTCGTTCTTGGGGATATTTTTGACCCTGAAAATCTGGATAAAAAACTCACTCTCGCATTGTCCGAGAAAAATGCTTTGCTCGAAAAAGTCTATGGCGAAAAACCTTTTGAAAAAGCAGAGCTCTTGAAAAAATTGAAAGCCATGGCTGAGGAGCTTGCTCCTTATCGATCGAAAGATGTCTCAGTGACTGTTCACAAAGCGATTAAATCTGGCAAGCAAGTGCTCTTTGAAGGAGCTCAGGGGACTTTACTGGATATTTTGCATGGCACTTACCCCTATGTGACCTCTTCCAGTACTGTGGCAGGCTCCGCTTGTATCGGGACCGGCGTAGGCCCCACCAGTATCGACAAAGTCATTGGTATTTTTAAAGCCTACACCACCCGAGTTGGCAGTGGACCTTTCCCCACAGAACTCAAAGATGAGGTGGGGGCAAGAATCCAGAAAGAAGGCCATGAGTTTGGCTCTACCACGGGGCGAGCCCGCCGCTGCGGGTGGCTGGATTTAGTGGCTTTGAAATACGCGATCCGAATCAACGGGCTCACAAACCTCGCTTTAATGAAACTTGATGTTCTGACAGGCTTTGACCGCGTTGGCGTTTGCACAGCTTACAAGCTGGATGGGGAACTCATTCAGGAATTCCCCAGCAATGCAGCCGAGCTTGAGCGCATTGAGCCTGTGATTGAGTATTTCCCAGGCTGGAAAGAAGACATTAGTCGAATCAATAGTTTAAAGGACCTTCCTCGTAACTGTACGACCTACATCGATTTCATCGGAAACCAAGTTGCCACCCCAATTGATGTGATCAGCGTCGGCCCTGGCCGAGAGCAAACCCTTTGGGTCAAGCCGCTGTTTAATAAGTAATTTTTCCCCAAATTTCTGAAATGCCGCATCTTTCAGCGAATGAAGAAAAGGCGTTGACACTAACTCTAAAATCTAACAAATTGCTGACTCGTTTTTACATGACTCGCTAGCTCAGCCGGTAGAGCACTTCACTTTTAATGAAGGGGTCGATGGTTCGAATCCATCGCGAGTCACCATCTAGGGTTCCCAACGTCTAGTGGCCTAGGACACCTCCCTTTCACGGAGGATACAGGGGTTCAATTCCCCTT
>JAJTIC010000094.1 GCA_021300175.1 Pseudomonadota bacterium
GCTAATTTAAATGTGGGGCGCGACACACATGTCTCCAATCACATTCTGGACAGTCATTCTTATCTCGGGGCTTTGGTGGAAATTCTCCTTTTTTAATCTCATCAAGAACATGCGACACGATCTCTTCGAGTTGACCCGTCGCCTCGGTCAGGACATCGACGCTCACTTTTGCTCGTGAGCTCACAAGATCACTCAAAGATTGCATGCCTTCATGGTCGATATAAAATCCTTTGGTGAGCTTCATTCGCTTGAGATCAAAATAGAAAGCTCCAGAAACCTCTTTATTTTGGTTTTTCAAAAGCCACACATAAAAGAGCAGCTGAATTTGCCCTTCTGGCAGCCATTGAGGAAAGGACTTTAAAGAAGCCGTCGAGGATTTATAGTCATACAGCATGATGTGTCCATGTTGGTTTTGGTCCACACGGTCAATCTTCCCGAGCCACTGAATTCCTTGGTCGTCAATTCTGATTTCCATTTCTGTTGCTAACTTCGAGAATTCGGGAAGAGCTTTCTTGAGCTCTTTTTGAAACTTCAAAAACCGCAGAGCGAGATTGAACTTTTGTCGCTTGTATAGCTTCCAGCTATTGCCGTCAAAAAAGACAATTCTAAGTCTTGTTTTTATTTCTTCGAGAAGAGCTTCAATGTCTCGCTCAGTGCAGTTCTCACGCTCATAAAGTTCTTGCAACAAAGCATGATCCAATGTTCCGGAGGACCTTGGATCCAGCTCCATGTCCACCACCGCCTCAGCCCCTAATCGGAAAACTCTTCGGGCTGCAAAGACAAAAGGACACTTGAGATAATCTTCAATACCCGAAGGACTTAAATGCTCCAGTGCAACGGGAAAGGGCTTATACTCAGACTCCGAAACTGGAGCTCCAGATTGATCCCAAACCAACTGTGGCTGTGAAGATTCTTGAAGTTGAATTTCCAACCAAAATTGAACAGCCGTTTCCTCGGCCCCAGAAAAGTGAGCTTCAGGAAAGCAAAGCTCATGAGATCCTTCGCCGAGCAACGACCAACGGAAATCAAATTCCACAGGACTGAGCTCCGGGTCTGCGAGCAAAATCCCCGTCTGACTGCCTAAAGAAAAAATTTCCGTAGGTCTCAACAATCGACGATTTTTTGCTTTCACCTGACTCTCAGTCACTCCGAGATAGATTCGATGCTGAAGATGAAGCATGTCGGCAGAATAGGAGTTAAGAAAGTGAACTCCTCCACGTTGAGCTGCGCCCACGAGAACTTCTGCTTTATGTGCCAAACTCTCGAGTAGAAAGAGCCAGTCACTCAAAGACATTTTCACGTCTAGGCTTTGCTCGAGCAGCTTTTTCAGCACTGATTCAGCTTTTTCATTGAGGAGTCGAAAACTGCTCTTCAGGATCAAACCAATAAAATCAAAGGCCGAAAGGTTCTCAGTTTTGAAAACGGAGGATTGATAAATCTTCTCCACCTCTGCCAACCGACTGAGATCTTCTTCACCCAAAAGCTGAACAAAAAGACCTTTGAACTCTTCAAAGGAAATTTGCTCCGAAACTTGGGGATAGATGACTTGTCCAAGATCAGCATAGGAAACTTTTTTTGCAGCTAAACGAAGGTGCCCCAGCCATCGCTCAATTTCTGGAAATGCTGTCAATCGAGTGACAATATCCTTATTGGTGGGTATTCCTTCTGCTTCGCACAGGGGTTGAAGCACGGGCCAATAGAGCTCAATGTCGGCAGCCAAAACTCCAATTTTTGAAGGTGAAATACCTTGATCAATCAGCTCTCGCAGCCTTCCCACAACCCAGCGACTTTCAGCAAGCATCGAAGGAAAACGGAAAGATTTGGCGTGTGGCTTGTGGGCACTGCGATCCTTCAGAGGAGATGTCATTGCACCTCGGGAAGAATTTTGGAGTTGATCGTAGTGTGAAAATAGATATTCAAAATCTCTCCTGAAGGAAGGCGCTGGCTGAAGAATAGTCACCGGCATATGAGCTTCGAGCTTCTGGATAAGATCTGCTTCAGCTTGAGTCAGCTGAATCCCGAGATCAAAAATGAGAGGTCTCTTCCAAAAGGCTTCCTGGAACTTCTGTTGATTCAAAAAAAGAGGAAACCAGTCTCGCAAAAGAAATTTCTTTTGCCGCAAATCTTGAAAAAGCTCTCTTGCTAAATCATACCAGCCCACCCAGCGCACCGACTGAGGATTTTCCTTCAGCCAATCAGCGAGCAGAGGCTCTTTTTCCTTTTGAAAAAAGAAAGGGCCAAAAAATTGCAAAGCTTCAATGACTGCAGCTTCTGCCTGGGGTGATTTCAAGAGCTCTTGAGATTTCGCTCGAAGAGACTGGCGCACAATAGCTTTTAAAAAATCGAGACTCATCTCCTTTTCTAGAGGCGCTGAGACTTTCAAGAGATGGCGCCACAGTTCACTCACGCGAGTCACAGAGAAATCATCAAAACAATCATACTTTTCAAGGAGACTTCGTTGAATTTCGAATTTTACTCTCAGATCAGCGACGACCCATGATTGCTCGCGAGGATCAAACTGATCCAATATGATTTTTTTGTCATCGGGGGAGGAGAGCTGAATGATCTTCATGCAGATTTCAATCTAATACTTGCTCGCCTTCTTTGCCAATGCTTTAATCGGGACAGAGGTCTGATGGATCGAAAGAAAGTCTACAGCTGGGCAATCTATGACTGGGCCAATAGCGCTTTTGCCACCACCGTCATGGCTGGTTTTTTCCCTGTCTTTTTTAAGCAGTATTGGTCACAGGGGACAGATCCAACACTCACCACGGCTCGACTCGGGACGGCGATCACGGTAGGTTCTTTGCTTATTGCAGCTCTGTCTCCGTTTTTAGGAGCACTCGCAGACACGCGAGGCTACAAAAAGCTTTTTTGTTTTATCACGATGCTCATCGGCGCTGGGGCCACTTCCACTCTTGGATTTGTTCCCGAAGGTGACTGGTTTCTCGCCGTGATGATCTACGGCATTGCCATGATGGGTTTTAATTCCACGGGCGTCTTCTATGACTCGCTCTTACCTTCGGTGGCTCGTGGCAGAGATGTGCATTTTGCCTCTTCTCTCGGTTATAGTTTGGGATATTTAGGTGGCGGTGTCCTTTTTCTCCTGAATGTTCTGATGTATTTGAAACCCCATCTGTTCGGACTGAGCTCGCCGGTTGAAGGCGTCAAGTATTCATTCTTTTCGGTAGGAATTTGGTGGATCGGCTTTTCCATTCCACTTTTCAAAAATGTACCCGAACCCAAAGTAGGTCACGAAGACTCGATTCCCATTTGGAAAGCCACGCGCCAAAGTGTGCAGCGTCTTTGGAAAACAGGCCAACAAATTTATCAGCATAAAAACTTGTTCTATTTTTTGCTGGCTTATTGGATTTATATCGACGGTGTCTTCACAGTCATCACCATGGCTGTGGACTTTGGAATGTCAATTGGCTTTCAAGCTTCGGATTTGATTGCAGCTCTATTGATTGTTCAATTTGTCGGCTTTCCGTTTGCCCTGGCGTTTTCTAAGCTAGCCGACAAATTTGGCTCGCGAAGCCCTATTCTTATTTGCTTGGGTGTTTACGCCGCGACAGTCATTTTTGCGACTCAGATGACTCAGCCTCGGCACTTTTACATGCTTGCTTGCATTATCGGGATGGTTCAAGGTGGAGTTCAAGCTTTGAGTCGCTCACTTTTTACAAGAATGATTCCTGCAAGATCCTCAGGGGAATACTTTGGACTCTTTAATCTTGTAGGTAAGTTCGCTTCGATTTTTGGACCCATACTTGTAGGTTGGGGCGCTTACTTGTCAGGAGAACCCAGAATGGGAATGCTCGGGCTGCTCGTTCTTTTTGGATTAGGCGGAACTTTGCTTTTTCTTGTCGAAGAACCTAGCGACGCTGCTTAAGTTTTCGTTTTTTGCCACCGTAATTTGTCAGTTTGAAATCAGGGTCAAATCCCATTTCAAAAGAGAGTCCAATCTGAAGTCGCTCGTCTTCTTTTTGACCTGGATAAGCCCCTGTCTCGACAGAATACATTGCAGCATCCAATTGGAAAAAGAATAGATCCATTCCAAAGCCATAAGTTGTGTAACCTTGATTGAAGCCAGCTCTCACATCGAAAAATGGCAGGCCTAGCTCTAGCCCCATATGAAGTTTTTTACCGAGCTGTGACTCGGTATCCGTAATGTGTCGATACTCTAGACCGCCTTCTACGCTGAATCCTGGAATCCCCGCATTGAATGTGAGCCCCATGGTCAGATTATCTGACTGGCTTTGGGGAGCTTCTAATCCCTTGGTTCTCAAAAATCGAGTTCGGCCCACATCTTTCCAGGCGATGGACAGAGTTGGATTGAAAGCTTGCTTTGAGAGTCGTGTGACGATTCCTACATCAGCCGCCCACGCTCGCCCGGTGTTGTTGAAGGAATCAAGAATTTTATCTGTGTTGATATTTGTCAACAGATCTGCATCAAAAACTTGATCACCACCCAGTCGAGTAATTCGACGAATAGTAGCACCAACCGAAGTATTGTCACTCAGCTTAAAAGCGCCTCCCATTTGAAATGCTTGGTCATTGATGTAAGAGACTTCTAATCGAGGAAACGGAGGATTTGTCGCAAGCAATGTGATTGCTCCATTCAACCAGTAGCTCACCCCAAAACAAGGCAATGTCAGAGTCGTATTCGCACCTACTCCAATATAAACTTCTTTTCCATAGTATGGTTTTAGAGAATTAATTCCATCAATTTTCTTAAAATCACCGATGTCATCGTAGATCGAATAACCATTGCTTCCCAGATTCATATTGAAAATGGTCCAATTAACCCCTTCTGTAAAGCAAGTATAAGCAGGGTTCTGCAAAAATGAAGAAGCATCATCATCACGAAAAACATACACGCCCCCCATCCCCGCTTGCCTGACGGTTTTATTGTACTCATAGAATTCTGAAGAAGCTTTCGCCCAGAATCCAAAGCAGAAAAGAAGTGTGAATAAAAAAAAGTGTTTCATCATGGTGGGCAACACCCTGGTTCAAAAAAAGGATTCACACAGGAGCCAGCTCCAAAAGCCACGGGATTCCCGGCACCGGTATGAATCAGCGCACGAAAAGTTGTTACAACTGCCGGAGTGAGTGGGTTGGAATTTGTTGGATCAGTGATATTACAAGCCCCAGCTCCTAAAGCTAAGTTACAAGCTGTTTGGATAGCATCGATGGCCGAACCATTGGAAGCTCCAATGATATTTTCCACTGTGGTCGTGAGATTTTCAAAAACCAAACCAAATCCAGTGATCAGCATTTTAACTTCTTCGTCAGAAAACTCATCATCTTTGCCTGATGCACTTCGGGCAGCCGTGGTCATGCCGAAGCTACCGACTGGTGTGCAGGCATTGAAGGTTCCATCCATGTTCGTATCTGCATCTTGATCGGCTTGGGCCTTTAAATAGGCACCAATGCGCGCAAGACCGATGAAAACAAGAAAGAGAGCTTGGGATGTCGTTCGCTCAGCCGCCAATGTTGTGATTTCTTCCATTTTCGTCTGGGCGAGGTAACAGTAATAAGGATCTACTGTGACATTCGTGAACATATTCATGAGGACCTTAAGAATTGGGGTGGCGCCACTGATCGAATTGATATTGCCAAGGAAAGTCGCAAAGTTGAAACCACACTTGCCAGCGTAGGCTCCTGCCCAGGCCTCCCGTACCTCAGTTCGAGCTTTGTAGTTTGCGCTCATCTTTTCAAATTCAGCGATAGCCTTGTCCCATTTTTGAGCATCAATGGCCACTTGCGCGTTCACATAATAAGCTTCATCAAACTCTTGTTTCGAAGCTGACTGAAAGATATTTGAGCAGGCAGAGAGCAGAATAACAAAAGCTAAAAAAAGTACTTTAATTTTTTTCATCAGAATCTAATCGCAAACTTGAATCCATATCTGCGATCCTCCCTGGGTGCTGTGCTTGTTCCTATTTCTTCACCATAGGACACTAACTGAAATTGTGTGCGTTCGGAAGATATCTCAAAACCCGCCGTCCAATATCTTCCATTCATTCCAGCTCTTAAAAAAAACAAATCTGAATAGTTCCACTCGTATCCCATATGATAAAATCGATCTTTCCTTTTGTAATCAGCTGACTTAAGGATGTTTGAAAATTCGATCGTAAAACTTGAGCGTGTATTATTCGAGTGTATTGGAAAAATGGCCAGCGCTGCATCGTAGTCCGCTTTGACCTCAGGAGGACGATCAGTGGTGGTCATGCGGATATTTTTTCCAGCAGTGAATTTCGTATTTCCGATATCTCGAGCGACCACGGAAAGCGTGGGCAAAAGCTTCCAAGGAGCCGTCAGAACAATTCCAGCATCTGTGGCAATGGCAGCACCCTCCCTGGCATGGTCCTTCACCGCAAGCGAGCCTGTAGGATCAAGAGCTTTGTCGACCTGAATGCGGGAGAGATACTTGGCACTTGCTCCAATTTTTACCCGGCCATCAAACAATCGCAGACTATAGCCAAGCACAGCAGCGATATCTTCTTCGTAAAAAGTCTGCATCGAAGTCCCGGCCGCATTCATTTCGGCAGCCAATTCATACTTGGCGTAAACACCAATCCCAAAATTTTTCAGAACATAAGACGGAAAGATCTGAGCTCTCGTGTAGTAAGGTTTTTCCCGAGTGATGTCTGTGGCCTCTTTCACATCAGTCAGACTGAATGGGTTTCCAAAAAGCTTATTCTTCAAAATATTCGCGTTGGCTTCGCTTCCAACTGCTTCAGGGTCAATCAGAGTGCCATAAGAATCACGCAATTTTCCGAGGGCTGCAGGATTGTACAGCAAAGCTGTTTCGTCGTTCACAATAGCGATGGCAGCGCCCCCCATCCCCATTGCACGAATCCCATTGTAAAATTCACGAACCTCTTGCGCTTGCGCAGAGAAAGAAATCAGTAAGAATGTGGATGAAATCCATTTCACCATGCCCCTCTTATCGGTAAGAGATATCTCGACTTGAGACAGACTAGACCTTGGTCTTAAAATCTTAGACGATGGCCTTTGCGAGCCGTCTCACTCGTCATAGTTTCACTAGCCGACACTGATCAACTTTAGTTAAAATAAGAGTTTGACGGAGAGTCTATGAAAAAAACTATCGCCCTCACCACCCTCCTCTCATTGCTCACCTTAGGGTGCGGAAAAGAAACCGACGCTGATAAAGTCGCCGACGCACAAGCCTGCTTGGATGGCAAAGCTGGCGCAACAACACTTACCGATGTATCTGATTGCCTCTCTAAGATTAAAGGAATTAATGGAAAAGGCGCAGAGCTCATTAGATGTGTTGCTACCTATGTAAAGCAAGGGAAGTCAGCGGAGGGAACTATAACCTCTCTCTTTAATGCTTTAGACAACAATCCTGGCACTCCAAACCAGGACTTGATGGCGGGAATGTCAGCAATTTCTTTCAGTGCTGGTTCTCAAACAATCGCCAAATCTGATGCTGGCGCCGCAGCTACACACTGCCAGGCCTCTAACTCGCCAGGACTATCAATGCTGTCTACACTAACTTTGACAGGAACCATTCTTCTTGATGGCACAGACGGTAGCGGTGGTGGCGCGATAGACTCTACCGATGTTAACACTTGTATTTCATCATGCAGTGCCGAGCAAAAGGCCTTGATAGGATCAGCTGCGCAATCTGCGTACAATCAGAATTGCGTCGACTCAAAGGATGCTCCGGGGGATCTTTGTACACAATTAGGTGCCGTCGTTGGTTCAAATGATCCAGCAACAGTTGGTAACAGTTTGCTCATTTGTATAAGGGATCGAACCTGTCCTGGCTTCTAAACTTCAAAGGTGACCGATACCCCTAAGAAAATTTTCGCGAGCAGAAAATTAGCAGGCGAAGAAGGGGCTTCGTGACCGGTACCCCACAAAGAGTCCTTTAGAAATCGAGAGAAGCTTTGAGCATGTACATGCGGTTGTGCTTGGGATTGTTGAAAGTGCCGACATCTTCTCCGTAAGTGGCAAGATCTAGATTGAACACAAAAAGCATCGCAGAGACTCCCGCCGTTGGATAGCCTTGGTTCACCCCAATCCTATAATGACCTCGCCACCACGAAGTGACAGTCCAGTCGAATTCAACACCAGCATGAAAGCCCCGTTCAAAGCTGTAATTGGGATGAAGAATATCTTTAAAATCCACTGCCGCTCTTCCGCTAAAAATCCAAAAGCTAGGAAATTCAAATTTTGATCCCAAATCAATCACACGATAATTCTTTTCTGGCGCTGCCACTTTTTTGTCATTAATGAGATTGAACGACTGCGAAAATCCTGTCTCCAAAGCATTACGCACAACAAGAGCAAGAGTGGGCTTTGCTAAAGTCCAAAAGTACCAAATACCCTCTGTGGGCAACCGAGGCGTGAACAGAATGCCTAAATCCGCATCTACAGTATAGCCGTCTCGAAAGTCCTCTTTACGGACAAAATCTGAATTCACTGCGAGGTCAAAAGCCGAGAACTGACGATTGATGTATCCACGGTTAATAAACTTCCCTGTGATTCCCCAACTAAGATTTCCTGGGATTAATCCTCTCAGCTGGTCACCGTAACCATAAGCAATCGTTGTGTCCGCAAAGACCCGCATATTTAAAGCCGGTGAGACTTGATTATGAATTTTGTACTCGATCGTCATTTCCAGAGGCAAAATTCCGAAACCCCAATTGGGTCGCACCCAAATTCCCTCGAAGAGACTGAAGCGGGTCATGAAGGTTTTGCCGTAATAGCGCTGCAGAAAATTAGAATAGATGTCAAATTTCTGGGAATCACTGAGTCCCGGAGCATTCGCCTCTTTATCCGCATCCTGAGCATCTTTAAAAAAATCACCAAAGGTCGAAGAGATGCCCACACCGAGCGAAAGATTGATTTGTCCAGAATCTCTTCGCGCCAAAGCTGCAGGATTATAAAAAAGAGCAGCGTAATCATCCGTGACGGCAGTGAAAGCATCTCCCATTCCCATCGCTCGCACCGACTGATAACTGTGGTGTATTCTGCTGTGCACACCATCCGAGGTTTGCGCTTTTGCAGCGGTGATGAAGACGAAGATCGAAAGCGGTAAGAAACTCAAGACTGAAGTAAAAATATTTTTAAACATATCTCAAAATTTTATTCTTAAAATGATGATTTGAGATATACTTTCTCTAATGCGTCTTAATCATTCAGTTCTTTCTCTGACTTTTGTCTTGCTTGGCTTTTCTGCCAACTCAGCGCCCAAGAGCGAAGTAAAGCCCGCAACCTCCGCTGCGGAACAAACAAAACAGTCACTGAAACCTGCATCACCAACCACCCAAGCAATCGATCTTGACAGTTTGCAAGTTAGCCCAGCCCCAGTATCTTCCCCATTGCCTTTAGTTGGGAGCCCGCAAATTTGGCGACGCTTATCCCTGAGCGCAGGATATGTGATGGGAGTGCTGAGAACCGATGAAAAGACAACGTCCGCAGCCACTTTCGGTTTCACGCAAACCAACTACAATCGGAACGAAACAGCACAGGACTATGGCCTTACTTATGTTCATGATGGAGTCATGCAGGCACACTGGGGTTACAAATTTCTCACAGACTGGCTGAATTTTGTCGAGCCTCACTACAAAGTTGGCTTCATTTTAAATATGGAACCTTCGGAGGGGCTTGGAAACTTTATCAATTACAAGCGCTATGCTTTGAGTGGCTCTGTGGGCATTGATAACCTTTTTCGCAAAAATCGAAAATTCAGCGCGGAGGCAAACCTTGCCGTGAGCCCACTAGGGCTCTTTACTGGTTTCAGTTTTTCTTTTCCAGTTCCTGAGTTTTGAAATTAGCTCATCGATCTTTAGAGATAGATCTTTTTTTGTCGCTGAGTTCTCAAGCACAAAATCAGCTGCTTTGACTTTGAGCTCTAAAGGGAGCTGAGACTCCATGCGCATCTTAATCTCGGCTTCACTCCATCCAGTTCTTTGCTTCAAACGAGGAATCTGTAGTTCCATCGGCGCACTGACCACAACTACGGCATCGAACTGCGGATTGAGATTTTTCTCGAAGAGTAAAGGAACATCATAGAAAGCGAGCTTTTGCCCTTGCCGCTGCCATTGATCTTTCAATTCGCCGACACTTTTTTGGACAAAGGGATGAATCACTGACTCAACGAACTGCCTCTCACTAGGGTGTTGAAAAACAACATCCGCCAAAGCTTTTCGGTCCAGCTCTTGTCTCGCATTGAGAATTTTCTCTCCATATCTTTCCACTAGCTTTTGAAGCCCTTGAGATCCTGGCGAAACCGCCTCTTTGGCGAGTTGATCCGCATCCGCCACAGAAAAACCTTTGCTCCTCAGGAGCTCAGCCACAGTGGACTTGCCCGTCCCAAGTCCTCCGGTCAGGCCAACCCAAATCAAGTTTTCAGAATTTTGCTGGACCAACGTCTGACCTCACTCTTCTAATCACTTAAAACTCTTCATCTTCTCTGAATTGTACCGATAGGAAGAGACGAATGGAAGCATTTGGGAAATATCTTCTTTTAGAGCGTGTAGCTGCTGGTGGCATGGCCGAGGTATTCCTCGCTAAACCACAATCTGAGATCGGCAAATTCCTCGCCATCAAACGCATCTTACCCCAGTACTCTTCCAATCAAGACTTTACGGACATGTTCCGCGAAGAAGCCAAGATCGCCATGAACCTGAGCCACTCCAACATCGTTTCGATTTTTGAATTCGGAATGGAAAAAGGCCAACTGTTTTTAGTTATGGACTTCGTGAAGGGTCAAAACTTACGCCAAGTCTTAAATCATCTGAAAAAAACCTCAAAGACCTTTAGCATTGACCAGATCCTTTTTGTCGCTAAGGAAGTGGCTGCTGGCCTCGATGCGGCTCATCGCTGCTTGGACAACTCGACGGGGAAGCCTCTGAATATCACTCATCGAGACATGTCTCCTCAAAATATTATGTTAAGCTTTGATGGTGAAGTCAAAATTGTGGATTTTGGAATTGCCAAAGCTGAAAGCCAAATGGAGCAGACCCGGGCAGGCACCATCAAAGGTAAGTTCGGCTACATGAGCCCCGAACAAGCTGAAGGGCAAGAAGTTGATCCTCGAACAGATATCTTCTCATTAGGAATTGTGATTTGGGAGCTTCTCGCTGGCGATCGTCTATTCACAGCGGCCAGCGAGGCAGGAACTCTAAAAAAAATCCGCGACTGCCAAATTCCTTCGCTCAGAAAACTCAATCTTAAAGTCGACGAGGAGCTCGAAAGGATTGTTAATAAGGCTCTCGCTAAAGATAAATCTTTGCGCTATCAAAGCGCGGCTGCTTTTCACAAAGATCTCAACAAGTATTTAAACACCAAATATCCAGAGTTCTCACAACAAGAATTCAGTCACTTTATCAAGAGCTCATACTCACAAATGTTTCTTGAGCTTACAAACAAACTGAAAGATTTTGCAGCCTTAAAAGGTCCTTCCCATCCCACCGAAGACAGAACTGTGGTGACAACCACAGGAACGACGACAGCCACCGAGACTTCCACGGACTATGATGGCGACTCCATTGCTTTTGATCTCGAGGCTCAATCTTCGAGCCAAGTAAATCTGAAACACCTAAAAATCGAGAAATCAGAAAATCCAGCTCAGAAAGTGAAATTTGGTCCTGTGAATCCGAGGACACAGCCACGGATCGCTCCCCACCTTGCCACAAAATCACAAAAAATTGACTTTACTTCGGCAGCCCTTGGTCTGCTTGTGATAGTGGCTGCAGCTTACTTATATACAAACCATTTTGGCGGACATCTCCCCTATCTCTCGCAGTTTTTAAATCCGACACCTGCCACTCAGGTGATCGAAAGCCCTCTCGTTGGGCCACGACCGAATCCCACGGCGCCAAAAGTCGCCAATCAGCCTGTCGCTGTTTCAGGAACTTTTGAAGCTTCTTCGAGTGAACAATATTCTGTCCACGTGATCAGTCAACCCAGCGGAGCTCGTATTTTCTTGAATGATCAAGACACTTTCCAACAAACTCCGGCCAAAATTCGAGTGCCTGCGAATAAAGAATTCAAGATTCGCTTAATGAAAGATGGCTTTGATCTTTACGAACGCTTAGATTCAGCGACACAACCCGCTTATACCTTCAAAGCAACTTTGATTCGTCGTGAGCCGATGGGTTATATTACGATTAGAGTGGTGAATGGCGGCTCACAGCCCAAAATATGGCTCAACGATCTCCCCTTTGAAGAACCACTCCCGATCTCTCGCTTCGCCGTCCGGGCAAACAAGCCTATCATCATCAAAGCAAGCAATGATTTTGCGAACACCACAGCTAGCCAACAAGTAATTGTGGGACCCGATCAACACAAAGAGATCACTCTCATTCTAAAACGAGCGGCTCAAAACAGAGAAAGATAGAATTCGTGAAATCCACCACTATCTGTCATCACGTTTTCAAAGCTAAAGAGCGATCTTCCTCACAACCTGCTCTTTTAAAGAAGCAAAAAGATGAATGGGTTTCAATTTCCTGGAGCCAGTATTTTGCTGACATTGAAACACTTGCTTGCGGGCTTTTAGCTTTAGGCCTGAAACCCAAGGATCGAGTGGCGATCATGTCCAACACTCGTTATGAGTGGAGTGTAGCCGACTATGCCATCTTAGGTTCAGGTGCTGTGGCTGTTCCTATTTACCAAACAGTGACCGCCGAGGACTTGGAATACATTCTCAACAACTCGCAAGCTCGATATCTATTCATTGAAGATAAAAATCTTTTAAAAATTCTTTCAACCGTGCAAAAAAGCTGCACCTTTTTAGAAAAAATCATCTGCTACGAGAGCCCCAAAGAAAGCGCAGTTGAAAACTTAATGTCCTACGCTGATTTAGTGCTTTTGGGCAAACAAGAAAAAGATGATCAAGCTCCCCAATTCGCAAAGCTTTCAGCCGCGACTCAAGCCACTGATACGGCCACGCTGATCTATACTTCGGGAACTACGGGGCGACCCAAAGGCGTCGTTCTGACCCACGAACAAATTATCAGCGAAGTGAGTGACGCTTTTCCATATATGGGAGCCACTCGCGAAGATCTTTCACTGACCTTTCTCCCCTACGCTCATATTTTAGGACGTATTGAGCACTGGGGCCATATGTACATTGGATTCACAATGGCTTTTGCAGAAAGCCTCGAGAAAATTAAACACAATTTAGTGGAAGTTCGTCCTACGTTTATGATTGCCGTTCCTAGAATCTTTGAAAAAATCTACGCTGGTATTATGGCCCAAGCGGAGTCAAACCCCATTAAAAGCCGACTTTTCAAGTGGGCTTTGGGTGTCGGAAAAAAAGCAGGTGACTATAGACTCAAAAGATCGCCAGTACCTCTGGAACTCGTTCTGCAGTTAGCGTTGGCTCACAAACTGGTCCTTTCAAAAGTTAAAGACGCTTTTGGCGGACGTTTGCGATTTTGTGTCTCGGGCGGAGCCCCTCTTGCGCAAGACATCGCTCTCTTTTTTCACTCCTGTGACATTTTGATCCTCGAAGGATATGGCCTGACGGAAACCACGGCTGCGATCTGCGTGAACACGCCTTTTGACTATCGTTTTGGCAGTGTAGGAAAGCCTATCGGCGATGTCCAACTCAAAATTGCGGAGGACGGGGAAGTTCTCGTAAAATCAAAAAAGGTCATGAAAGAATACTATCTAGATCCTGATTCAACGCGAGCGGCCCTTCAAGATGGCTGGTTCGCCACAGGAGATATTGGAGAGATTCTTCCAAGCGGAGATCTCAAGCTCACGGATCGGAAAAAAGATCTGATAAAAACAGCGGGGGGCAAATATGTGGCCCCGCAAAGACTCGAAAACTTACTTAAGCTTCATCCTTTCATCAGTCAGGTTCTCATCCATGGCGATCAAAAGAAATACATTGTGGCTTTGATCACTTTGGATCGCGCTTTCCTTAAGCAACTGGCCAAAGACCGACGCCTTGTTTACGATGATCTGGGAAGCCTCACTCAACATCCCTACATTCTCGAATTTGTGCGAAAAGCCGTCGCTCAAACTAACAAGCAGCTCGCTAGCTTTGAGTCCATCAAAAGATTCACAATTTTAAAAAATGAATTCACTGTCGAAGCAGGAGAACTCACACCCTCTTTAAAAGTGAAAAGAAAATTTCTCGACAAAAAGTTCCACGCCGAAATCGAAGCCCTGTACAAGAGCTAAAACTATCAGCGAAGCCACCAGCGCAATGTCAGTCCAAAAAAGTAATTGGAAAGATTGAACCGACGATTGGTACCATCGGCATTAGTGGCAACTGTGCCCTCAGTGACAGTGCCTTGAAAATTGGTCACAGCTTTTGTGTGTTTGATCTCTTTAAAATCCAATGCACGATAGCCAGCTTCAAAAACATAAGTCGTCGAATCTGCCAGCAGCCCTTCATAACCAAAGCTTCCTTCATACATCAGAGCTGTCGCTTTCAACTCTTCTGTAAAATCTGTCAGCGGAGAATAGGTTGTCCCACCCGTCGTTGTCAGAGCATAGGTGTTTGCCGACTTTAAACTCGCTGAGCCAACTCCCCCGTAGAAGAAAAACCTCGAAGTCGGCCATCGTTTCAAATGAAACTCCAGCCCCGCTTTCGGAATAAATACCGTGGTTTGGCTCTTCATCGTATAGAGGGAGGAGCTTCCCGCATTGAGACCTTCCACGCCCGACATTTCTGGAGGGCGAATCAACTCTCCCCCAATTCGCAAACTCACGTAAGGGCTTGCATAAGTGAAACCAAATTCTCCTGAAAAGTTATATTTGTACTCATCTTCCATCGTCACAGGAACTGCCCCGGTGGAGTTAGACTCAGAAACGATCGTGTTCGTGAAAGCCATTCCGTAGGTTCCACGCAAATAAGTCGCAAAACTTTCTGAATTGATTTGAAAAACTCGCGCCGAGGCGATAGCTGGGCCTAAAACAATCATGAACAGAGTTGGAAACCAGATCAAACACAATTTTCCAAGAACGAGTCTAAAAATTTTCATCGAATGAAATCCACAACCAGCTTGGCGGGAGTTCTAGAACTCCCCTTGACCGGCGTCACTTGAAGCTGCACTTCTTGTTTCATCTCGAGAACCCATGACATGGTCTGAGATTGCGGCTCGAAATTAACCTTAATGGATTTTACAAATGGACTTTGCTTTATCATTTTTTGCAGAGCTTTTTCATCCAGCTTGCTGTTCCAAACCTGTGAAAAGTCGAGAATCACTTTTCGATCTTTTCTCAACTCTGCATTGAAATACGGGGGCTGTGATGCCAGTGGTTGCTTCACAGCATCTCCAAAATCCACCACCCATCGTTCGACTTTTTGAGTTTGAGTTCTGCGCACATCCAAGATCGAGAACCCCGTGCCGGCTTGGCCTCCACGAATCACCCCTTCGCCTTTAAGCAGATTTTTAGGAATAGCAGCAAAGGAAAGTTGGCTTAAAAACAAAAGCCCACACATCGAAATAGCTAAAACTCTCATAACAAATGTGACCATAAAACCCTCATTCCGTTGATGATTTTTCCCTCTTAGCGTACCCGAATTTTTTCATGCCTGTCCAAGACTTTGACGCCTAAAAAGGGCTCTGTTTTGAAAAAAAAGCTCTCTCAAATCAATAGCTAAGAGCTGAACCTCAGTCCGCAATGGCACAAGACTTGGATGTATGCCAGCGTTTGGAAAAGGAGTCTTTATGACGTTGAAGGGTAAAGTATCTTGGCTTTTAGCATCAGTTGCGTTTTTCGCATTAGCTGCCTGCTCAAGCGGTGGCGACGGCGGCGGCAGTGGCCAAACTGTGGCTCAAACTCCGGGTGCAGGTTGTAACTTACCGAACGCCAATGGGACTAACGGATACAACCAGCCAGGCTGGAACACGAGTTGTGATCCTAACACTTATAACCAATATGGCTGGCAAGCTTACCCTTATGGTTGGTCACCCAATGCTGGTGGCTTTTGTGGATGCCCTGTCGGCACTCGCCCTGTGGTTCATCCTCAGTGGGGCCTTGGCTGCGCTCCGATGAATGCTTTCCAGTGGAATGCTTACGCTTATGTGGGTTTTGGTTATCAACCACAGAATCTTCAGTGGGTGAACACCAACCAGGTGGCCTATAGTGCCGCCGTTTCCAGCGGAAACTGCTACGTGGATGCAGCACGAGCATGTGATGTTCGCGACCCTAATGCCTGTGGTGGCAATGGTGTTTGCCGAGCTACAAACGGGGCTTCAACCATCGGTCTTTGCACTCGCGGCTACGGTCACGAATATTATCATCAGCCCCGCTGCCGGCAGCACTGGAATGGCTATGCTTATGTTTTCTATTGTTCAAATTCCTACTCCCATGGCTACGGCTACGGCGGAGAGCGATAATTTTCAGTTCTACAGCTAACGCGCCCTGCGTTAGCTGGTTCTAGGATCGTCGGGCTATGGTACTCAAAAGAGATGAGTCAATTAGCCCAAAATCCATTCATTGAAGCTTACCAAAAACAAACATTTTCAACTCGAGATGAATCGATTCCTTTCGAGAAAATCAAAGTTGAGCACTATGTCCCCGCTCTTGAGTTTGGGATTACTGAAGCTCGCAAAAAAATTGCGACCATTAAAACTAATCCCCAAGGTCCTAACTTTGAAAACACGATTCTAGCTCTTGAAACTGCCAGCGAGCTCGCTGAAATTGTGCAAACTGTTTACTTCAATTTGTTCTCTGCAGAAGCAGATGATGCTCATCAAGCCTTAGCGCAGAAAATTTCTCCGATGGCCGCGGCTTTCGGATCGGAAGTCAGTTTGGATGGACAGCTCTTTCAAAAGATTAAAGAAGTTTATGACCACAGAAATCAACTGAATTTAAATCCTGAGCAACTTCGGCTGACAGAAAAGTATTACAAAGATTTTTCTCGCAACGGAGCTTTGCTCGACGATCTGAAAAAAGAACGTCTTCGCCAGATCGATCAGGATCTCTCGAAGCTTTCGCCCCAGTTCTCTGAGAATAATTTAAAAGCGACCAATGCGTTTGAGCTTTTATTTGACTCCAAAGCTGAGCTGATCGGACTCCCAGAAAGTGCCATCGAGGCTGCTGCCGCTGAAGCCACAGCCAAAGGCCATTCTGGAAAGTACTTGCTGAATCTTCAGGCGCCCTCGATGCTGCCGGTTCTTCAATACGCACAGAACCGCGAGCTGCGGAAGAAAATTTGGACAGCTCATTCTTCGAAGTGTTTCGGCGATCAGTACGACAACCAAGAAGTGATTCGAAAAATTGTTTCCCTTCGTCATGAAAGAGCTCAGCTTTTGGGTTTCCCAACTCACGCTGATTTTGTTCTCAGTGAAAGAATGGCGCAAAGTCCGAAAGTGGTTTGGGACTTTATCTCAAGTTTGATTCAACCCAGCCGCAAAGCGGCCGAAAAAGACATCAATGAACTTCGTCAGTTCAAAAAATCTTTGGATGGCAACGAAGACATTCAGCCTTGGGATTTTGCTTACTACTCTGAAAAACTGAAGGAAAAGAAGTATCGTTTCAATGAAGAAGAGCTCAGGCCTTACTTCCAGTTAGAAAAAGCTGTGAGTGGTGTTTTCGAACATGCGCGAAGACTTTATGGACTGACATTTAAAGAGCTCTTTGATATTCCAAGATATCACCCTGACGTCAAAGTTTTTGAAGTCAAAGAAGAAACTTCGGGGAAGTACATTGGGCTTTTCTACACTGACTTCTTCCCTCGCGAGACAAAGAAATCAGGAGCCTGGATGACGGTTTATCGCGAGCAAGGGACCACTTCCGGTGAGGTGCGAAGACCTCATGTGAGTATCGTCTGCAATTTCACGAAGCCCACACCGACCAAACCTTCGCTTCTGACTTATGACGAAGTTCAAACCTTGTTCCATGAATTTGGGCATGCTTTGCATGGATTGCTTTCGCAGGTGACTTATCGAAGCCTTGCAGGAACCAATGTTTATTGGGACTTTGTTGAGCTACCCTCTCAGATTATGGAAAATTGGGTCAAAGAAAAAGAAGGATTGGACGTTTTTGCAAGACACTACCAAACCAGCGAAGCCATCCCTGCGGAATTGGTTGAAAAAATCAAAAATGCCAATCGCTTCCAGTCGGGTTACTACTCGCTGAGACAATTGAATTTTGCCACTTTAGATATGAAGTGGCACACCACAGATCCACAGCAAATCACCTCTGTAGACTTGTTTGAAGTGGAGGCCACTGAAAAAACCCGGTTATTGAACAAAGTGGAAGGGACAAATACTTCTTGCTCGTTCAGCCACATTTTCGCAGGTGGATATTCTGCCGGCTACTATTCGTACAAGTGGGCCGAAGTGCTGGATGCCGACGCTTTTGAGTTTTTCAAAGAGAAAGGTCTTTTTGACAGGAACGTAGCACAGGCCTTTAAAGACAACGTCTTGAGCAAGGGTGGAACCGAGCATCCCATGACTCTGTATAAAAAATTTCGGGGTCGCGAGCCAGATCCTCAAGCACTTCTTCGCCGTGAAGGATTAGTCACTGTATGAAGTCGACGCTCGAACTGCCAGAAGCATCCACCATCGCTCTTTTCTATCGACCAGAGCTCGCTCAAGCACAGACTTTAGCGAAGACATTATGTCAGTGGCTCAAAGAGCGTGGGCACAAAGTCCTCACCGCTCCTGGGCAAAAGAAAATTCCAGGAAGTCACCTCATGAAGACCGCTCGCGGATTTTCGCAAGTGGATCTCGCTGTGGTTCTAGGTGGCGATGGAACTTACCTCAGAGCTGTTCGCTGGATTGGCGAGCAGCGAGTTCCGATTTTAGGAGTTAACTTAGGTTCTTTAGGTTTTCTAACCACCACCCGAGCTGAAGAGCTTTTTGCTCACATGGAGCAAACTTTGGATGGGAAGATGGAACTTGCGCCCAGAAGCATGATTTCCATTGAATGGTGGAGAAATGGGAAAAAGAAAGACCAATACTTGGCTCTCAACGATGTGGTTCTGGAAAGAGGATCCATGAGTCAGCTGATCAATGTGAACATCACCGCTGACCGTAAGAATGTCTCTGATATCAAAGCTGACGGAATCATCATTGCAAGCCCCACGGGCTCCACAGCTTACAATTTGGCAGCGGGAGGACCTATCTTGCATCCTGAAGTGTCTGCCTTAGTGGTGACTCCGATTGCGCCTCATAGCTTAACGAGCCGGCCTTTAATCTTTCCAGACAATAAAAAAATCAGTTTCAAGATTTCTGAAAAGAAGCTCAAATCTAAAAAAGCATCAGCTCACTTAGTGGTTGATGGTTATAAAGTGGGTGATCTCACGGCTCAGGACGAGCTTTTGGTTAAAAAGACAGCTCAGGACCACTGCATGGTGCAGACTCCCGGGCAGAACTATTTTCATTTGCTCCGCGAAAAGTTGAAATTTGGTGACCGAGCTTAGATGAGGGGAAAATCATGCTCTTAGAACTCAAAGTCCAAAACTTTGCCATTATCGAAAACCTGCATATTTCTTTCCGCCAGGGGCTGAATATCTTGTCAGGAGAAACAGGCGCTGGAAAATCTGTCCTACTCAGAAGTCTTTCCCTGCTCATGGGAGCGAAGAGTTCTTCTGAAAGTATTCGCACTGGTTCAAGCCAAGCATCAATTGAAGGATCTTTTGATTTGAGTCACCGAAAAGATATTTTGGCCCGTCTTCAAGAGATGGGGATCGAAGTGGACGAGAACTTGCTTGTGGTAAGACGTGTTCTTAGTGAAGAGAAATCTCGAATTTATCTGAATGGCACTCTTTCAACTCTCAACAACTTGAGAGACATTGTTTCTCCTTTGATTGAAGTGACTGGGCACTCCGCTCCGCTGATTGAAATGACGGGCCAACATGATAATCGTAATTTACTGTCAACGGCTTATCATTTGGATCTCTTAGATCAGTATGTGGGAGCTTGGGAACTCCGCTCTCGGTTCGCCAAGGAATATCATCGCTTGAATCAAATTCTGTCTGAAATTGAGGAGCTCAAAAGCGAAAATCAGACCAAAGCTCAAAGATTGGATTTTTTGATTTTTCAAAGAAACGAAATCAAAGCACTGAATCTGAATGCTGAGAAAGATCAGGATTTAGAAATTGAAATTAAAAAGCTCAAAAGCTCTTCCCGCTTGGGTGCTTTCGTCGATGGGGCTGAAAATGCTCTTTACAACGATGATGATTCAGCAATGGCTCGGCTGAACGCCATCATTAAAAGATCTGCTGATTTTTCATCCGTAGATCCCACCTTGCTCCAGAAGCTTGAGCCCCTGGAGCAAGCAAAATCGTTGATTGAAGATGCTATGTACGAGCTGCGCTCCTACGTTTCAAAAATTGAAACTGATCCGCAGCGACTTGAGCAACTTGAGCAGCGGCTTTCGGATCTTCGTAAAGTGCAGAAAAAGTATGGCCCTGATATCCATTTGATTTTAGAAAAACTCGCCGAGATGGAGAAAGAAATTTCACAGCTGGAAAATTCAGATTTAAGAATTTCTGAACTCGAGGCTCAGTCAGTAGTTATCCATAAAGAGCTTGAAAAATGGGCGGCAGAGCTGCATAAAAAGCGTCTCTCAGGCTCGAAACTCCTTGCTGATTCAGTGAATGGGGAACTATTGGACCTCAATATGAAAGGAGTTACTTTTCATGTTTCTATAGAAAAACGCGAAACTCTTTCTCAAACGGGAGCCTCTGAAGTCGAGTTTAAAACTCAAACTTCACCGAAAGATGCCCCAAGATCTTTAGGAAAAGTGGCCAGCGGTGGTGAACTTTCGAGAATTCTGCTTTCTTTAAAACGCGTCGTCGGGGCGACTCATCAGCCTCGGACTTACTTATTTGATGAAGTGGACACTGGGGTTTCTGGCCCAACTGCTGAAAAGGTTGGTAAAAAACTCAATTCCATCGCAAAAGGCCAGCAAGTGATTTGCGTGACTCACTTACCCCAAGTAGCAGCTTGCGGTGATGCTCATTTCTTTATCCAAAAAACTCCAGGCAAAGAAGGAGTTTCTATGGAAGTTCTTGATCTTAAGTCCAAGGATCGCGTGAAAGAAATTGCACGTCTGATCTCAGGTGAAAAAATCAGCAAAACCAGCTTGGCCCATGCCGAACAGCTTTTGAGCGAAAGTGCTCCTCACTAAAGAGCACCTCTACTTTCGTCGGTGAGGGAAAGCTGCATCCGTTGCACTCCTCTCTTTTGTTGGAGATATTGAGAAAGTATCAACAAGAGAGGAATTTATGAAAATCATTTTATCTTTATTGACCCTTTGCATTTCACTTCTGATGTCGCCCTCTATTTTTGCAAGAAGTGGCGGACACTCCTTTGGCGGAGGACTCATTGTTTCTTCTCCTCCTCAAGATAACCTTGATTCAGTGATCGAAAGTGTGAACTCTTCACAGAGTGTGGCCGTTGGTAAATTTGGCGGTGCTTATGAATTTTTTGGTCACTACACATATCGATTCAGTAGCAGCATATTTGCCCTGCAGTTTCGTCCGAGCTATTTCACTCAAAGCACAGATGGAAATGGTCGGGAAATTTCACTCAAAGGATTTTCGTTCTATCCCATCCTTCGCTTGTACCCCTTAGAAAACAACTTTATTAAATTCTTCCTGCAAGCTGGTCTTGGCTATGGCCAGTTGAATGGTGAAATGTCAGACGGAGGCGGAAAAGTCGAGTTTTCAGGTGGATCTTTTGGTGCACTCGGTGGCTTAGGGGCTGAATTCTGCTTCACGAAAAATCACTGCATGGTTGTCGAAGGAAATCTCAGATACAACCCAATTGTCCGAAACGTGGTTGACAGCAAAACGGGTTCACCTGATTTCGATCTTTCTCAAGATGGCAAAGGACAAGAGCTTGAATTTGCCAACGGAGACGTGCAAACCACACTTTCAGGCATTCAAGGTGCAATATCTTATGCTTTTGATTTTTAATCCAGATCAAGCCACTGATGGCCCTTATCGTTCAGATGAAGGGCCTGGGTTTCTTCGAACCAACTTCCCAAATTGATTGAAGTGATTTTCTTCGCAGATCTCTCGAACTGATACTCGTCCCGAATATGCATATGACCCGTTATGATGTAGTCAAATCTTCCCTTCTCATATGATGACTCTGCGTACTTTCGAATCATTGATCGAAATTCACTTTCGTTTTGCGCTCTTTGGGCAGAGCTTCTCATACGACTGAGCTGACTTGCGAAATTTCCCACTCGGTCCCAAACCTTCGCCGGCATAACGTTCGCGAGTTTCTCTAAGGCAGGCGTTCGGATGACTTCACGCATTTTCAAGTAAGCTTTATCCTCGGGGTTGATGAAATCCCCGTGCTCCATTCGAACAGTCCACGGCCCCAACTCAAGATACTTTTCTTCAGTAAAAACAGGAATTTTCAATTTCTTCTGCCAGAATTCTTTGATGTGAACATCGTGATTCCCTTCAAAATAGACGATTTCGATCCCTCGTCGCTTGAGCCGAACAAGAGCATCAATCAAAGATTGAAATTTGACTTGAAAGTAATCACCGCTGCCAATCCAAAGATCAAAAATATCCCCTAACAGAACAAGGTGAGTGCATTTGTGTGAGCCCGTCTCCAACAATGACAAAAAACGCAACAGCTTTAAACTGTTGCGCTCATTGATATCTTTCAAATGGATATCTGAGATAAACCAAGCATCCATCGTGGACTACTTATTCGTCTCGATCCCCTGGCGTTTGCGGATAAATGCAGGAACTTCAAGATTCTGGTTCGTGAATGGCGAACTCAAGACTTCTCGAGCCATGCGACGAGCTTCCTCCAAAGACTGCTGCTCTGGAGTTTCCATATTCATTGAAAGCTGCTCTGGCGAATTTGTATGCTTTTGAGCCAAGGACTGTGTCTCTTTGAAAGCCTTCGCTTTCGCGATCAACATGTCACGAGCGCTGATTGAAGTGTCCATTGCAGGAACTTGAGGAACTGCCACTGGCGACAATGGTTCTGCCACTTCTTCGTGAATTTCAGGCATTGCCATCATCTCAACCGGCGGAACAAAGGCCATACTAGGCTGTGGAATATTCAGAGGCGCTTGCGGCGCTGACGTTTGGTGACTGAATGAAGGAACTGGTGGCAATTCAATTTTTGTCATGGAATTACTTGGTGCCACATTCAAAAACTCATGCATGCGAGACACGGTGTCGACGCTCTGGATTTTCTTATCTGGATCTGAAAATCCTGTGGCGATCACTGTTACTCGAACTTCATCAGTCAGAGTTTCATCGATCACAGCACCGAAGATAATTTCAGCATCTTCATGAGCCGCTTCCGTGATCAGAGTTGAAGCTTCGTTCACTTCGTAGAGGCTCAGGTCTGGTCCACCAGTCACATTGATGATGATTCCAGTAGCTCCATCGATTTTGATATTTTCAAGTAGCGGAGAAGAAATGGCTTGTGTTGCCGCTTCCACCGCACGATTTTCACCTTTAGCCACTCCTGTGCCCATGAGCGCTAAACCTTTTGCAGCCATCACAGTTCTGATATCTGCGAAGTCCAAGTTGATCAAACCGCGAATGTTAATCAAATCAGAAATTCCCTTAACCGCCTGAAGAAGAACTTCATCAGCTTTTTTGAAAGTCTCGACCAGTGGAGTTTTATCTCCAGCAATCGACAAAAGCTTTTGGTTAGGAATCACGATCAGAGTGTCTACGTTTTCTTTCAGTTCTTGCAGGCCAAGCTCAGCGTGCTTAGAGCGTTTCTTCCCTTCGAAAACGAAAGGACGAGTCACCACACCGATGGTCAGAGCGCCCAATTCACGAGCAATTTTTGCTACGATGGGAGCGCCGCCTGTTCCCGTTCCACCGCCCATTCCAGCTGTGACGAAAACCATGTCTGCACCGTCAAGTTTCTCAACGATTTCATTGTAAGATTCAATAGCTGCACGTCGACCGATATCAGGATTTGCACCCGCACCGAGACCCTTTGTGAGATCTCGTCCGACCTGAATTTTGCCTGGTGCTTTATGAGCATTCAGAGCTTGGATATCTGTGTTGGCAACGATGAACTCAACTCCGTTCATTCCGCTGTCAATCATTGTCGCGACAGCATTTGATCCGCCACCGCCGACGCCAACGACTTTAATATTGGCACCGATTTCGATATTTTCTTCCAACTCAAACATGATTCCCTCCAAGATGACTAAAATAATCCTTCAAAAAAGTTTTTAACTTTAGACCCAAAAGAATTGATCGACTCTGCGATCATTTCTTCTTTGGCAGAATTTGCTTTTGTGAACTTCTTCTCTTTCAGGCCAAAAAGTAAAAGTCCCACAGCTGCAGAATATGCCGATGATTTTACCACTTCAGAAAGACCGCCCACCTGTCCTGGGACGCCCCTGCGAACGGGAAGGTCCAACATGAACTCGCCCATTTCAACGAGGCCTTCCAACTGCGAAGCTCCTCCGGTCAAGACGACACCTGAGCCCAACTGATGCATGATCTTGCTATTGCGAAGATCTGCGTAGAGCATTTGCAATGTTTCCTCGGCCCGAGGTTCAATCACTTCCGCCAAATCCATTCGCTTCAAAGTGCGCGCTTTACGGCCACCGACACCTTCTACTTCGATCGTCTCTTGGTCATTCACCAAAGTTGCCATGGCAGAGCCATATTTAACTTTGAGGGCTTCCGCTGCGATCTGTGGAGTTCTGAGGCCAATTGCAATGTCATGAGTAAAGTGAGCGCCACCCACAGGAACGACCGACGTGTGAGCGACACTCCCGTGGATGTAATAAATCAGGTGGCAAGATCCTGCCCCCATGTCGACCACACAAACACCCAGAGTTTTTTCATCTTCGCTCAAAACAGCCAAAGAGGAAGCCAGCTGCTCAAGCACCAGGCCAGCCGATTTCATTCCGGCTTTTTCGATGCACTTGAGATTATTAGAAATAGCGGTTGAGCTGCCAGTGACGATGTGCACACTTGCTTCCAGGCGAATTCCAGACATGCCGATAGGATCTAAGATGCCATCTTGGCCATCCACTTTGAATTCTCGAGGAATCACGTGCAAAACCACTCGGTCATTGGGAACAGCCACTGCTTTCGCGGCTTCAATTACACGTTCAACATCCTGATGGTTCACTTCTTTATTTTTGATGGCCACCATTCCCTTAGAATCGAAAGATTTAATGTGAGATCCTGAGACCGCTACTAAAACTTCTTCGATGCGGTAACCAGACATCAGTTCAGCTTCTTCACGAGCTTTGCGAATCGCTTCTGTTGTGGCTTCGATATTGACGACGACTCCTTGACGAATCCCCACGTTGGGTGCCGTCCCCAAGCCAACCACTTCGAGTTTAGAATCATCTGTAATTTGGCCAATGACCACTGTCACCTTCGAGGAGCCAATGTCTAAGCCTGCGATAATAGGTGCACTTCTCTTATTACTCATCCGTAAGTCTACCGTTTTGTAAGTACGTTTACTTATTCAAGGACATCAAATCCTGGACATCCTAAGACTAAAGCCTACGGACCCTTACGCAGCCTGACAAGGACTTTCTTGGACAAATCGGCGTCGATGACGCGCGCATTCATTTCGCGATTCTCAAGATATTCAAGTACTTGAGAGACCCGGGATGACTTCGTGAAAAAGCGATCCTGACCGAGTTTTACTTGGATTCCACTCTCGATCATTGTCGCCCAAAAACCTTCTTTCGCATCATACCTAATTGAAGAAATTGTTCCGACAGAAAACTTTCCTGTTTCAGGAACTTGCGAAATGACTTCCACCGCTTTCTTTCGCAAAGGAAGATCTTGAGCGAACCGACTGCCTTCGAGGATTGCCACATCTGGAGCCTGATGAGCAGGAATAGATTTTAAAAAACTTCCGTCATCCAGCACTGGCCGCAGGTCATGGGAGTCACTCAAGTAAAGCAACTTCACTTTTTTAGGAACCACACTGACTTGTAACTGATCTGGAAAACGACGACTCAGTTGGACATTTTGAATCCAAGATTGTGCTGCAATCTTCGCCTTGATGTCCTTGAGATCAACTCTTACCAAACTCTGGCCTCTCAGCCGAGTCAAGTGTGACTCAAGATCCAAAACTAAGGGCTTCAAAAACTGCTCATGCTGACTGTTTTGCTCAATCAAAATAGGAATCTGAGAAATGTTAAAGAATCCATTCGACTCTAACTGATAGAACAATCCTACCAAACCAGCAGGGATCAAAACAAAAACAAGGATGAGTCGACTCAGAAGCTTCCACATGGTGATTTTGAGCTTAGCAAAAAAAAGAGACGCTCGTCATTGCGTGGACTGAGACCTAGTCTTTCGGCCAATCCCCGAGGAGAACCACTTCCGTGGTGAGCTCCACATTTTTCTCTCGAGCCACCGTTTGCTTCACATGCTGGATCACGCTCCAAAGCTGTTCTGCCGTAGCCGACCCCGTATTTACAATAAAGTTTGCATGCTTCATGGAAACTTGAGCTCCGCCAATGGAAAAACCTTTCAGCCCGCAGGAATCAATGAGCTGAGCTGCTTTATGTCCCGGGGGATTGATGAAGACAGATCCGCAAGAGGGCATATCCAGGGGCTGCTTTGAAAGCCGGCCTTTGTTGGCGCTGCGAACTTTTTCGAGGATTGAGGGATCTTTGTGGAGAGGCCACCGCAAAGTGACCCAAGTGATAATTCCAGGCTCCCAACCCCGAGAGTGTCGATAGCTCCACTGAACATCTTTATTGGAATATTTCTTTTCCGAGAAATCAGGCTTCAAAACTTCGAACTCAGCAACGATTTCACAGAACTCGCGGGGCTTAAAGTTCTCGGCAACTCCCGCGTTCATCACAATACCTCCACCCACATCCCCAGGAATGCCAGCTAAAAATAGTGCAGGCTCTAATTGGTACTTCAGAAAAACTCTCAGTAAGTCCGATTTGGAAGCTCCAGAAAGACAGCGAATCTCGAGCTGACCATCCACTTCTGCCGCTTTAAGATCGCGAAAATTCTTAAGACCAATCGTAAGTCCCCTGATTCCAAGATCAGAAATCAGAACATTACTTCCGCCCCCAAGAACAGTGATAGGAAGTGATTTTGCATCTGCAAATTTTAAAGCTTCTTTGAGCTCTCCCACTGAGGTTGGCAAACAAAAGAAATCTGCGACTCCGCCAACCAGCCAAGAAGTCAGTGGAGCTAACGAGATCTTTTCCTCGATTTTTAGACTCATTTTAAACTCTCAAGAACAGACATTCCCAACTTCCAACCATCTCCAGCGCCCAGAGTGATAAACACATCGCCTGACTTTAAACGAGACTTCACGCCAGACAATAAGTCAGACTCCTTGGGTATGTAATGAACTTGATGATGTTTTATCTCGGAGGCCAGTCTTTGCGAATGAATGCCCTCAATAGGGCTTTCTCCCGCCGGATAAATGTCTGCGAGCAGAATGACATCCGCATCACCAAAACTTTGTGTGAAATCATGCCAGCAGGACTCGGTTCTTGAAAAACGATGGGGTTGAAAATAGACAACGAGCCTGGCTTGCGGGAATTTCTCGCGAAACGCTTGAAGAGTTGCCCGCACTTCCGTGGGGTGATGACCGTAGTCATCATAAACTTTGATGCCTGCCTTTTCCCCTTTGAAATGAAAACGGCGATCAACACCTTGAAATCTTTCAAGGCCCTTTTGAATGACCTCAAAACTAAAACCCGCCTTCAAGGCAATGATGACGGCGGCCGTAGCATTCAGTGCATTGTGGGTTCCTGGGATTGAAAGTTTTAAACTTCCCAGCTTTTTCATTTTCTTTTGCTCAAGATCATTCTCAAAAAGCTCGTAAGTCCCTTGAGATCCTTTCAAAACAAAATCATTGGCCTCATCAAATCCGTAAAATGAAATGGGCTTCGAAAAATTTTGAAACAGCTCCCGGTTTCTGACTTCGTCTCCACAAACGGCAACGTGGCCATAAAACGGAACTTTATTTGCAAAAGCGACGAATGCTTTCTGCAAATTTTCAAAGCTTTTGTAATAGTCCATGTGATCGTTATCGATGTTTGTGATAATCGCAAACTCTGGCGAAAGCTTATTAAAGCTGCCATCACTCTCGTCCGCTTCTGCCACAAGCCATTCGCCTTTACCCAATCTCGCAGTGGACTGTATCAAATCAAAGCGACCACCAATCACAATGGTGGGCTCACTCTGAGCTTCGAGGAAAATACTTGCTAACATCGAAGTGGTCGTGGTCTTGCCATGAGTGCCGGCAACAGCGACTCCCCTTTTTAAACGCATAATCTCCGCCAAAGCTTCAGCTCGAGGGATCATGGGAATCTTTCTTTTTCTTGCCGCCATCACTTCGGGATTATTTGTTTGAACAGCACTCGAATAGACCAGTACATCCGCGTCTTGAAGATGAGACTCTGAATGACCTTTAAAAATCTTCACACCCAATTGCGCTAACCTCTCAGTGTTGGCATTCGAATTCAAGTCACTGCCAGAAACTTGCGCCCCCATATTATGAAGAAGCTCTGCAAGCCCACACATACCGATCCCGCCGATGCCCACAAAGTGAAATTTAGATTTTTGCAATCGCATCGAGGATCTCCTGCGCTATTTTTTGAGCCGCTTTCGGTTGAAAAAACTGACTAATTCTCTGACTAAGATTTTCCCTAAGGACAGAATCCTCTTTCAGTCTTGTAATTTCTTGAGCGAGCTTTTCTGGCGTCAGTTCACTTTGAGGAATCATCACAGCTGCTCCCGCACTTGCTAACACTTTTGCATTTTGAACTTGATGGCCATCAGCAATAGGCAATGGAATCACAATCGTTGGCAATCCAAAAGCAGCGACCTCAGCCAAAGTACTCGCTCCACCTCGAACGATTGCTAAATCTGTTTGTTTATAGATCTCTGACATATCAAAAATAAAATCTCGAACCTCCACAGAGCTTGTTACTTTTTGGTACTTAGCTTTGAAAGTCTCAAAATCATGCGGCCCAGTCTGATGAATGAC
Organism: Pseudomonadota bacterium; assembly: GCA_021300175.1. Taxonomy (GTDB): domain Bacteria; phylum Bdellovibrionota; class Bdellovibrionia; order Bdellovibrionales; family Bdellovibrionaceae; genus JAJTIC01. Next base: position 28,902 of record JAJTIC010000094.1, read on the forward strand.
TCGAGTGTTCTCGAGCCACTTTCCACCATTGATCACAGCTTGCGACAGAGTCGTTCCTACAAATCGAGCTCCCTGGCTGCCCCCATAGTGCAGAATCTGAAAATCCGGATGGTCCGTTCGTAGATGCCTTTGCTCTTCAACCTCTGGCCGAATCGGCATCCCGCAAACAGAGTATTTTTTGGATTTCAGATAATGTCGGCTTTCTTCAAAAACCAAAAAAGCCTGATTCACAAAACAAGACAGCCAGATATTCGCTTTTCCCGGATGAGCATTCGGCTCCCAAATGGCCGTCCGAGATCCCAGTAATCTGCTCGCAAGCACAAAGGGACCTGAAGCATAGCCCCCCACACCTAAAACAAAGTCTGGCTGGAGCTTTAAATTCAAAGCCGTTGCCTGAAGAAATCCCCACGGTAAACTGATCAGAGTTTTCAGCTTTTCTAAAAAGCGCCCCGAGAGATTGAGCTTCCCTCCCGCCAACAGGTGCAGGGGAAAACCTTCTCTGGGAACAATTTTGGTCTCAAGCCCTTGCGCGGTCCCCACAAAATGAACTTCCACTTCAGTGTTTAGTGACTGAAGAGCTTTTGCGACGGCAAGACCAGGATTGATGTGACCGGCCGTTCCCCCGCCCGCAATCACAACTTTCAA
>JAJTIC010000136.1 GCA_021300175.1 Pseudomonadota bacterium
CCGTAGAACCGTAGAACCGTAGAACCGTAGAACCGTAGAACCCCGTGAAGAACCCAAAATTGGCGGGGTGGACGGGACTCGAACCCGCGGCCTTCCGCGTGACAGGCGGACGTTATAACCAACTTAACTACCACCCCGCGGCGGTAAGAAAGAATCAAGGTTATACAAACGCACCACCCCAGAATCAACCCGAATTTAGGCTTATCTGCAGCGAGCCACTTCCCTTTGTAGGCTTTTCAAGTCAAACTACAGACCTTCATTGGAGGCCTTTATGTTCAGAAATGCACTGATTTTAAGCTTATTTTTTACTCTCCCCGCTTTTGCCGAAACAGCGAAAATGGAAATCTCAGGGATGACCTGTGGTGGCTGTGTCAAAGCCATCAAAGCCAAAGTCTGCAAAATTGAAGGTTTAGCAGACTGCAAAGTCGACGTGGGATCCATGGAGTTAGTTTCCAAGGAAGGCACTAAAATCGACCTCAAAAAAGTGGAAGAACTCGTAAAATCTGCTGGCGACTACGCTGTCACCAAATCTGAAGTGAAATAATACTTAGAGATCTGATTTGAAAATTGCTTTCTTTGATACTCATTCCTATGACCGCGAAGCTTTTGAAGCTTGTCCTTTAGCTCCTCAGCACCCGCTGATATTTTTCCCCGAGAAGCTGAATTCAAGCACGACGGCGCTAGCAAAAGGTGCCGAGGCCGTTTGTTGTTTTGTCAATGATCGAATCGACCGAAAAACTCTGACCGAGTTAAAGGCCCTTGGGATCAGGCTAGTCCTCTTGAGGTGCGCAGGTTTCAACCAAGTGGATTTAGTGGCAGCAAGTGAGCTTGAGATGCCCGTTGCAAGGGTCCCTGAATACTCCCCTCATGCTGTGGCAGAACATGCTATTGCCCTATTGATGAATCTCAACCGCAAAATTCACAGGTCCTATAACCGAGTTCGCGAAGGAAATTTTTCCATCGAGCACTTGGTGGGCTTTGATGTCTTTGGTAAAACGGTGGGCGTCCTTGGAACAGGTCGTATCGGGCGTGTTTTTTGTGAGATCCTTTTAGGTTTCGGAGCTCGTCCAGTGGCCTTTGACTTAAAAAAGGATCTCGAGCTCGAGAAGAAAGGCGTCACCTACGACAGTCTTGAGAATGTTTTGAAGGTTTCCGACATTGTCTCTTTGCATCTACCTTTGAATGAACAAACCCGACACTTGATCGATGATCACGCCCTTGGTCTTTGCAAAAAGGGAGTTGTACTGCTGAACACCAGCCGTGGAGCTTTGGTGGACACGAGGGCTTTGATCAAAGGACTCAAGTCAGGCCATGTGGGAGCTGCAGGCCTGGATGTTTACGAAGAAGAAGAGTTTTTCTTTTTTAAAGACCTCTCAGACTCAGTCATTCAAGATGATCTATTGGCCCGACTCATGACTTTTCCCAACGTGATTCTCACCTCCCACCAAGCTTTTCTGACCAAGGAAGCTCTAGAGAATATTGCTTGGACGACGTTGAATAATGCGTCTACTTTTGAACAGAACAAACCACTCCAAAACGAAGTGCACGTGAAATCTCACTCGCCAAGAGGCATTCCTGAAAAATGATCGAGCCCGCTTGATTGCTCTTTTCGACCATCAGCTTTGAGGTCATTAAAGTTCCAAAGACTCCTATCTGACATCTGCGAAATTTTAATGTTCCCCAACGCTGTGGAAATCGAATTTCCAATCATGGGAATATCTTTCTCAAGATCGCGCAAGAGACGCTTCATTTTTTTGCGTTTGAGATTTTCTTGGCTTCCGCACAAATTGCATGGGATCACCGGAAAGTTCCAGGCTTTAGCTAAAGCTGCCAAGTCCAATTCGGAAACCAGGGATAGTGGTCTTATGAGGATATTTCTTCCGTCATCACTTTTAAGCTTCGGCGGCATGCTTGAAATCTTCCCGGTATAAAAAAGATTGAGCAGAAGCGTCTCTGCCAAGTCATCTCGGTGATGACCCAAAGCCATTTTGGTAAAACCGTGATTAGCCGCATAGTCATAGAGAATTCCCCGACGAAGGCGTGAACACAGAGAACAGTAAACGCCATCAGTGACTTTTTCTTTGACGATGGAATAAGTATCACGCTCGATGATCGTGTACTTCACTCCAAGGCCTTCGACCCAAGCTTGAAAGGGACCTGCCTCAAAACCTGGCTGTTTCTGATCCAAAGTCACCGCTTCGAGCGAGAAACTGTAAGGGGCTTTTCGCTGAATCTCTGTCAGAAGTGCCAGCAACACAGAGGAGTCTTTGCCCCCAGAGCAACACACCATCACCTTGTCGCCCTCTTCGATCATGTTGTAAGTCGCCATAGCTTCGACGATCTGCTTTCGGATTTTCGTAGCTAAGGGGTGGGCGAAATCAACCATGGCCAGGGTATACCCGAAAGTAGATTCTGATCCAAGAAAATTGACCAAGCTCCGGAATGACGTTCTAATGTTTCTTGTGAGAGGTACCTATGAAAATGATTTGCTATCTGATCTTTGTTTCTTTGGCCCTGATTGCCTGCCAAAACTCAGGCCCCAAGGCCTCCGCCCCTGAATCTATCACTTCAACCAGCTCGGACCTTAAGAAAAAATTTCAAGTGGACCCCGCTTATCGCTGGGCCACCGAATTCTACACTTTAAAAACCCGCCCCGCGATCTCAGCTATGCCTTCAGGCGAAGAGATTTATTCAGGGGGGTTTTCGGGACTTTTTCTTCTGCGACAGAACAGTGATAAAAGTCTGCGTTTGATCACGCACACTGATCGCGGACCCAATGGAGAAGTTTACACAGATCCAGTCACTGGAGATAAACTCAGACCCTTTGCCCAGCCCACTTTTCAGCCTCGCTGGATCGATCTCTCCACAGATCCTGAGACCAAAACGCTTTGGATCAGAACCCAAACTTTTCTGACCACTCCTTCAGGTCGGTTCCTTTCAGGCCTGCCAAACTCTGAATCGAAAGATGAAAGACCCATGAGTCTGACGGCAAAGGCAGTGCCCTTTGATCCTTTGGGCATTGATCCCGAAGGAATTACCATCGATCACAAGGGGACTGTCTGGATGGTCGAAGAGTACCGACCCTCGATCTTAAAGTTTGATGATAGCGGAAAACTCCTTAAGCGATTTGTCCCCCAAAATTCTCTCACATCAGAAGAAGTCAAAATGTGGAACTCTTTGGCTGGCGAAGGTACTTTGTCGGCAACTCTTCCGGAGATCCTGAACAATCGAGCCAAGAATCGCGGTTTTGAAGGGGTCGCTACTTTGGGAAAATTTATTTATGCGGCTCTTCAAAGCCCACTACCCAATGAAAAAGACTTTCTTATTATCGAAATGGACCTCAGAACAGAAAAAATCACTCGGATTTTGAAATATCCCATGACCGATGAAAAAGTCGACAAGATCGGCGACCTCGCTGCTTGGAACAAGGGACTGGTCGTCCTTGAACAAGAAGGCAAAATCGGTAAAGACTCTGTTCACCACTTGTTCCATGTCACAATCCCAAGCAAGGGTGATCAGCTCACCAAAGTAGGAATTGCTGACCTCTCTGGACTTGGATTTGACAATGCCGAAAAATTGGAAGGCTTAGCCGCCATCGACGAGAATACTTTAGCTGTTATCAATGACGATGATTTTGGCCTGACCCCAAATCTAGATATTGAAAAAGGTCGCATCGCTCTGACGAAAGAGCGTCCTGTACGCCTTATGATTTTACGAAGACTCCCTATAACTGGGGAGAAATCTTCTCCATAAACGCTTTCATGGATCTCGAGATCGATTCGCTATCGTGGTTATTAAAATCAAACCATAACATCAGTCGATCCTCGGGATGATATTTACTGCGAATTTGTTCGAGCACTTCTGCAGGACATCCTGCAATTGTATTCCCCACAGCTTGTGCCACTTTCTGCGGATCCAAAGTGTTCTCCATCGCGCTCCAATAATTGCGCCAAGCTTTCTCGGCAGTGAGCTTCGCTTTTTCAGACTGAGCTGCCGCTGATAACCCCGGAGTGTCATCAATGAAAAGCATTACAGTCCGCGGCATGTACTCTCTCTTCCAAGGGCCTCCACTTGGATGATAACTGTCTTGCATGCGCTGGTGAGTTTCTTCGATCAATGCTGGTGGAGTGATGCTCAAATTAAACACACCTGTCGGGAAAAACTGATTCGCAAAAACTTGAATTTCAGGATCGTGGCTTCCAATCGTGAGTTTCAAATTTTTAAGCGGAGCTTCAAAGGGGATCACTCCCACTTTTTCAAACTGCCAATGGGAATCTAGGGGTATAACTTCTTTCTCTTGCGAAATTTTCTGCACTTTCTGCCAAGATTCTTCAGAGCGAAAGTCTTTTTTTAAGAGTACTTGAGTTTTCAAATCCGCAGATGAAAAATGATCTCCCCGCAAGGCTCGGAGTAAAATCTCAGTGGCTTGAGCGAAGTATTTATTTTTGATCACATCCCAAGCCGTTTTTTCCAGCTCATTTTTTGGCACAAACCCGTAAGCTTCATTCGTGAAAGGAAACCTTCCCGCTGCAAAACCAAGGTGAAACTTCCGGTCCGCAAAAGGTGCAAACTGCTGCAAAGTCAAAAATGTTCTCACGGCTTCTGCGTGGGAGAGAGGACCTCCATTGCAAATAACATTGCGAATGGCTGAGCCAAAACCAATCCTTTTTGTTTGCGACATTCCAAGAAGACTCAATTGTAAAATATCCGTGTTCAGACCAATTTCACCTTTAAAGTGCGGAATCACGTGATGGGGATTTTGTTTTTGAATCTGACAAGAGAGGTGAGTTTCAGCCACCCACGCTGTTTCAAAACCCAGTTCATCAGCGAGCTTCAACTGATGAAAGAAGTTTTCAAACATCACCTTTTCGCTCGGAAGATAGCCGTCGACTTCGGTTTGGCAAATAGAAAGAAAAATATCAAACTTCATTTACAACTCAGAGCCGAGTTTTTTAATTCTTAGCGGAATCTCTTCAGGATCCCACACCGTGTTTTCGAGCTCCAAGGACAAGCGTACAGCTCTTGAGAAACAAAAAGCACGAAAATTCTCTTTAACCCGCTCGCCCAGAGCGCAGTCTTTGTAAAATTTGAGCCCCAGAGGTTTCAGAGAAGAATCCTGATCCAGCTTTCCTGCCAGAATCGAAAACTCCACCATCACTTCACGTTCCCCTGAAGGAATAGCTTTTGCGCTTTGAGAGGCCAAACTTCTTTGGCCAGATTTAGGAAGCTTTTGGCTGAGAAACTCCAGCTCTGCTTTAAAAGCTTGATTATTCACCACATCCTCAGCGACTTGGGCTGCTGCTGAGTTGGGAAGAGCTTCACTCTCATCACCCAGGAGTAAGCCCGAGTTACCTTCAATGAGTACAGCGGGGCGAATGTGACCTGACTCAGTGACTTCGGGACGTGTGGCAATATAAGTCCCTAGTAATAAAAGTCCGATGATACCAAGAGCTGAAAGACTTCTCATGGAGCCACCTCAGGTTGAGGATCCACAAAATACGGCTTCAACAATGGATCCTTCTTTTCGCAGTAACTCGCCCCTGCCCCCCAAGCTCCAAGATAATCACACAAAGAGGTCTCTTGAGCTTGCTCCAGATTCAGCACACGGGATCTTGAATCGAGATACAGGAAGTCAAGAAGCTCTTTTTCTTCCACTGAGCAATTCGTGCAAGATTCCTTGAATTGCTGAGTCAGCAAAGCACCAACGCGATAAGCTCCATTGTTCATTGAATCACAAGCAAATTGTCCTTGGTAGGTATGCCCTTTGGGACAAATCACGTGGGAAAATCCCACATGACTTCCGCGACCATCACTGTGGCGAGCTTCATGAAAAAGCGTTTCCAGTCTAAATATTCGCGCAATTCTTCGCGAGAGGGTCTCTGCACCCCACTGAGGCTTGAGCGGCGCAAAATAGCCGTCGCCAATACGAACCACACCGGCTCTGGGGGACTCAATCGAGATCCAGCCAACACCATTCACCAAGAGCGAGAAAACTTGCCCTGTTCTTTTGCCAAACTGATAGATCGTAGCTCCAATATTGGACATCATCACCTGAGATCGGGATTGAGCATAGGCTGCAATGAAATCAGCGCTCGGCTCCGTATTCCAAGTCGCGGGCGATCTCAGCACTCTGACGGCACCATCCCCTAACTTTTGCTTTGAATCCGTCATGACCTTGACTCTTTCTGCTAACCAAGCCGACATATTCAAGCTACTCGAATCAGTGAGATCTAAAACTTCCATCACTTCTTGGTTATTCACTGGGAATTCGGCTTCAGAAAGAAATCTCAAGTCAGATTCTGTGAGTGAACGCTGATAGAGAGTGACATCCTGACTGTACTTTAATTCTGGCCGTAACAAAAAACGCGCCTGAGCTGCCGCGGAAAAAGAGAAACTGAGGATAAGACCGAACTCAAGAAAACGGTTCAAAGATGCCCCCGGCTCTCTCTTATTCGAATGACGCATCCCAGGCAATTCCAGCCTTGGAGCAAGGTAAAAACAACAGTACTCTTAAAGTGTAAAATCTACATCAAAATGGTGAACTGGGATGAAAACGAAAAAGCTGCTCTGGATAGATATGGAAATGACGGGTCTTGATGTTGAAAGAGAAGTCATCATCGAGGTCGCCGCCATCGTCACCGACTATAGCTTTCAAGTCCTCGATACCTACGAGGCTGTGGTCAACCAACCTCAAACCTATTTAGTGGCTATGGATGATTGGAACAAAGAACATCATAGCCAATCCGGCTTGCTCGCCAAAATTCCCTACGGGAAGACTCCGGACCAAGTGGAAGAAGACCTCCTGAAACTCGTGGAGAAACACTGGCCTCAGCCCGAAAAGAAAGACGACATGCCCATCATGGCAGGCAACTCCATTGGCCAAGACCGACTCTTTATGAACAAGTATTTCAAAAAGCTGTCTGGTAAAATTCATTACCGAATGCTCGACGTGACTTCTTGGAAAATTATTTTTAACGAAAAATTTAACATGAAATACGATAAGAAGAATTCACACAGAGCTTTGGACGATGTTCGTGAGTCCATCGAAGAACTCAAATTTTACATGAGCGCGGTTCGCTAAGAACCACGCTCACAAACATTCAAAACTAGTATCTATAATGATCAGGCTTGAAAGGACCTTCGGCACTCATACCAAGGTACTTGGACTGCTTTGGAGAAAGCTTAGTGAGCTTTGCTCCCACATGGTCCAAATGCAAGGCGGCCACTTTTTCGTCCAAGTGTTTTGGCAAACGATAGACATCGATTTCTTGGTACTTGTCACGATTCGTAAAAAGCTCAATCTGAGCGATGACTTGGTTTGTGAAGGAATTTGACATCACAAAACTTGGATGTCCGGTTCCACAACCCAAATTCACAAGACGGCCTTTCGCCAACACAATAACTTGCTTTCCGTTTTTCAGTGTATGGATGTCCACTTGTGGTTTCACTTCACGGATTTTTGAATTTTTATTCAACCACGCCATATCGATTTCAATATCAAAGTGCCCGATGTTACAAACAATCGCGTTGTCTTTCATTTTCATGAAGTGCTTTTCAGTAATGATGTCACAACATCCAGTGGCTGTGACAAAGATATCAGCGATAGAAGCAGCCTCTTCCATGGTTGTGACTTCAAAACCCTCCATCGTTGCCTGTAATGCACAGATGGGATCGATTTCGGTCACAAGTACTCGGGCGCCCAAGCCTTTCATAGAAAAAGCTGATCCTTTACCCACATCACCGTATCCAGCAACAACAACCACTTTACCCGCCACCATCACATCTGTGGCCCGCTTGATCCCGTCAGCCAAAGACTCACGGCAGCCATACAGATTATCGAATTTTGACTTTGTCACAGAGTCATTGATGTTGATCGCTGGGACTTTAAGTTTACCTTTTTCTTTGAGCTTCACCAAGTTGTGAACCCCCGTGGTCGTCTCTTCAGAAAGACCGATGATCTTTTTAATTTCATTCGCAAAGCGATCTTCATGCATCATGTTGGTGAGATCTCCACCATCATCCAAAATCATATTGTAGCCTTCTTTGCCCCAACCAATGATGGTTTGCTCGATACACCAGTTGAATTCTTCCTCAGTTTCACCTTTCCAAGCAAAAACGGGAATTCCCGCAGCAGCAATCGCCACAGCGGCGTGATCTTGAGTAGAAAAGATGTTGCAAGAGGACCAACGGACTTTGGCCCCCAAATGAATAAGTGTTTCAATTAGCACGGCTGTTTGAATGGTCATGTGCAAGCAACCAGAGATACGTGCGCCTTTCAGTGGCTGTTGCTTTGCGTACTCTTTACGGAGCGACATCAAACCAGGCATTTCCTTTTCAGCAATGAGAATCTCTTCGCGGCCCCAGCGAGCGAGCTCTTGAAAACGCTTTGGATTCTCCATGGCTTCAACACAGACACGGTAATCTGTGCCCCAAGGATTCATTTTGTCTTTACCCGAATTCGCTTTGACTGCTTTTGCAGGAGCTTTTGATTTAGTCATCGTCTTTCCATTTGTTGTTTGAATGTTAGCCATGTTTCCTCTTTCCCTAGATCACAATCATAGGAAATCTAAAGTTTAAAACCAAATTAATCCACTGTTAATATTTCATATCCTGTGTCAGTC
>JAJTIC010000074.1 GCA_021300175.1 Pseudomonadota bacterium
AGAATAACAAAGCTCAATGCCAGCCAGACTGCCAGAGGAGCAATGCTGACAAGCATTGCAGTACGCCGAAGGGAACTTCGCAACTGGAAGGAGTGTTTTATGTCTCTAGAAAATAGGTTTCATTCCCCTTAGCCCGCTTTTCTTTCATGAATGACGAGAAGAGCGGGTTTCTTTATTGTCTCAAGACCTCAGTCCTGTTTCAAAATCGAAAAACTAGCCTCCTCAAGCTGATCTATTCAATCCGATAAATCATGAGTGAAAACAGCTACTAACCGAGAAAAACGAAGCGATCGCAAACTGCTGTGGTTTGTGAGTCTTGCGCTGCTGGCGCAAGTGCTCTGGCTTTTTTCGCACATGGGTTGGTTCCCCGGCAGTCAAAGCAAAATTCAGTCGGGAAAAATTCCCGCAGGCTTTGTTCGCGAGTTCAATCATGATCTTAAAATCCGCGACAAAGACTCCCTCGTCTGGAGTGAAGCAGAAAAAGGGGAATCCCTCTACTTCTATGACTCCTTACTCACGCTCTCTCAATCCACAGCGACGCTGTATTTGCATGAGCAAACTGAAATTCATCTTTCTGAAAACACTCTCGTCACCATCGAGCCGCAAACGACCGCTGAGAATTCAGCGATTCGTTTGAAATTTATGAGAGGCGACTTGAAAGCGAGAAATCCTTTTGCAAAAACTGCCATTGAAACTGAGAATTTTACCTTGAATATTGATCAAGGAACAGAGCTTGCTTTGAAATCAAAAGGCGATTCTGATTTTGAACTGGAAGTTCTTTCCGGCAAAGCGGAGCTTAATCAGAACGGACAAAGAACAGCGATCAATCAAAATGAAGTTCTTAAAATTGATCAAAACAAAATCGCCGACAAAAAGCGAGTCTCCCAAGATCTCAAGTGGCTGAAACCTGTCCCCAAGAGAATCTATTCTCGACAAAATCAGCTGCAACTCCCCGTTCAGTGGCAAGGGGATGCTCAAGAAATTCAAATCGTTCAAAATTCGAAAGAAACCACGTCAATTCCTGTGGAAACTCAAGCTGAGACCACATTAACCGTGCCTCTCGAACAAGGGAAAGCCACTCTGAGACTGGTCAAAGGCGACGAAGTATCTCCACCGCTCGAAGTCGAAATCTGGAAAGCTCCCAATATTCAACTCTTGTCACCTTATCCTCGTGACAGGGCTTCAACCTTAGATCCTGTGTATTTTCGCTGGTCGAAAGCTTCGCCCGTAGAAACCTATGAAATTCGCATCCTCGATCAAGAAACAGGACAGTCCTGGTCTCACACAGTGACCGGAAACAATTTCCAGTTTCAATTTGAAAAAGACTCAGACCTCTTATGGTCGGTTCGTGGGTTTGACCGGGAAGGTTTTGAAATTCCCGAAGCATATCGCAACGAACTCTACTTGCGAGAAAAACCTTTGGAAGCTCCTAAACTCAAATCGCCTCAGCTGAGAAAGCCGGCCCATCGAAAAGCCGATGAAGGAGCATTCCTTCCCAAGACTGATTTCTTTCTCGCTCAGCTCTTCTTCAAAAAAGCATTTGCACAAACCCCCGCAAGCAAAGAGTCCGAATTCGAAGCCGTGTTTGAATGGGAAAGTGTCGACAAAGCTGATCACTACATCATCGAACTGTCTGCGGATCCTCTTTTTCAAAACACTCTGGTACGAGAGAAAGTCAAAAGGACCGAATACTCCTGGAAAGAATTTCGATTAGGAACTTTTTACTGGCGAGTGGCTGCTGGATCAAAAACAGGTCGTTTAGGGCTTTTCAGTGAACCGCAAAAAATTGCTTTTACCGAGCTTCCGCAAGAGGAGTCATTCAGTGATGGCGTGATCCTCCGCAAAAGAAAAGATCCAGCGCCCCCTCGCGCCGATGTGGACACTTCTGATCAAAAAGTCTTTCAGGATCTGCCGAAAAAAAGTTTTGATGAAAAGCGCTTCGAAAAAGATCCTCCAATTCCCTTTGCCGAATACCGTGAATTAAAATCCAGAACCCTGTTTGAGGTGGGCCAGAGCCAGTTTAACTACTCGCTCGAAGGCGAATCAGATCTTTCCGCCAAAGTCGCAGTGAAGGAAGCCCCCACCTTCCGTCTGTTTCATGAACAGCTGTGGACAGAGCAAAGAACTTGGGCTGTGGATATTTCTTACTCGCCTCAAACTTGGAAAGAAAAAGATCCAATTTTGAGCCCTTTTCAACCTGACCTCCAGTGGAATGAAACTTCTGTTCAATTACTGACAGGGCAAGCTAAAGATGATTGGCTTTATGGGTTTATCTACTCGACTCAAACAGCTGCTCAAAGAGTGGGCCTTCAAGAAATTGAAGTGAAAACCATTTCCACTCTTGGCGCCAGCGTTCTTTGGCAGAGCCGCCATACTTCAAAATGGCATCGGGCTCACCAACTCTCTTTCTCCTCAGGAGCTTCTGGCTTCCAAGTTCAAACTCAAAACTCTGTTGGTTACAAATTTGGTTGGGGATTAGGGATTGGAATCAAAGCTCAAGGACAAGTTTACTTTCTGAATCAAGACACGAGTTCCATGACAAGCTTTGGCGGATTTATGTTTTACGATTTGCCTTAGAACTGTTTCCTTCGCCGCTTTGAAGATCGCTTCCTCGCTTCTTCTTGCTCGATCAATTCAGAAATACTCAAATTTAGATTCACAGGCTCTGCAGCCTCTTTGATGAATTCGTAGTCTGCTTTACTAACTCGCAGGGTTTCGATTCTTTTTCCAAGCAGAGCTTCAATCTCTTCAAGAAGAATTTTTTCATCACTGCTACAAAAGGAAAGAGCCAGTCCTTTATTGAAGCCACGCCCTGTACGACCAATGCGGTGAACGTAATTCTCGGCTTTTTCAGGTAAATCAAAGTTCACGACGTGGGTCACATCAGGGATATCAATTCCGCGAGCGCTCACATCGGTTGCAATCAAAATAGGACATTCGCCTTTGCGAAACTTTTCCATCACTTCCGATCGATTCTGCTGATCTTTTTCCCCGTGGATCGTCAGTGCTTTAATTTCAAGCTTCGCCATGGATTCGGCAATGCGCTCGGCACGAACCCGAGTTCTTACGAAAACAATCATTTTTCCTTCAGGGTTTGCACGGATGTACTCAGCCAGAAAAGCCCTTTTGTCGTCCATTTCAACAAAAACCACATGATGGGTGATATTTTTTGAAACCGGATCTTCCGGAGAAATCTGGATGCGTATGGCATTAGATTTCACTTGTGAGTAGGCAAGCTTCTTAATTTCGGGATTGATCGTGGCCGAAAAAAACAAAGTCTGATGGCGCCTGGTGATCATGCGCTTGATCGCTTTCACATCACCTAAAAAACCCAGCTCGAGCATGCGATCAGCTTCATCCAAGATCAAAATTTCGACATCTTCCAAGCTCAAGTATTTACTTCTGACCAAATCAAAAATACGCCCTGGAGTTGCGATAATAATGTCCAAACCCTCTTGGAGCTTCTTGATCTGCGGGTCCTTTTCAACTCCTCCAAAAACAGCATGGGCTTTCACTTTGGTATGTTTCGCCAGTTGATTGAAAACAATCCCGATCTGCTCTGCCAGTTCTCGAGTAGGCACCATAACTAAGCACTTAACACCGAGACTTCTCTTGCTGGCCTTGTTTGCATGGATCATATCAATCACTGGAATCGCGAAGGCCGCTGTCTTTCCGGTACCTGTCTGAGCGATGGCAAGAACATCTTCGCCTTTTAAAATTGAAGGAATGGCTTTGTACTGAATATCCGTGGTTCGAAAAAAGCCGTTGTTATGGAGATTGGTCAAGAGGGATTCAGACAGATGGAACTTTTCAAATTTCATTCGAGGACCTTAACCTAAGCCTCAGAAATGTCAATACTCCCAATGGGATCATCAATAGGATCATGAACCAGGCTTGAGAAAAGTACTGAGACGGCGGTGAACTTGAAATGGTTCCACAGCCGCTCCCCCGAAAATCAAATTGAGCTTGCGTGCCAGGAACATAGTTCACTTGGAGATCTTGGATCATGGTCGGATTGGTGGGATTTGAATTCGTGAGTAAAAACTTAAATTTCACAAACCGTTTGCGATCGAGCTGATCATAACTTGAAAGAGGGAGCCAACCCGTGCTGTCACTAAAATCTTCTTTCAAAGCCGCCTGGAACTGAACATTGATATCACTGCTCGTTGGACTCACAGTCATAGCGGTCACATCAGGGAGTGTGGATCGTAAATCGTAGGCATTTGTCTCTGCTTCAAGCAGAGTGGTTAAAAATCGAAACTGCCCCAAAGATGTCAGCGTAGCTCCTTCAACAGGATAGTAATAAGTGGGATTAATAATCACGTTTCCAAGATCAAGCCAGACTCGGCCGTCATAACCTGATCCTCCATCCACACCTCCCACAGCGCCGGGAGTCCCCCTTCGCGCATCAATAGCCCTTGGGTTGGCACTGCTGTTGTACAACCTGATTTCACCACCCACCCAAATTCTGATGCTTCCACCGCCGCCTGCGCCACCGGGGCCACCAAGCCCTGAACTCGAGCCCCCATTTCCTCCGACCGCTAAGATATGACCACTAGTTCCGACTTCCACGTGACGAACAGCGAAGATCTCGACGACCCCACCTCCGCCCCCTCCTCCGGCGCCAGCTTCTGGAGACGTGGGAGTCACAGTCCCACCATTTCCACTTCCGCCACCGCCTCCAGCACCGCCACCCACATTGACAAAAGCATCATCCACGAGATTGACTCCCGAAGCCCCCCCCGTGGATTGA
>JAJTIC010000117.1 GCA_021300175.1 Pseudomonadota bacterium
GCTGGCAAGTTTGCAAGCTCCGCCACCTGAGCCGGTTCCTGCTTCAGAGCCCCAAGTTCTACAAGCGTCAACGAAGGTCAACAGTATTCCTGCAGACTTGCTAGCGACAAAGCCCGCGGAACAATCTGCAAAAGTTCCTCATCTTTTGGTCAATGAGGCGGTCGAAAAGCTGCTCGAGGGGCCAGATCTCATCGAAGCAGAACCGCAAGTGGAGTTACCGCCCCCGCCGCCTCCGGAATTTTCAGTAGAAGCTTTGGAAAACACAACAAAGAGCTACACTTCCAAAGTCGATCGCCCCAAATTGAACTTGAGCAAGAAACCTTCTAAGTTAGATCAAGTGGAAGTTCACCTGAAGAGACCTGGGGTAAAGTTGTGAAAATTCTGACGAGAAGATCAGAGTTCACAGTTTTTATTTTTTCTGATCAGCTGGATCATGCGGCTGCATACAAAGCAGAGCTTTCTCAAGCAGGATATAACGCTTACGTGTTTAATGATCAGTCTGTCATGGTTTCTCGAATTGAAGAAGCGCAGCCTCAGGCCGTGATCTTTTCTCTCGAAGCTTTGGAGACGACTCTGTCTGAGTTTGTCGAACAATCTTTGTCGGTATCATCTGGGACTCATTTCCTATGTCTTTCAAAGGACGAGATTGTTGATGGGCTCGAGGATTATAAAGAGCACAACTTGCACTCCATTTGCGTTGTCACCGGGCGTGATCTTAATCAGGACAGCAAGCTTCTTCTGTGGTCGGTGGATTCGCTTTGCGAGAAAGTGTTTTTCGCTGTGATGAATGAGCAGCTCTTTGAAGAGATTGAGCATCTCCGAAAAGAGAAGAAAGAACTGTCCCGAGCACAGCTTCTTCCGTCGTCAGCTCTTACTTTTTCGGTCAAAGAGCTCGTCCAAAAGTACAAAGCCACCGACTCCAAAGAAGATCTGCTGGGGCAGTACCTGGGGAAATTGAAGTTTCAGGCCCTCTTTATGAAGTATTTGCCCACGGTTCAAAGCTTTGTAGCCACTTATTCTCAGGGTATTGATTTAGATTCGATTCGTGGGGTCGGTGCGCGCTTAAACACTGAGGAGTCGGCACGATTGAATGAACTGACTCAGAACGAATATTTGCCTCCATCTTTGCGGGAAGTGATCGAAAAGGGACTGGGAGTTCGCCAATTTGCTGTGAAGTCAGTGACGGGAGCTACAGGACTCGATGGAGTTTTCGTATTTTGGTCAGATCACAATTTTGATTTTTCTCAACACGAAGATGAGTTTCTTATTTTTCAGCTATTGTATCAAAACATAGCTTTGCATAAGAAAGCTGAAAGCACCGACAATCTTGACAGTTTAACTTCTCTCTTAAACCGTCATGCGTACTTTAAAAAAGTAGAAGAAGAGATGGCTCGGGCGAAGAGACTTCTTAAACCAGTGTCTCTGATCAAACTCAGTATGGATCATTTCCAAGAAGTAGGCCAGCAGCTAGGGAAATTCAATCGTGATGTGATCATCAAAGCGATTGCAGGCATTATTTCAAAAACTTCTCGTGTGAACGATATTGCCGCGCGAACTGGGGAGAATGAGATCAGTTTAATTCTCCCGCATTGCGCGAAGAAAGGGGCTGCTCTTCGCGCTGAGCGCCTTCGTCGAATCATCGAACAGTATTCTTTTTCTGCCACTCCCATGCGAGTGGCTGTTAGCTTGGGCGTGAGTGAGTATCCAAGTTTGGCGCCTTCAGGGGCTGAACTGGATGCTTCAGCAACGCAGGCTTTGGAATTCATTTCTCACAAAGGTGGGAATAAAGTTTGTCTTTTCAAGCCAGTGGAAGAATTCAAACCTGATTTTGAGGTGAATTCTGTATAGGCAAACGAGTGCAATCATCAATCTAGATAATCTCGCGCACAACGCTCAGTTGTTGAGAAAGCTGGGTGGCGAGAAAAACTTTTTCTGTCCTATGGTAAAAGCTAATGCCTATGGACATGGTGATATTGAAATTGCACTTCGGCTCGAGGCGGAGGGTGTTGAGCATTTGGGTGTAGGTCTCATTGAGGAAGGAATTCTGCTTCGTCAAGCAGGCGTTCATTGCAAAATTCTGGTCTATGGGACCTTTGAAATGGATGGAGCTGATGCTATTTTAAAGTACCAGCTGACTCCCGTAATTTCTCTGTGGGAGCAAGCTCACGCTCTTGAAAAAGCCGCTGAAGCACCAGTGGATGTTCATGTCAAATTTGATACGGGGATGAATCGTTTAGGGTTCCGTTTGGACCAAGTGAGTCCACTTCTTGAGTATTTTTCAAAAAGCAAGATTTTGCGATTGAAAGGAATTCTGACCCATTTGCACACAGGAGAAGATGCTCATGATCCGCAGGGATCGAGTCAACAGCAGCTGCGGCTCTTTTCAGAAGTGGAAAAAAAATTCTCGCCTTTTCATCCTGTCGTGCATGCACTGAATTCAGCAGCTTTACTGAGCCTTTCAAGAAAGAGGTCAATTAAATTCGGGGCCAGGCCGGGACTTGCCATTTATGGTGTTTCTCCTTTTGCTGAGGATTTTCAGTTGAAACCCGTGATGAGCTTGCGCTCTCAAATCGTGAGATATCATAAGATCCAAGCTGGTGAATCCGTTTCCTACTCGGCAGCTTGGCGTGCGCAGAGAGACTCTTTAATTGGGGTCGTGCCTATCGGGTATGCGGATGGATATCATCGCTTGCTCTCGAACCGAGCTCAGGTCCTCGTTGCAGGGCAAAAAGTTCCTCAAGTGGGAAATGTGTGCATGGATTATATCATGATCGATGTCACTGGTGTTCCCCATCTTCATTCGGATTCAGGGCCTGAAGAAGTCACTTTGCTTGGTCATGATGGAAGCGGCCAATGGATCACAGCGCGCGAACTTGCGGAGCAGGCTCAGACAATTCCGTGGGAAATTCTGACCAGCGTGGGTGAGAGAGTTCCTCGAGTGACTGAAGGGCTCAGTTATGTTCATCGAAAGCAAGCCCACGAGGTACACTTATGATTCAGAAAATTGCTGGTTGGATGGATCATGTCCTCCTCGGGTTTTGGAAATCATTTTTTGAGTTTGCTCGCGAGTTGGGTGACATTATTCTTTTTGCAACTTCATCAATCCGTCTGAGCTTTGCCAAGCCTTACCGCTGGACGGAAATGGTTCGCCACATGGAATTTGTGGGTAACCAGTCCATTGGAATTATCACGCTGACTGGATTATTCACTGGTCTTGCGCTGTCCTTTCAAATTTACCTGGGCTTCAAGTTAGTTAATGCGGTTAATCTTGTAGGTCCCACAGTGGCCTTGGGGATTGCGCGCGAGCTGGGCCCAGTTCTTACGGGCTTGATCGTTGCAGCACGAGCGGGTGGAGCGATGGCGGCGAGACTCGGAACAATGAGAGTGAATGAACAAATTGATGCCCTGGATGTGATGGGTGTAAACACCAAACAGTATCTAATTGCACCAAGACTTTATGCCGCTGTGATCTGTATGCCTTTGCTGACGGCAGTTTTCGATTTCGTGGCGATGGTGGGCAGCTGGTTTTTAGTGGTCCACTTGGTGTCGTTGGATGAAGCCATTTTCTTCGATAAAATTCGTCAGACCTTGGAAGTTCGCCATATCAATGAAGGACTGTTCAAAGCAATGGTTTTTGGTCTTGTCTTCTCGGTTGTTTGTACTTACAGAGGATTCAACACCACGGGCGGAGCCAAAGGCGTTGGTGAAGCCACCAATCGAGGCGTCGTTGTCTCAATGGTGATGATCATCATTTTAGATTACTTCCTCACAAATTTTATTCGCGTTTATTACAGTCTGATTGGAATTCCAGCATGATCGAAAATGCTATTTCGCTCAAAGATGTTTGGAAAACTTTTGATGGGAAAGAATATATCCTGAAAGGGATGAATTTAGATATTAAAAAAGGCAGTCTCACGGCGATCATTGGATTTTCTGGAACCGGAAAATCAGTGATGCTCAAACATATTTTAGGCCTCTTTCCACCTAGTCGTGGCAGTATTGAAGTTTTGGGTCATAATATTACTCAGTTCGACAAGAATCAGCTCACTGCATTTCGAAGAAACTTTGGGGTGCTTTTTCAAGGTGCTGCTCTTTTTGATGACATGACAGTTCTTGAAAATGTTTGTTTTCCACTGTTTGAACACCGCAGAGATTTGAAAAAAGAGACAGTGTTTGAGATTGCGACTCGAAAACTGAAACAAGTAGGGCTTGAAGAAAAGCATTTCCAAAAGCTGCCAAGCCAGATCTCAGGCGGGATGCAGAAGCGGACAGGTCTAGCTCGAGCGCTGGCCCTAGATCCAGAAATTCTTTTCTACGATGAGCCCACTACAGGATTAGATCCCATTCTCACTGAAATGGTTGATAATTTAATTCTTGAGACTCATAAAGCGGGACAAGGGACCACGTCTGTGATGGTGTCCCACGACCTTCATGCCGCCTTTCGCATTGCCGACTATGTAGCGATGCTGAATGCAGGGCAGGTTCTGCTCTATGGGACTCCGGAAGACTTTTTTAAAACCGATATTGAGTTGGTAAAAAAGTTTGTTGATAAAGGGATGCGACATCAATGAATTTGCTTCAGGCAGCTGAATTTAAAGTGGGTCTTCTTGTCCTCGTCGTCACTGGACTGATTGGCTATATGTCGATGCAAGTCAGTAATGATCCCAGTTATCTCGGGCGCAATCATTCGGCTTGGTTCCAAATGCCCGATGCTGGCGGTCTGGTTCGTGGGAGCTCTGTGAAGTCCGCGGGGATTCCGGTGGGAATTATCAAAGAGATTTCGTTGACGGAAGATGGTCAAGCGCGTGTTGATATGACTTTGAAGCCAGACTTTGAACTGCAGACTTCAGCTTCTGTAGAAATCAAATCTCAAGGTATTCTTGGGGACAAATTTGTGTCCTTGAACCCAGGATTGAAAACGGATCCTCCTCTCGAAGAAGGTGGACAGGTTCTGAACGTGAAAGATCAAGGATCACTCGATTCCGTGATCACACAAGTGGGCTCTATTGCGAGCTCTTTGAAAGAAACAGCCCAAGCCTTGCAAGAAGCAGTCACCGAGGATGGGACCAAGAAACATGTTCTTGGTCGGATCGTCAAAAATATCGAAGTTATCACGGCTGACCTGGCAGACATCACTTCAGAAAACAAAGAAAAGATTAATTCGATCGTCGATCAAGTGAATAGCGTCACTAAGTCACTCGATGAGATTTTAAACGAACAAGGCGAAGATAGTCTCAAGAATCAACTCAAAAGAACGATGGCTCGGCTTGATAACACCATGAAAAATGTCGAGGAGATCTCTGGAAAAATCAATCGAGGCGAAGGCACCATTGGTCGACTTGTGAATGATGAAGAGACTGTAGAAGAACTTAATACGGCCATTACTGGGGTGAATAGTTTTCTGGATACAGCCGGAAAAACATCAACTTCTTTGGATTTTAATACCCAGTATTTGGGTGATTTAGGCCTCGCAAAAACCAATGTAGGAATCAAAATTCAACCAGGGCTGGATCGCTATTACTATATTGGAATCGTGGATGATCCTACAGGAGTTGTCGAAAAGACGTTCACAGAAACTTCCAACAATGGCGGACCTGTTCAGACTGTGGATGAAAGAAAAACTTATAAGAGCAAAGTTAAGTTCAATCTCCAGTTCGCGAAGAACTTCTATGACTTTACCGTTCGCGGAGGGCTTATTGAAAATGCCGGGGGCGTCGGAGCTGATTATTATTTCTGGCGCCGACGGATGCGAGCATCGATCGAAGCTTTTGATTTCTCGAATGTGAATTTGAGAGCGCAATTACAGTACAACGTGTGGAAGGGCATCTACCTGATGGGAGGAGGCAGCGACTTGCTCAATCGTCAAAGTAAACGCTCCAGTTACATCGGCGCCGGCTTACAGTTGTCCAACGATGATCTGAAGTTACTCCTGACGCAGCTGCCGTCAAATTAAGTATGTTCAAAAGCGCACTCGTGAGCGTTTCCGACAAATCAGGCCTGCTTGAATTTTTGAGACCTCTGGTTCAGAAGGGGCTCGTTGTTTATTCTACGGGGGGGACTGCTCAATACTTGCGAGAGGCTCAATTGCCAGTGATTGATGTCAGTCACCTCACTGAGTTTCCCGAAGTCATGGATGGCCGAGTAAAAACATTGCATCCCAAAGTTCATATGGGTTTGCTCGCCCGTTCTTTCAAAGACGAGGATCAACAGCTGCTGCAAGATTATAAAGTTCCTGCTTTTGATCTTGTGGTCGTTAATCTTTATCCTTTCGAGGAGTCATTGAAGAAAGGCCTGACGGGCCAAGAGCTGATTGAAAAAATTGATATTGGTGGACCTTCTATGCTTCGCTCAGCGGCTAAAAGCTATGAAAGAATCACTGTGCTTTGTGATCCCAAAGACTATTTTTGGGTCGGTGACAAGGCGGAAATCTCTTTTGAAGATCGCCAAAAACTTGCTGCCAAAGTTTTTGCTCATACCTCCACTTACGATGCGTTGATTTCTCAGACTTTGAATCCTGATTTTCAAGACCAAGTTTCTATGGCTGGTCGAAAAGTTCAGCAGCTGCGTTATGGTGAAAATCCTCATCAAAAAGCGGCGTGGTATTCCATTCTCGGCGCTCAAGAGGGACTGCACGAGATCGAGCAGCTTCAAGGGAAAGAACTATCCTATAATAATCTTCTGGATCTTGATGCTTCTTTGCGGCTTCTGATTGAATTCAGGGAGCCTGCTTGTGTCGCTGTAAAACACAATAATCCATGTGGTGTCGCAATCGGTGAAAGCTGCGTAGAGCACTGTCTAAAGGCAGATCCCATCAGTGTGTTTGGTGGAATTATTGCGATGAACAAGTCAATTCAGACCACGGAGGCTGAACATCTGGCTTCGCTTTTTTTGGAGTGTATCGTTGCACCCGATTTTTCTGCAGAGGCCCTTCAAGTCCTGCGGAAGAAAAAGAACTTGCGATTGCTGAGATGGCCTCGATTGGCGTCGAAGAATTTGAAGCCACAGCTACGAGAAGTGAAATCCATCCTGGGGGGATTTCTTGTACAGGACAGTGATCACTCTCAAGTGACTTCTGAGCAGTGGAGAGTGATTGGCAAGGCCCCTGATGCAGATATTCTAAGAGATCTTGATTTTGCTGAGAAAATTGCAAAGTCTTTAAAGAGTAACTCGATTGCCATTGTCTCTCAGGGAGTCACTCTGGGGCTCGGAATGGGGCAAACAAACCGTATTGACTCAGTGGAGCTTGCCCTGAAAAGAGCCAGGCAATTTCACCCGAACACTCAGGACTGGGTACTTGCCTCAGATGCTTTTTTTCCTTTTGCGGATTCCATTGAATGCCTTTCCTCGACTCCTGTGAAATGGGTTTTGCAGCCTGGAGGGTCCATCAAAGATGAAGAAGTGATTCAAAAATCCAAGGATTTAGGGATCACTATGATCCTTACGGGGGAAAGGCATTTTAAGCACTGATGGAATGGATTGTTAAAACTTCAGGACGTGTCGTCGGGCCCTATTCAACAGGTCAGTTGAAAGTAGAGCTCTTGAAACGTCACATCTCAGTGATTGATGAAATTAAAAAACCGAAAGGACGCTGGACATTCTTGAGAGAACATCCCGAGCTTGCGGGATTGCTCGACGAAGTACGAAGACAGCTTGAGCTCATTAAGGAAGATACAAAGACTCCTTTTGCTCAAACTCAAACAGATGTTGAAGTGACTCCTCTGCCACCTCCGATCAAGCTCTCCCAGGAAGCTGTGACGAATACAGTGAAAGTGGGGCTCAAACAAGAGCCACCAGCTCCACTGCCGACTCCTAAAAAATATGTTTTCGACGAAGCTCCTGCAGCCCCCAAGAATAGTTTTAAAAAAAGAAGACAGCAAAAATCGACAGTGCAAGCTCTGCTCTGGATTGCTGTGGGCTTGACAGCTGCTGCCGCTCTTGTTCTTTTGCGACAAAATTTAGAGACACCAGCGTTGCTCTCAAAGGGTGATCTCGCAACACTGGCAGAAAAGTATTACGAGCAAGGTCAAGATTCGAAAGCGGCAGAGTTTTATTCAGAAATTTTAAAAAGTGCAAAAAGCCAGGATGCTTCGCTGAAGCTAAGGGCCGCTCAACTGATGCTGGCTCTTGAAGATTGGGGTCGCCAAGGGAAAATCGTGCTAGAAACTGTGGATACCAGTCAGTTGATGACTGCACAGCAAGTGAAAGATTTCAACCTCTTGAATGCTGCAATTTCTTTGAGTGAAAATCAAATTGAAAGGGCTCTCAGATATCTGCAAGCGGCCGGAGCGGGGCCTGAATATGAGGTCAATCGGTATATTGTGGCTTATTTGCGTGAGAGTGCACACAATTTGAACCAGCCCTTTGCAAATCCGCCTTCAGCAGAGCTCAGAGATTTTGTGAGTCTCCTTCAGATTAAGTCGCAGTTTTCAAAATTGAAATTTCCAAATCAAAAACTTGAGATGGAGACTCTTCTAGAAAAATCTTTAGCTCTTTCAGAGACTTCTTATTTTTTTAAACCCCAAGCGCTGATGATGAAAGCTTTTTTCGAGAAGAATTTGGAAAAGGGGATTGAGCTTCAGGCAACATTGGAAAATTTAATCAACGAGGATCCGGATTGGGGACATCGTTTGCGTTATGATGCGAGAATCGCAAATTCATTGCTAAAAATGTCAGAGATGGTGAGTCTCTGTGATTCTATATTAGAAATTAATAGCGAAAGTGCGGTGGCAAAAGCTTTTCGAAGTCTTTGTGATTATCATCGCGGCGATCTCACTTCGGCTCAGCAAACTCTCGAGGCGGCTCGCGTTCAATATCCGCAAAACAAATCTTTGTTAGGACTGCAGGCCTTTTTCTTCTCGAAAGCAGGTCGCGTCGATGAAGCCTTATCCGTCGTCAAATTTGCTTCTGGGTTTGCAAGTCCCCTGCTAGCACGAGTTGGGTCCGACATCTGCTTTCAACGAGGAGATCTCAAGTGTGTCAGAGATTTACTGGCTCCTTTGAGTAAGAAATCTTTAGGGCCAGTTTATTATGAACTGCATGCGACTTTGGATCTTCGACAGAATGATCAGTTATCAGCGAAGTATAAGATTGACCAAGGACTGACACTCTATCCACTGTACCTCCCATTGATGGAGCTTAAAGGACAACTCAATGAATAAGATAATCTTCTTCTGTCTTTCAATTTTTCTAGGAGTCGGGTGCTCTCAGCATCATTCGGTGGAAATTCAACGAGAGCCTATTAAAATCGCGGACCGAGGAAGTGAAATTTATGTTCCCACGAAGATTTGGGAGTCGTTGGTACCTGCAGAAGTCAAAGTAGATTCTTTCACTTTCGTGCCCATGAAAGTCCTTTTGAAAGAGAAAAATGCTGGGGTTTTGAAGCAAAAGGAAATGTTTCTCGAGTTTCCTCGAGGTGGCGGTGAGTTGGATTTTTCCCAAGTTCTCGGGGATCGAGTGGGAACCTTTTATTTGCAGTTTATTTTTGACGACGAATCTAAAGCGGGAATTCAAAGCCATTTTATTTCTCAAGCGAAACAGCGAAAAGTGGATGGCAAAGTTTGGGGATTAGGCTGTGGCAAGTATGCGGTGGTCAATCAATTGATGGAAAAAGAAGGTTTCGAGAATGGATTGACAGCTAACACATTCAATCTACGACATCTTAGTGTCTATGGTGGGAGTTTTGTATTTGCTAAAATTGAAGGCAGTCAACTTCGCATGGCGCAAGTCACTTTGAAAGATTCCAGGTATCCAGAGATGTTTTGTGGTATAAAGCCTATTCACCAGGATAAAGAATGACCGATTTTTTGAAAGCTTATAAAAACTATGACCCTGCAGCCAAATCAATGTTGGAAATTGCTTTGCTCTATCCTGGACCTAAAGCGGTTGCCCTTCACCGTTTAGCCCATGGCCTCTATCAAATGGAGCTCTTTTTTTTAGCTCGTCTTGTTTCAGAGATTTCACGCTGGCTCACCGGCATTGAAATTCATCCTGGGGCTAAGTTGGGGCAGCGTCTTGTTATTGATCATGGTTTTGGAGTGGTCATCGGCGAAACCGCAGAGATTGGTGATGATTGTATCATTTTTCATGGAGTGACTTTGGGGGGAGTAAAATTTGATCCCGTCAAACGGCATCCCACAGTGGGAAATGGTGTATTGATTGGCGCTGGAGCAAAAGTGCTGGGCCCCATTCGGATTGGTGACTATGCAAAAATCGGCGCTAATGCAGTGGTTCTGAAAGATGTGCCCACAGGTGCTGTGATTAAGACTAATTCTTTATAACTGCCCCCGAATGCTGTCCCTTGGGGGGCGCATTTTCGAGATTTCATTGGGGATAGCTTCGACTTTCTTTGATCATTTCTGAGCGATTGTAAGATGGTGGAGTGATAGGTGCCACCCATTGAAAATGTCACAATGATTCTACAGGTATTCTCTACTTCGATGAGAGGATATCGATCTGGTTGTTGTAACAAACATAGATCATCAAGTGCTTTTTCAGGTTCTCGATTTTCTTTGTTGTGCTCCAGCTTCGGCGAATCAGTCGATTGATATCGGCGCGAAGTTTTGCACATCTTTGATTCAGAGCAAACATCGGATCAAATCTTTTCTTCTCAAGATTCAGATACAGTTGTTCTCGTGTTTTTGGATCTTTTCTGACACATGTTTGATGAATACTCCCTGGAAATCTTTGTTTGATCAGAGCTCGGTAACTGGGCTTGCCATCACTTTTTATCATGAGAGGTGTAATATTAGCTGGTAAAGCCTGGAGTAGTTCTTTGATGAGAGCTTCAGATTGATTTGAGCGGATTCCGTATTTTTTACGAGAGATTTCAGCAAGATAGCCTTTTGCTGGCAGGCATCCACAGGCCACTCCGAGGATCCTCTGTTGATCATCCACCAGCAACGGAATCGTGAGGGGTTTAAGTTTTGTGTGCTCAATGGACTCCATCTCATCAAGCTGAAGCTCTGAGGTCTTAGAGAGTTGTTTGAGAAACTGAACTTGTTTTTGTTCGGCCAACTGACTGAGCCACAGAAAACGTGAGTAGACCAGATTGTAACTAACTCCGAGATTTGCTGCCGTTCGGCGCAGACTCAGACCAGAGCAAAGATTGAGGAAGATGGTTCGATTGAGAAAAGGTTTTTTCTGGCGGTAAGAGCAAGTCAAAGTGGAGGCAGAGAATTTGGTTTGGCAGTTTTTGCACCAGTAGCGCTGGACGTATTTGCGAGAGATTTTTTGGCGGAAAAATCCCTTTCTTTGAACTAAAATTGATTGGCACTTGGGACAGCAGATGCGCATAGCAAAGCACCTGCTGCTGATCTTGGGCCTTGATCAAAAGTTGAAAATCACAGAAACGGACCCAATCCCCCAATGAAATCCGGAAGATGCGGCCCCCAAGGGACAGCATTCGGGGGCAGTTATTAATTCTTTATAAGTCTATGTCGCTGGGACAAAAACTTTTTTACACATGATTGGACCACTTGCTGGACGCTTACTTGTGGGCAAAGTCATTCGCCATCTTCTTTCAAACTTTTCTTGCCACTTTTCTCGGGCTTCTTCAAAAGTCAATCCCTGCTGGATGCTACCACTGTCGATGATCACCCACTGATTATTTGCGTACATCATATTGGCAGGTCTGAAGTCGCCGATATACGCCCCTTGACTTCGGATTCGATCTGCCAATTGTAAAAGC
>JAJTIC010000021.1 GCA_021300175.1 Pseudomonadota bacterium
CTACCTGGGCAGCACTCCAGCAGGTCGATTGAGTCCAGTCAAGAGAGCTTGGTCTTGGCCATAAGCATCTGAAGCGACTTTGGGGCGTCCTTGGTCATCAAACTCCACGGTGAAGTAAGTGAGGTAAACATAGAACGAGCGCGCCAGGGGAATCCGCGGTGAAGGGAAGACTTCGGGCAGGGACGTCACTTTCAACAGCTGTTCCCTGTTGCCAACAAAAGCTTCGCCAGATGCAAGTTTGAAATCTTTTGTACCAATTGTCTGAAACGCATATTCTGCTATTGTCGTCGGATCTGAGAGACGGACACACCCGGAGCTTGCCAGGCGATCTGGGGTCTCAAAGATGGGAAAATTAACTGCGCCTGTGTGATGCAAGTAGTACTCATCACCGGTCGCCAAATCGAAGCGGAAAAGTCCCAGAGCATTATTGGGACCCGGAAACTGACGAAAGGTCCATGAGAAAACTTGATTTCTATTGGGATTTTTCCAGTCGATGGAGGCCGGGTTGACTTCGCGACCCGCAGAATCAGCAATGCGAAATCGGTTCTTTGAAAAATAATCGGGGTCTTGGGCAGCCCCGGGAAGAATAGTCCTTTCAAGGACTCCGCGAGGAACAGTCCAAAAAGGATTAATGGTGATCGTCGCCATGAAATCTATACGCTGGGGAGTCTTATGCTCTGGCTTTCCTGCGATGACGGGCATTTCAAGCAGACGACGACCAGAATCAAAAAGTTCCAATTCTTGATGAGCGATATTCACTAAAATAAAGCGATCGTGTCTCTGGGTCGGGCGATTGAGGTTAGGGAAATAAAGATCTGTTGGAAGCCATCTCCACTTCTCGATTGAGATTCGAAGAAGATTCACATAGTTATTAAACGATACATTCAATCGACGACGAGTGTTTGGTCCGATGACGCCGTCGGGAACGAGGAGTGAATTCTTTTGGAAACCAATAACGACAAGACGAAGTGCTTCATCATAAATTGAGGAGCCCTGATCCACAAGGTATCCCAATTGAAAGAGCTTTCTTCGGATTTCAACCACATCAATCGCATTTTGCTGCCCGGGCCTTAGCACTCCACTTGGGGTTACTGTCATCCAATTTGATTTTCCAATATTCAGAACCCGGTTCAACTCGCTAATCAAGCGATGGTAATTTTCAAATGTTGGCTCAAAGGCCTTCACAGCCTGTTGGAGTGACTCTGATGATGAGATGACTTTTGCGACCTCAGCAAAACGAGTGAACTCTTTTTTCTTAAACTGCGTTTGAGCGGAAATTGCTGTTTGAGGGAGCCGTCCTACATTGAGATCTCTGAGATACAAAGTAAGGGCGTGAGTCATCAAAATCTCAGCACTGAACTTCGCTTCCGAGGTCGCATTTTGAATAAGCTCATCAAAGTGAGGATTCCAATATTCATTAGAATTTAACCCCTTGAGATGAGCGGTTACTAATAGACCCCTCAGTTCCTCAACCCTGTGCTTCCAAGAAAAATCTTTTTCTAGAAGAAGGGGTTGGTAGTTATTTGCTTCGTAGACCCCCCGCGCCCATCTCTTCTCGATGGTTAGTGATCCAATCCTCGCAGAGCCCGGCCCTGCTAAGTTGTCTTTGGCCCAGGCGCTAAAATCCTGTGCGCCCGCAGTCGTCGCACAAAAGATCAGACCAAAAACAAGAATAATTACTTTTTTCTTAAACATGTTTCCACTACCCATCAGCTCTGCCGGTTACTTCATTTCGATATTTTCAACAATCAAAGATGTCGTATTGAGACGAACAATCAATGTTTTTCCCTTACCGATCAGATTCTTAAGTGACCAATTCTGAACTTCGAGGCAAGTTGCATGGCTTTGCAGCTTGAACTCAGGATTTGTATCTCCATCGAGGATGACAATTTTTGCGTCGTTATCGCAGGAAATTTCACCAATCACTTGGCCAGTTCTGTCTCTGAGTATAACGGATTGCCCATCAGACTGATTCCTAGAGGCAGTGACAGCAGTCATAACTTCCGTCGCAGCTGAGGACTTGGAAGCAACAATATGAATAAGACAAACAAGAAAAACACTTTTTAATTTCATGGAGGGCAAATTAACCGAAGAACTTGCTCTTTCCTAGTGTTCTAAATTTCGACAGATAAGTCTTACTAAAAAACTTGGAAACTGATCCTCTTGAGGTTGACTCTACCGAAATCAAGCCTTGATGTTCCCCAAGTCCCCCCTTAGACTGTCAAGGAGGAGTTTATCGTGCGATTTGTCTACGTCCTTGAAGACGAAGTTAGATTTCAAAAGGAAATTGCTGATGCAATCGCCGCCATCGATCCCAAGATACAGGTCCGTTTTTTTTTAAAACTTCAGAACTTTGCAGAATGGCTCAAGCTCATGATGACCCAGGGGCCGTCTGCTATTTCTCAAGGGGGAACTGTCCCTCAAGGGATCTTGCAGCAGCCTATTTCTGAAGAAGCACATCAGCTTGTCGCTGTGATTTCAAAAGTAGAGTTCTTGGGCTCTGAGCAGCTCGGTCTTTTGAAAAGAACTAGGGATCTTTTTATTCAGAGAAAAATTTGTACTGTTGAAGATCCTACGGCTTTTGTACTGATGGCATTTGATAAGCCCGATTTCAAAAAAGAGGAGCTCGAAGATCGAATACTTAACAATATCATTTTCAAGCCTTTCGACAAGTTGATACTGATTCAGCACTTAACCTTTGCCATTGATGGTCGGCATCCGCCGTCAAAATACACCATCACTAATCAAAAAACGACATCTGTGATTGAGATGCTGAAGGCTGTTCAAATTGAGGAACTCTCAGATATTGGTTTCACGACAGTCTCAGATCGACAGATTTCTATTGGTGCTGCTGCTAAATATTACAGTACTCACTTTTTATCGGAGCGACAAAAATCAGTCATTGCGGTCTGTCGTTCTTGTGAGAAGCATCCTCATTTTAAGGATCTTTTTCGCTGCGAGCTTCATTACTTTTCGAATGATCCTACTCAGATAACAAATATTCGCAAAAAAACACGACACCCTGGCGCCACTCAGTTTTCGTCAATCAAGTCTCAGACGGCAGGGCCTCCTGCTGAAGGCTTGAACTTTATCATGATCGATGAAGATGAAGATCAATTGGGTGGTTTGCTCACTCATATTAAAAAGAGGTTTGGTGGTGTCCAAGTTCTTTACTACAAAAATTTTGCTGATTTCTATGCCGAGTTTGATCCTAAGTCAGCTTGGGAGCAGCGAGATAAGTCGGTCAAGGCTTTTCAGTCTCAGGGAGTTGTGACTCTCAACTTTAACTCTGCAGGCAACACCTTTTTGGGAACTCAGGGTGCTGATGGTAAACCAACTTCACCCGTTGTTTTTGGAACAACAGAGGCCGAGCTAAAGAACAAAGGTAATTGGCTTCAACAAGCCCTCGATTTAAAAGGGAAGGAGCTTCTTCGGCAGATTCTGACTAATTCAGTTCCTCCAGCCACAGGGGATTGTATCTTGGAAGTTCGCATGAATCAGCACCTGTTTCTGATCAAAGTTGTGGGATCCAAGAAAGATGCTCAGAGATTTCAAATGGACGTCGTCGAACTCACTAAAGATGAGTCTATTCAGCATCTGCGAAAAAATTCAAAGCTCCCTCAGAAGGTAGATTTGTTGTTGGTCAGTCATAAATTTTTTGGGGAGCAGGGGAAGGAAAGATGGTCTGCGATTATCCAGGAATATGAGAAAGCTTCTGGGTTCAAGCCCAAGCTGATTATGCTTTCAAAGCAAAATTTCTCGGATGCTGAAGAAAGAGCTTTCGCGGACTACTGCACAGATATCTTTTTTAAGCCTGTGGATCGAGTTTATTTCAACCAAAAGATGCACTCGTTATTTCCTAAAATTCATTTTATAGGTGAAGATGTCGAGATTAAAAATATCAAACTCCAGGACACAATAAAGGTTGCCAGTCCTGTTCAAATTTCAGAGATTTCAGAAGCAGGATTGATCATGGAGTATTACCGGAAGATCAATCTGGGAAGTTTCAGAGAGTTCATTCTTTGGCAGCCCTACGAAGTTGGTGCCCCAGAGTTGCTGGCACAAGTGAACTACGTTGAAGAAATTCCGGGCAATCCACCGAAGTTCAATATTCACATGGTTTTTTTTGGCGCCACCGATCATTTTCTAAAGGCCATCCGAGTTTGGGTCCGTGATAACTATGTTCTGTCAAAAGAAAAGGGCAGTTAGTTCTAGAATTGAGTTGAGATAAGAATCGTTATCGATTTGTTTTTGATGTCGATGGTTTGCTCGTAATGGGGAGCCCATTTTGGACGGGTTCTTATGCGAATACGACCCTGTGCCATGGCGTTCGCAACAGTCAGAGCAAAGTACTGTGCAGGTGTGAGATTAGTGAATTCTTTAATCGCCTCAAGCGCATCATTGCCAATGTCTTTGAGTTTGACGATGGCATCGCAGACTTCATCTTTTTTCCGAGCTTGAGCGCAAGCAGCGATGACTTCGTCAATTTGTCCAGCTTTGGCAGATTCTGATTCAATCAGAGGAGCCGCCTTTCCGTAGTGACTGCAAAGCAAAAGTACTATTGCTAGCCATTTAGTCATCTAAGCTTGAGACTCCTTGGGGAGCTTCGAGATCCTTGACTGAATCTCTCAGACGATAAAGCAAATAGAGCCCGGGGGCTGCCATCGCTGCTGAAAACAGGAAGAAAGTGGGCCAGCCGATAGAGATGGCGAGAACCCCTGAAAGCGGGCCAACCCAAACTCGACCGATCGCAGAAAAAGCCGACAACAGTGCATATTGCGTGGCCGTAAATTTTTGATGGCACAAGGCCATTAGAAAAGCGACAAAAGCAGCTGTGCCCATTCCACCCGTGATATTTTCAAGGCTGACTGCAAAAAGTAGGAGATGATCAACGTTAGTGGGTTCCTTGAGCGAAACAATAAGTAAGTCGAAAACAGGAAGTGTGAAGCCTCCCCAGGAGCCTTTTTCAAGAACTGAAACAATGTAAAAGCCAAAGTTAGAAATGAGCTGAAGGCCTCCAAAAAGCATTAGGGATCTGTAAAGTCCCAAACGCATCATCAATGCCCCGCCCGCAATAGCACCAAAAATAGTGAGCCAGATTCCGATGACTTTGTTGAGAACGCCAATTTCGGCTTGGGTAAAGCCGACGCCTTTTAACAGAAATGGAGTTAGCAGAGATCCCGCAAAAGCATCGCCGAGCTTGTAAAGAATAATGAATCCCAGAAAGCCAATAGCTCCCTTCATTGAAAAGTAATTTTGCAAGGAGCGATTGAGAGTCTCGAACTGGATTTTTTTCGAAACCCACCAAGCAGCTGGTAACGTGACTCCCAGGCCAATAAGAAGGGAAATCAAATCAAGCCACTTTTTGGCTTCAGAGGACATCTCAGCGCCTTCCGGCAAGCTCGATGCATAAATTGATTTGACGACTGGGTCTAAAAAGTAAGAAGTGAAATAGTAACCTGCAAAAGCTGTCGCGGTGAGTGCAAAAAATCCGAGGAGATCTTTTTTTGCATCGCTGGTGGGTTTGATAGCTCGACCTTCCTCAATGTTCGGCAAGGCCAGAAAAGTCAGGCCTGCCACGCAGATCATAATGATACCCATCACCCGATAAATCTCAGGCCAGCTCCAGCCGTAACCCGCATTGGTGTCGGCCCACATCAGGGCAATCCCGCTAGAAAGAATCATTGCTAAGCGGTAACCAAAGACTGTGAGTGAAGACCCAAGACCTCGCTCTTCAGGCTGAAGCACATCCGTTCGATAAGCATCAATCACGATATCCTGAGAGGCAGAAAGAAAAGCGATCAAGACAGCCATCAGCCCGAAAGCTTGAATATTCAATGAAGGAGAGAGCGTCGACATGCCAAAAAGAACAAGCGCCAAAAGCAATTGAGTGATGAGCAGCCAGCCTTTTCGTCGTTTAAAAAATGGCGGCTCAAACCGATCCATCAACGGAGCCCAGAGGAACTTGAAAGTGTAAGGCAGGCCCACGAGACTTAAAAACCCGATGGTGGCAAGGTCAATTCCATCAACAGTCATCCAAGCTTGGAGAGTGGTGCCCGTCAAAGCCAGCGGAAGTCCGCTGGCAAAACCTAAAATCCAAATAAACACTAAACGATGAAAAGATCTCATAAGTCCTTTCGCATCTTCCAAAGAAGATGACTGATGAATGGTCGTCTTGTTTCGCCGGTCGTCACCATCAGAAGTTTGGTAATTTTCAGAGCATCAGGGTCGGTTAAAAGAACAATCAGAATTTCTTGGATGTAATTGGTGTTCAATGTGACGTAGTTATCGGTGCCCACACCTAACTGCACGCCTTTTTTTTCCCACCAGGAAAAAGGATGATCTTTATAGTCTTCAAACTGGCCAGTGAGTTTGTTGTTCGACGAAGGCAGTGAAATGAGTGACACATTCTTTTGAATCATTCGGTTCAAGACATCATGCTGATAGTGCTCCACCTCTCTTGCCGTATGGAATTTTGCCTTGATAAAGTGGATAGTCTCGGCATCCGTAAGTTTTTGGCCCGCAATAATTTTTTCTCTGACAACTGTATTTCGACCCCAGTCGAGTTCGGAAATTTCTTTATAGTCTGGATCTTTCACGCCAAGAGGTTGTGAATTTTGATTTTTAGCGAGCACGCGTTGATAGATTCTATGAAAATAGAAATTAGGATTAATTCCTAGCGCAAGGCCGTGTTCCAAAGTATCGATGTGCCAAATATTCATCGCATTATCAACTGCTTGGATTCCCTTTTTCAGGGTGTGAAAAGTCTCTCCGTGGTGAGAGCGAATCGAGAATCCACGGTACTGAAGTTTGCGAAAGCCTTTTTGAAATTCATTGAAGTGCTCTTTTCGATAAAGTTCATTTTCAGAGCCCACAGTGTCAACATCAGTGACATGCTTTGCAAGGAAGGGGTACTTGTCGATCATTTTCACGATCTCGTCCACTTGCGCTTCGAAATGCTCTTTCCGTGTTTTAAACTTTGAAGCATCAAAGAAACTGGCTTCTTTTCGAAACGAAGGTGACAAAATAAACTGGAACTCAGGGTGTTGGTCTTGAAATTTCTTAAAGCCTTCATAGAGGCCAAGAACTACATCTTCAGGTGCGACGTCATCAGCTCCAGGGATTTGCTCGAGTGTATTGCTAGAAGCTCGAGACAGAGAGAACTTCAAGCGGATGCTGCCCACGTTGTATTTTTCATAAAGCTCTTTAGCCATATGAAAAGCAGACTCGATATGCGCCTGTCGATCCACCAAAATCAGCTTTGGAAGATAGAGAATTCGTAAGTATGTCAAGAACCCTTCATCTTCACGAAGGCGAATAAGACGGTCGACATCTTGTGCGTTTCCAATGGGCCAAGCGGATTCTCCATAGACTTCGATGATTTTTTTCTTATAGAGCTCTCGATGAGGGCCCTCGAGGAGCTTCTTGAGTCTCGGAAAAATAAATTCGGCCGTTAGGCTACCTGTCAGATGGATATGTTCTTCATTGTATTTGAGAGGAAATCGTTTGAAAAATTCGAAGAGTACATTCGAGATAGGATGGTTAAGTAAATCTGTCATGGTGGCTTTGTTGACTTGAAACAAGGAAACCCAATGTCGAAATTCATCCACTTGATCCCAAGCTTCTTTGGACTCTGCCTTTAAAGTCGAATTGGCGAGCAGTTCAAGAGTGTCATTCAAAGAGATCCCATTGGTTTCAGAAACAATGTGAACAAGATTCCGAACAAGGATTTGATGAATTTTTTCATTCTGAATTGATTTCATATTCCCTCGAGCTTATCGAGCTGGAATTCTTTTGTACATGGTTTTATGTGGCCCAATTCCTTCGATGTCGAACATTTCGCTCGCGTAAAGGCAGTTGAGTTTCTCATAAAAAGGGAATGCCACTTCTCGAGCATGAAACCACAGCAGATCACAACCCCTTTTCTGTAATTCTGCTTCGGCAAACAGGAACATTCTCTCAGCAAATTTCTGTCGACGAAATTTTGGATCGACGGCCATTCCTCTCAGTCGATAAGCGCGTTCTGTGTTCGGGAAGAGTGGAGAAGATTCAAGATGGTAAGTACTGACTGCAATCACTTGGTTTTCAAATTTCACACCTAAGTGAAAGGAAGATTCTATTTCATCACCAGAATACACCACAGCAGTTCTTGGCTGATTCGGTCTCAAGACAGAATGCCGCAGGTCGTGTGTTTCCTCTGCTTTCAAAAAGAGTATTTTCATAAGTCTATTGGATTTCAGCCAGCCTTGAACTGCAAGTACTGAAGCCAGGATTTGGGCAGGTGATTCGAACGCATGTCAAAATCAGGAGAAGGGAGCCAAGATGGAATCACCGGTTCAGTGAGAAGGGGCATATTCGCCGTGAGTGGAGTGCGATTTCCTTTTCGTTGATTGCAATCGCGGCAAGCAGCAACCACGTTGGTCCAACTTTTCGGACCTTGTTTGCTCACGGGGACCACATGATCCAAGGTCAAGAGTTTTGCCGGGAGCCGATCTCCGCAGTATTGGCAGGTGAAGTTATCTCGGATGTAAACATTTTCACGACAGAAGCGAACGGCTCCATAGCCCCTGGGCCGGACATAAGCTTTCAGCTTTATGACGCTAGGCAGCTGAAAGCTCGCGCGGACCGATCTGACGTGGAGATTGTGATACTCGATAATTTCCACTTTATCCTGAAACCAGAGAATAAGGGCTTTCTGCCAAGATACGACTTTCATAGGCTCATACGAAGCGTTGAGCAGCAATGAGCGAGAGGTACTGGATTGAGAAGCGAGCTTTTGAGGCTCTTGGGTCTCGACCTGCATCTCTCCCAGGATCGCTGCTATTTTAGGCATTTTCAAGAGGAAATCTCTTGAGCTAAACCTATAAGAGTGATTTATGAATGCCATAAAATGATTCCGGTCGAGGAGGCCCCGTGTCAGCTTTAACACATAAACGCGTGCTCACCATCAATTACACCTTGAAAGATTCACAGGGTCAGATCCTGGACTCGTCTCATGATGGTCCGCTGGCATTTTTAGAAGGTGCGGGGCAAATTATTCCAAAACTCGAGGAAGAGATTAAAGACATGTTGATCGGCACCCACAAGACAGTAAAGCTTCAAGCAGAAGAAGCTTACGGTGTTCAGGATCCAAAAATGCTGATGGATGTTCCTAAAGAAGAACTCGCTCATCTAAAAATTGAAATTGGCGCCTTTTTGCAGCTTCAATTGCAAGACCAAGTGAAAGTGGTTCGCGTTTCAAAAATCTCTGAATCACATGTGACTCTCGATGGAAATCATCCTCTCGCTGGGCAAGCTCTGGAGTTTGAAATTGAAATGAAAGATTCTCGGGTCGCGACTCCTGAGGAAATTGCTCATGGACACGCTCACGGACTTGGTGGCCATCACCATCACTAAGCTCGAGGTCTGAAAACATGCCATCTTTTGATATTGTTTCTGAATTGGACATGCAGGAAATCGACAATGCTGTGAACCAAGCGATTAAGGAAATCCAAGGTCGCTATGACTTCCGCGGCAGCAAATCAGAGCTCAAATGGGATAAAAAAGAGATCACTCTTTTGGCCGACGATGACTATAAACTCGGTGCCATGAAAGATATTCTTCAATCCAAAGTGCACCGTCGGGGGCTAGATTTAAAAGTCCTGAAGTTTGAAAAAGAAGAGCCCGCGGGTGGTCAGATGATCCGCCAAAAGGTTGTTTTAATTCAGGGAATTGAAAAAGAAGTGGCCAAGGACATCGTAAAATTGATTAAGGACTCGAAACTGAAGGTTCAGCCCCAGATTATGGACGATAAGGTGAGGGTCACTGGGAAGAGTATCGACGACTTGCAAATCACCATTCAGGCCGTCAAAAAGTCCAATTGGCCCGTTCCCCTGCAGTTTAACAATATGAGGTCTTAAATCTTTTTGAAAATTTACAGATCTCTGATATACGCTTTTTATAAGTGTTCTGTGAGTTCTCTGGTTCCGAAGGTGTTCTTTGTTCCTGTAGAGTCACGGTTTTTACAGTCCCCAGGAGGTTTCTATGGGAAAAAAATTGTACATCGGCAACTTGCCATACTCTGTTGATGATTCAGTTCTTCAAGCTGAATTTTCAAAGTTCGGAGCAGTTTCTTCTGCAAAAGTTATCACTGATCGTGAAACTGGTCGCAGCAAGGGTTTCGGATTCGTAGAGATGGAATCAGACTCTGAAGCTGACCAGGCTATTGAAAAAATGAATGGTCAAAGCTTGGGTGGAAGAAACATCAACGTTTCTGAAGCTCGTCCTCAAGCTCCTCGCGAAGGCGGCGGCGGTGGCCGTGGTGGTTTCGGTGGCGGACGTGGCGGCGGTGGCCGTGGCGGTTTCGGCGGCGGCGGAAGACGATAATTAACAAGTCGACAGTCTAACGAAATTCTAAGAGACTGGTTTTCGAGGAGCAATCTTATGAAAACCAGTCTTTTTTTTATTCTTTTTCCAGTTCTGGTCTGGGCTCAAAATCCAACTCCCAAAAAAATCCTCGCGCTCGGTGACTCTCTCACAGAGGGATACGGCGTTGCCCGGGAAAGAGCCTACCCGGCTCTTCTTGAAGCTAAATTGAAAAATGCGGGTCTCAATTGGGTGGTCATTAACTCAGGGATTAGCGGAAGCACAACAGCCTCTGCGAAGGGCCGACTTCAGTGGCAGCTCAAAAACAAACCCGATGTGATTTTCTTGGCCTTGGGGGCTAATGATGGTCTTAGGGGTTTGAAAGTGGCAGACTCTGAGAAGAATCTTAGTGAAGCGATTTTGCTTGCACAGAATTCCAAAATCAAAATTATTCTTGCTGAAATGCTCATGCCTCCTAACTATGGTGAAACCTACCGCAAAGAGTTTCAGAACATGTACAGTCGGTTGGCCAAAAAGCATCAAATTCCGCTGATTCCTTTTTTCCTCAAAGACATTGCTGGCAAGCCAGAATTGAATTTGCCAGATGGAATTCATCCGAATGAAAAAGGCTACCAGATTGTGGCTGAGTATCTTTTCCAGCAGCTGAAAGGACACTTATGAGCTTGAAACTCAATGAAATCAAAAAGTCTTACCAACAAGCTGACTTGGGCATCGAAGTTTTGAAGGGTCTTAAAGCCGAAGTCAAAGATGGCGAAGTTGTTGCGATTGTTGGGCAATCTGGCTCTGGAAAGTCCACGTTGCTTTCTCTGTTGGCCGGATTGGATCGTCCAGATAGCGGGAGCATCGAAGTCTTTGGATCTGAAATGACTCGTCTGACTGAAGAGGAAATGACGGACTTCCGAGCGCGCAATATCGGTATCGTCTTTCAACAGTTTCATCTGATGAATCATCTGACAGCTCTCGAAAATGTGATGCTTCCACTTGAAATTCTCGGAGAGAACGAGATTGAGAAGAAAGCGACAGAGATGCTCCAATTAATGGGATTAGGTCATCGGCTCACTCACTTTCCAGGTCAGCTCTCAGGTGGCGAATGTCAGCGAGTAGCGATAGCGCGGGCTCTTGTCGTCAATCCGAAAATCTTACTTGCGGATGAGCCGAGTGGAAATCTGGATACTGAAACTGGTGAGAAAGTCATGGATGTATTTTTTGATGCTGTCAAAAAAAGAAATATGACAACCATACTAGTGACCCACAGTGAACAGCTGGCCAAGCGATGTGATCGTCAGTTAACTCTGAAGCTAGGGCAGTTTCAATGATTCGTTGGATTTTTCGAGAACTCAGAAATAATAAGCGATTCAGTGCTTTTTTCATTCTCAATCTCGCTCTTGGATTGACGGGATTTCTTTGCCTCGATGCCTTCAAATCCTCGATGGATGCTGCACTTCAGGCAAATTCAAAGAACTTTCTTTCAGCTGACTTGGCTGTTGAGTCTCGGAGAGATATTCGTGATGACGAAATCAAAGCAATTCGCGGGAAGCTTCCTCAAGGGGCGCAAGAGGGACGTCTTGTTGAATTCTTTTCGATGGTCGCTTCAAAAGGTGGTTCACGATTAGTTCAAGTCAAAGCCATTGACCAGACTTATCCCTTCTATGGTGAGTTGATTTTAGGTTCCGGTGAAAAAATTCAATCAACTTCCTCAAAAGAAGCTCTTCAGCAAGGAAGGGCTTGGGTGTATCCGGAACTTCTCAGTCAATTGAAGCTTCAGGTGGGTGATGAAATTTCCATCGGCCAGTTAAAGATCCCCATCGCCGATGTGATTCAAGAAGACAGTAGTCAAACTTTTCGCCTGTCGTCTCTTGCCCCAAAAATTTACCTGGATTTAGGAGTTGCACAGCGAAGTCAGCTGATCCAGTTTGGATCAACAAAAAGTGATGTTTATCTTTTAAAGCTTCCTGCGGAAACTTCTGTGGGTGCTCTCATGGCTCAAATGAAAACTGTTGTACCGGATCCCATGGTGAGATTTGAAGATCCTGAAGAGGCCGGTGAAGATTCTGCGCGTGCTCTTCAGTACTTGTCGGACTACTTGGGTTTAGTAAGTTTAGTCGCCTTGTTCCTCGCTTCTTTAGGAACGGCCTATCTTTATCGCAGTTTTGTCTCACAGAGATTCAAAAGTATTGCGATCTTGAACTCTTTGGGTCTTCAAAGATCTCAGGCACAGTGGGTGTATATTGGTCAGCTCAGTGCTTTGGGTTTGGTAGCCGCGGTGGTCAGCTTAATTGCCGCCTATTTTTTACTTCCATTTCTGGCGCAAATTTTGAGAACGCTTTCCCCCATCGATATCCCCTTACAGTTGAGCCTGAAGACATCCTTTTTGGCTTTACTTATGGGAGCTTTGGGAAGCTTGATTGTTTGCTATCCATTCCTGTTTCCTATTCGAAGAATTAAGCTCAGCCAGCTCTTCCAAGAGGAAAGCCAAATCAAGCTTGGCTTTCGCTGGACTGATGCCGCTTTGTTTTTACCGTCTCTGGTTTTCTACTATGTTCTGTCTGTTTGGCAGGCGAACTCGATCAAAGTCGGATCTGTATTTGTGGGACTTTTCTTTGCTTCTTTAGCGGTACTGCTTTTAATTGGCTGGCTGCTCATTCAAGCACTAAAATACTTTCCGAAAGATTTGCTGTGGTACGTGAAGCAGTCTTTGCTTCAACTGCAAAGAAGACCTGTAGCTTCCGTGTCTGCAGTTGTTGCTCTGGGGCTAGGAAGTCTTCTTATCAATTTGATGCCACAATTGAAAGAGAGTTTGAAAGCTGATCTTGAATCGCCGAGAAACCTGAAGCTGCCCTCTTTGTTCATGTTCGATATTCAAGACGATCAAATTGATCCCTTAGTGAGCTTTTTGAATGAACGTAATATCAGAATGGAGTTCAAGAGCCCTATGGTTCGTGGGCGAATCTTGGCCGTTAATGGTGAAAGTTATGAGCGAGTCGAAGACGCTTCCCAAATCCAGTCACGTGAAGAAGAAGCCGAAGTCCGCTTCAGGAATCGTGGAGTTAATCTTTCTTATCGAGATCAGTTATCCTCTTCAGAGGAAATTGTCGAAGGTAAATTTTATGAAGGTGTCTGGGATGGAAATACTGAGAATCCTTTTGAGCTTTCTGTCGAGAAAAGATATGCCGAGCGCCTGAATTTGAAACTCAATGATATCCTTCTTTTTGATGTTCAGGGCGTTGAGATGACAGGGAAGATCACAAGCTTTCGCACCGTGAAGTGGAATTCATTTCAGCCCAATTTTTTCATTTTAGTTCAGTCCGGTGTTTTGGAACAAGCTCCGAAAACCTTCCTGGGTGCTATTCCTCAAATGCAACCCAATGAAGTCGCCCAAATTCAAGATGCTTTGGTCGCAAGTTTTCCTAACGTTTCCATGGTTGATGTTGCCCGGTCTGTGAAGCGGATCTTTGAATTGGGTGAGAAAATGACATGGTCTTTAGAGATCATGGCAGCCTTGTCTTTGCTGGCGGGTTTTGTGGTTCTGTTTTCCATGGCTCAACATCAAGTGCAAATGCGAAGATGGGATCTCAATATGCTGAAAATTCTTGGGGCTAAGGCAGGAGATGTCCAAAAGAGCCTTCTTATCGAGTTTGGCGTTCTCGGTCTGATTGCTTCATTCTTTGGAGTGACACTATCCTTGGCACTGAGTTTGATTCTCAATTTGATCGTCTTTGATGGAACATTTCTCATGAATTGGAAGTGGCCTGTGATCACGTTGATCAGTGTGACTCTTTTGTCGATGTGTCTTTCTTGGATCGCAAGTTTCCGCTGGGTGAATGAAAAGGCTTCAGTCATCTTGCGCGGCGATCGCGCTTAAGGTACTAAAGCCCTATGAAAGTGGATATTCAGCGAGCTGTTGAGCTTCTAAAATCTGGCGAAGTGGTCGCCATTCCCACTGAGACCGTTTATGGTCTTGCCGCAGTGATTTCCAATCCTCAAGGTATTGGCAAGATTTTTTCCACAAAAAAGCGTCCTTTCTTTGATCCATTGATTGTGCATGTTTCTTCGCTCAAGCAGGCCCAGGAAATCTGCAGCTCTTGGGGTGAAGTGGCTCAAGCTTTAGCGGAAGCCTTTTGGCCAGGGCCACTGACATTGGTGCTACCGAAATCTGACAAGGTCTCTGATCTCATTACATCGGGTTTACCGACGGTGGGTGTTCGATGGCCACGGCACCCTCAATGTCTTGAGCTGCTTAAAGACTTGGGAATTCCCGTAGCAGCGCCCAGTGCAAATTTGTTTGGGAAGACAAGTCCTAGTCGTGCAGAGCATGTCGAAAGTGAATTTCAAGGTTTGGTTCCAGTTCTAGATGGTGGTGCTTCTGAAGTGGGAATCGAATCCACGATCGTCAGGGTTGATGGAAATTCTCTTCAGATCCTGAGGAGCGGAGTCATCACACTGTCTCAAGTTAAAGATGCATTGGAGAGAAAGAAAGTTAACTATCAGATCGATTCAGTGATTCATCAGCGCCAAGCACCGGGTATGATGAAGCATCACTATATGCCCCAAGTTCCTTTAGTTCTTGTTCATCCCGGAAAAAAGTTTGATGCCGTTGAGGCCCTCGAAATGATCAGGCAAGCTCCCGCTCAAATTGACGGGGTGACCTTAGTGAAGCCAAAGTCTTTGTGTACTCCTAAAGAACTTGTGCTCCCTGAGGACTCGGGGCTAGCAGCTCGCAGGTTGTACACTGAGCTCAGAAAAGTGGCAGACCAGGGCGCTGATGTGATTCTTTTTTATGTAAAGCCCTCTCATCTCGGAGAAGACTGGTTAGGCATAATGGATCGTCTGACCAAAGCAGCGAGTATAGAATTCCGTTGAGTTTCAACGACACCCTCGAGAGAATGAGCCTATGAAATGGCTGCGAGTGTTGTTTAAGTTTGTTCTGTTTATCCCATTTATCGGATCTTATATTTTAGCATCTTTACTCAGTCGACTTTTAAGCAGAGATCTGAGTGAAAGGCGACTCAGATATGTGCAAATAGTTTCTTGGTACTGTGGTCTTGCCCTGAAGCTTCTTAATTTTAAGTACACAGTGAAGAATCGCCCCAGCGATGATCAGCATTATCTGTTTGTTGGAAATCATCTTGGATTTTTCGATATTTTTGTTTTAGCAGCCATAAAGCCAAGCCTCTTTATCACTTCTGTGGATATGAGGGAGACCCCCGGTCTTGGTTTGCTTACCGAAATGGGGGGCTGCCTTTATGTGGAAAGACGAAATCGTTCTAACATCCACAATGAATTGATTCAAATTCGTGAAACTCTCAAGGCTGGCTTCAATGTTGTCTTGTACCCCGAGGGAACTTCGACCGATGGACGTCAAGTCATGCCCTTCAAGAAGACGCTCATGACGGCAGTGGCGGGAACAGGCGTGCCAATCATGCCAATGGTGATCAACTTTCGAAAAGCCAACAATGAACCTATGAGTGACAAGTATAGGAACTGTATTGCTTGGTATGGTGATATTTCATTTTTGGAGGCTCTGGTGGGGGCCTTTAGCCTGAAATCGGCAGATATCGAATTTGAGTTCTGCGAACCCATTCATTGCCACACTGAAGAGGATCGCCGTCATGTGGCGGAAGCTGTCTATAAAGCTGTTGTGAGCAAGTATCAGCCGTTCTAAGAAAGAAATACTGTCTAATATTCTGACAGTGGGAAGTTGTCCTCTCTTAAAGTACATTCCTCCGTGAATCCTAGGAGGACCTTGTGTTAGCTCACCCTAGACGTGGAATTTTTGTTTTGTGTGCTCTCGTGAGCTCCCAAGCTTTTGCGGTTGCTGAGCTTGAATTGAAAGATGAGCAAGGTCGATTTTTAAGAGTTACCTGCGACCGAGTTAATTAGGGAGGAATTTGTAATGATGAGACTGTGGGCATTTGTTTTTTTATTGCTCCTCGCGGGTTGCCAGAAGGGCTTCCAGGCTGAGGTTGCTGAAGGCATAGCTGGAGCTGTTAATGATAACATGAATGCGTCCAACCTTTTAGAATGGGAAAAGTCTCAGAATCATCCTCATCAATTCTTTCAGAAGGCACTTGAAAATGATTCTCCAGAAGTTCGGAAAGCGCTTTGTAGTCATCTTTTAGCTCTGCCTCCAGAAGCTCTGCAAATTTTTGAGGAAGAGTTTTCTCATCCTCCGGTGCAAAAAATGCTTGCAGCTTGTGTCGATCAGTTAGAAACACAGATGACTGACTATTGGAATCAGCAAAAAGCCCAGCTGAGAGTGAATGGTCTACCCACAGTTGAAGATGTTTCAGAATCTCGGCCTATAACGCAAAGAAGGGAATTTAAAAACTCGGTGCAAGTCAGGGATGTCACCAACGGTTACTTCGCGGTGACTGGTGATGTTCAACCAAAGCAGATTGTACTGACCTTTGATGATGGACCTGTGGCTCAGTTGACACCGCATGTTTTAGCGATTTTGAAAAGGTTTGGCGCAAGAGCAATGTTTTTCGTCAGTGGAGTTAATGTGGATGCTCATCCTGATATCTTAGAGCAAGTGGCTGAGCAAGGTCATGTGATTGGAAATCACTCCTACTATCATTGGGATTTAGGTCGGTCGGGTCAGTGTTCGGCAAAAGGATTGGCTTTGCTTGAAGAGTGGAAGAAGTTTCCTCGAGGAAAACCTCCATGCACGACAGATGCTATGGTTTTTGAGAACGTGAAACGTGGCTTTGACTCTATCATTCGAGTGCTGGGCTCATCTGAACCCTTCTTTCGATTTCCTTTTGGATCCCAGCGATCTTATGGTCGACAGTTGTTAAATTCAAACGGAGTGGCTGAGTTTTTTTGGAACGTGGACACTGAAGACTGGAAAGCCGCCGTGAAGAATCCTAAAACGGGACTCCTCACATCAGATCTTGAAGAGCGAGTTGAAGTTATTGTGAATCAAATTGATCAGAAAGGCCGAGGCATTGTTCTCTTTCATGACATTCAGAGAAGGACGGTAGAGATGCTCCCAGCAATTCTTGATTCCCTGTACGAGCGTGGTTACGAGCTTGT
Source organism: Pseudomonadota bacterium (assembly GCA_021300175.1). Classification (GTDB taxonomy): domain Bacteria; phylum Bdellovibrionota; class Bdellovibrionia; order Bdellovibrionales; family Bdellovibrionaceae; genus JAJTIC01. The sequence continues at coordinate 17,401 of JAJTIC010000021.1, forward strand.
GGTGTTTAAATCAACGCGAAACAACGGTGAGCCCTCACGTTCA
>JAJTIC010000026.1 GCA_021300175.1 Pseudomonadota bacterium
CGCGTGGCCGAACTCTTGAAGGCGAGCAACGAAGTCACTGATGCGTCTTCTAAAATTGCAGCTCAGTCAACTGAGCTTTCTGAGTCAGCGACGGAACAAGCCGCTGCCATTCAGGAGACGATGTCGGCTGTTGATGAAATCAGCGCCACCACCGAGAAAAATGCAGAAAGTGCTAATCGCTCAATAGCAGTTTCAGCTCAGTCTCGTGATTCTGCGACTCGGGGTCAGCGAGAGATGGAGCAAATGTTGAAATCAATCGGTGATATTTCTGAATCAAATACAGAGATCGCTCATCATATGCAAGAGAGCAACAAACAGATCAGTGACATTGTTCGATTGATAAATGATATTGGCAATAAAACCAAGGTCATTAATGAGATTGTCTTTCAAACTAAGTTACTTTCTTTTAACGCTTCAGTGGAGGCCGCTCGTGCCGGAGAGTACGGAAAAGGTTTTGCAGTGGTGGCGGAAGAAGTAGGAAATTTAGCTCAGATGTCTGGTAATGCAGCTAAAGAAATTTCTGAAATGCTCGAGGGATCCATCCGACAAGTTGAGAAAATAGTTTCTGATACCCAGTCTAAAATCGAAGGTCTTGTAGATAACTCGAAAGAGAAAGTGGCTGCCGGCACCAAAACAGCAGAACAGTGTAATGAAGCATTGACTGAGATTCTGAAGAACGTAGCAGAAGTCGATGCGTTGGTGACGGAGATCGCTCAAGCTTCTCGGGAGCAGGCAAATGGTGTGAGAGAAATTTCTAAAGCCATTGGCCAATTGGATGTGGTGACCCAGCAGAATACGGCTGTTTCCCAGCAGTCATCTGCTGCGGCGGAGCAGCTGAATGCCCAAGCAATTGATTTGAATTCAGTGGTTGGTGACTTAACCGTCATTGTCGAAGGTCAATCGAAGACTCTGTCAAATTCTCACGGGGCTCCGAGTCCAGAAAGAAAAATGGGCCAGGTTCTGCATCTAAAAAAAGAGAGAGCGCCGAGCTACTCTTCAACTGAGCGAGTGAAGAAGGCTGCGGGCCAAAACTCAGATGTTCCGTCGAGCCAAGACCCCCGTTTTGAGGATGTCTAAACTTTAGAATAAGGATTAAGCATGTCAGCGGTGAAAAAAGTTGCTGTGAATCACGGAGTCTCGAACGACTCTGTGATCCAAGAGGTGAGTGCCCTGGTCTCTAAAATGTCTGGGATTCAGCTCGGTGAGAAACAATTTGCCATGGTGGAAAATCGCCTGAAGAGTCGAATGCTCAAGCTCCAACTCATCACTCCGGCCGACTATCTGGCTTATCTCAAACAACATATTGAGACAGAGTCTCAGGCTCTGCTTTCTCTGCTGACTACTCATCACACATATTTTTTCAGAGAATTTTCTCATTTTGAGTTTTTGATCCGAGAGGGTTTGGCTCAATCAATCTCATCCGTGAGGAGTAGGGGTGACAAAATATTGAGAGTTTGGTCTGCAGCAGCTAGCCGTGGTCAAGAGGTTTACAGTCTCGCCATGTTTTTAGATTTTCATTTGAAACAAATGGCGCCAGATTTTGACTTTGAAATCTGGGGTACTGATGTGGATCCTCAGAGCATAACAATTGCCGAAAATGGTGTTTATCCTTACAAAGAACTCAAGCAGGTTCCGGCGCATTACCTCGGACAAAATTGGTCCCGAGGCACAGGGGCCATTTCAGAGTATGCAAAAATAAAGAGCTCTTTGAAAGCTAAGTGCAAGTTCAGCACCTTTAATCTTACTTCTCCTACAAATCCTCCTGGCGGTCATAAGTTTGATTGGATTTTCTGCCGGAATGTTTACATTTATTTCAATGCTGAACAAATCAAAAAGATCACTCAAATGCTCATGGGCCAGCTATGGGGCGATGGGTTTTTATTTATCGGAGTGTCGGAAACGCTGAATGGGATGAGCCTTCCCTATCAAGCCGTTGGCCCGTCCATCTACGTGCATCCTCAAAAGCCAGATGCACCACCTAAAGTTACTCAATCATCAACAGTTTTAGTTCCTTCATCCGTAGGTTCTAGTCAGAGTTCTGTTCCGAAGCTAGTTGTTCCTGAGATTATTCGTGTTCTTTGTGTTGATGATTCTCCGAGCATATTAACTTTGCTGAAGAGAGTTTTGTCAAAAGAGAGCGGATTTGAGGTGGTTGCGACAGCCGCCAATGGTAAAGAAGCTATGGAGGCACTCAAGAAACATAAGGTCGATGTGATGACTTTAGATATTCATATGCCGGAGATGGATGGTATCAGCTATCTTCAAAAGAATATGAATTCCCTGCACCCCCCCGTATTGATGCTTTCGAGTGTCAACCGAGAAAACGCAAGCACTGCTTTGAAGTCGATCGAACTGGGTGCTTCCGATTATGTTGAAAAGCCAACAATGGCAAATCTGATGGAGCGAGGAGACGAGATTCGCTCTAAACTGAAGACAGCCCTTTTGTTAAAAAATGTAAAAGCTATGCAGAGCCTTGATGCTGCATTCAAGAGGGACTTCAGAATTACTGATCCTGAAAGAAAGTTGAGGGTCATCTTTTCCCAGATCGGTGATAAAAAGAAGATGGCTTTTTTTCTCAAGAATTTGAACCATCAAGACCCTGGAACTATCTTCGTTTTCGAGGGAGCTAGTGAGGCCATCCTACCTTTTGCGAAGGAGATGGAAAAAGCGAGAGGGCAGAAGATCAAATTGGATCAGTTCACCATGGCTCCCGGAGAAATTGGATTCGCAGAGTTAGACAGTGTAAAAGCTCAATTACAGCAGTGGCTGAAAGAGAGAAAAACCTCCGTTTTAGTCACAGGAGTTCCTACAAAAAAAGTTTCTGATTTTATTCTTGCGCAAGGTTCTCTTCATCTGTGTCTCGAAGACCTTGGGAGCTATACGGCTGTTGAGCAAAAACTGTTGAAAGATGTGTCTAGCTCGATTGCGCCTGTAACTTCCTATCTTTCAATCTCAGAGGAATTCCTCGGATGAGCTCTGGTGTCTTCTTACATTTTTTAAGTGATAAGAGCTTGAGATGGACCTTTCGCTCTGGAGGAGCCCTGGTTTTGCTGAAGGGCGGGGTGCCAAAAGCTTGTCTCGAGTTCCAATCGGTGGAGCCTGTCCTGGTAGAAGATGAACTTGAAAAGTACTGGTCTCTTCACGGCCCCAGTTCTCTTGATGAGTACAAAATTATCGGCTTCCCTGAATTTGTGAGTGTCGCTCAGAAAGTCTTAGAGAGGTCACGAAGAATTGTGACTAAGGTCGTATCTCGAGATTCAGAATTTGAACTTTTTTATGATGCCAGTTACAAAAAAGTTCAAGTCACTCGAACTTTGCCAATTGCAACAACTCAAAAAAAGAAAATCAAAGTATTGATTGTCGATGATTCAGCGACCATTCGGCAAATTCTAGCAAAGGTTTTCTTAACAGATCCCCACATCGAAGTGATTGGGTCCCTGGCGAATCCTTTGGAGGTCGATTCATTCATCCAAAAGAATAAGCCAGATGTGATGACATTAGACATTCACATGCCCGAAATGGATGGAGTGACCCTTCTCAAAAAGTTGATCCCAAAATTCCAAATCCCCACGATCATGATTAGTTCAATCTCGAAAGAAGAAGGGCCTCAAGTTCTCGAGGCCCTCGCCGCAGGCGCCATCGACTATTTTCAAAAGCCGAGCTTTAAAGATATGGATCATGTTGGGAAGGCAATTGTTGAAAGCGTCAAGCTCGCAGCCCAAGCTAAAGTGCGACTCGTTCAATCGGAGTCCAAAGTTAAAGTCAGGACCAGACAGCTGAGTTCTGACGCTGTTGTTTTGATTGGCTCAAGCACGGGAGGTACAGAAGCTCTTCGAGTGATCTTTGAGTCGCTCCCAAAAGAGATACCTCCAATTTTGGTGGTGCAACATATTCCCGCGGTTTTTTCACGAGCTTTAGCTGATCGCTTAAATACAATTTGTGAATTTGAGGTCAAAGAAGCAGAAGAAAATGATCTAGTAAAAAAGAATCAAGTTTTAATTGCTCCTGGAGGCAAACAATTGTCGGTGGTTCGCCGAGCTGGTGAATTGCGAGTTCGGCTTTCTGATGATGCCCCAGTAAATCGCCATAAGCCGTCTGTCGATTATCTTTTTGATCAGGTATCAACTCTTGAATGCTCTCATATCGTAGGTATTGTCCTTACGGGTATGGGTGCAGATGGAGCCCGAGGACTTAAGAAGCTCTTTGACATGGGGGCTAGAACGATAGCTCAGGATCAGTCGAGCAGTGTGGTTTGGGGAATGCCACGTGAAGCTGTCGCTATGGGCGGTGCTGAGTTTGTTCTACCTCTAGAGCAAATTGCTGAAAAACTGATGAATCTTGCTCAAGCAGAACAGGCTCAAAGGCCTGCAGCCTTAAAGAAGAAAACTAGCTAGCAAAGCTGAAAGGAAGATAATGCCTAAAACCATTCTATTCATCGAAGACAACCAGGATTATCGAGAGACTCTGGCAGATTTGTTATCCGATTCGTTTGATTGCGTGCTCACTGCAGCTAATGGTTCAGAGGCTCTCAACATCGCAAAATCTGAGCACATTGATATCATTCTGTCAGATGTTTCCATGCCCGAAATGCGAGGTGATGATTTCTTAACAAGATTGCGAGCCATCGGTAAAACGACACCAATTGTTTTTTTAACTGGCAATGCTGACAAAGATCTGGCCGTTTCTGTGTTGCGACTGGGTGCTGCAGATGTTATTGATAAGCCCGCACAATATAGCACGATCAGAGAGTGTCTGGAGCAAGTGATCGAGATTAACCGCCGAGAGAGTGCGCTTCATCACGCAAAAACTGAAGCAGAGGCAGAAAAAGAAAAGAAAATGTTGGGGCTGCTCAGAGTTGTTAACGATCGAAAAAGAAAAAGCAGTTAATCTTTCTTAAGAAACTGAGGGCTCGCTTTGAGAGCTTCAGTAAGATTCTTAAGTCTTGCGGCAAAAGAAACCAGCATCGAACTGGCCCAGATGGGAAGCTCCGATAAGAGTTGTTGGTAACCTTCTTGCGACACTTTCACAAGGACACAATCTGTTTTTGCCTGCGCAGAGGCAGACCGAGGTGCATTTGACAAGAGTGCAAATTCACCAAAGGATTCTCCTTCCTCCACTGAACTGATGTCGATTCTTACGCCAGCTTTTGATTTGGTAAAGATCTGGACAGATCCTTTTTCTACAATATAAAAATGGAAATCAATGTCGCCCTCAAAGAAAATAAATTCACCAGATTTGAAGCTCTCTTTTTGGATGTGTTCTGACATAACTACCTCATTCCTATAAGCTTGGCGAGCTCGTGCACCCCTTTAACATAATAAAGGTCTTTGCCAAGCATCTTTGGTCACATGCCCCACAAGGACCACTGTCATATTCTCATTCTTGGCAAGGCCCTCAGATGACCTGCGCACTCGCCCACCTGGTTCACGGTTCCTGGTGCAGTGTCCAAGCGGTGAAACTCCATCCCTGCAAGACTTTGGTCCAGGGAGAGCGTTTGAGCATGTTTGCCCTGTGAAGTTTTTCCTACAGACCAGCCTTTTTGCGGAGCGGTTGCGGGGGCTTGAAAAGTTTCTTCGACATAAGAATTCCAAGCGCCACAGTCACTACAACGGCCTTCCCATTTAGCACGCTGTGCTCCACAGTTTTGGCAAGTATAGATACTTTTAGACTTCGACTTCGCCATAGCTTCCGTTATCATGATCTCTGGGACCTTTCCGCGTCAACCATGGAGGGCTTGAGTCGATGGGTTTTTTTAATGTGCTCGTTCTTAGTGTGACTACTTTTTCATTTGCTCAGTCTCCTGAGCTCAGGCTTCAGAGCTTTCGAAAAGCCATTGAGCTGCAAGAACAGAAAAAATTTGCTGAAGCTGAAAAACATTATCTGAATTTGCTCACGGAGAAGAGTAATCTGACGGAGTATATTCAATTCCAATATGCGCAGCTTCTCTGGGCACAGCAACGTAAAGACGATGCTGTGAAATATTGGCAGCTTGTCCTTTCTTCAGGGTCGCCCAATCCTAAAATGCAAATGGAAACTCAGCTAAGCCTTGCTCAGCATGCTTTGGAGCAGAGGCAATTTTCGAAAGCTCGAGGGCTTTTGACGGGTCTTGAAAAGAGAATGCGCCGCCAAGAAGGTTACCCCACGGTGATTTACGGACTGGCTCAAGCTGAGCGCGGTTTAAATAATGTGGCGAGATCCTGTCGATGGATCAAAAAACTTTTCACACAGCACCCTCAGTTTGAAAAAATTAAGAGTTGGGGGCCTTCCTTGGTCTTAAATGAATTTGAAGGGAAACCTTCGAATTGCTCGGCAAGCTCAGAAGATTTGAAGAAAAGAATTAAAAACTTGCAATGGGCTGGACTCAGTGAAAAAGCTCATCAGGAAATCGAGACATTGAAGGCTCGATTGGGTGCTGATCAAAAGTATGAAGCCGATCGGTTAGAGGTTGCGTACCTTCTTCATGAAGGTGAAGTCGCGAAAGCTTTGGCCATTCTCAATCCCTACTACGAAGCCCGTAAGAATGACATTGGCTATTTAAATACCTTAGCGAGCGCCTCTGCTCGAAATGGAGATTCCCAAGTTGCTGTGGGATCCTACTATAAAGTCTATAAGCTGAACCCCCGCGGCAAGCATGGTAAGAAAGCTCTCTATCAGTCAGCTTTCCTGAGTTACCAATTCCAGGATTACGATGGGGCGGCTCGTAAGTTTCAAGAATTTATGAAAGTTTATCCGAACTCGGGACTTTCTCGAGATGCGCGGTGGCACATTGCTTGGATTCGATACCTAAAAAATGATTTTGAGGGAGCCTATGAGTCTCTGAGAGCCTTACTCAACACCCAAGGGAAGGGTCGAAGAGCGCAAAAATCATTTCCCAAAGACAGAGTGACCTATTGGATGGCCATGAGTCTTTTTCGCCAAGGCAAGTTAGAGCAGGCAAAACCACTGTTCGAGTCACTCGCCAAAGACAAGCTTCTGGGATATTACTCAGTCGCAGCTGGTTTCCGCTTGAAAAAGATTGAACCCATGCTTCCAAAACTTGCAACTACCAAGAAAGAGAGGGTTTTCCCTCAGCAGTTGCGGACAATTGCTCGTTTTTCAACGGGCGATACTTTATTACCGATAGAGTCGATTCATACTACAATCCCTGAGGAAAATGAAAGTGAAGAGACTCTCAATTTAAGTCCGCTTCAATCTACCGACGAAGGCTCAGAGGAAGCTGCTGTCGCGGAAGGGGAAGCTGATGGAGAAAACGATTCAGACAGTGATCTCACTGTTTCTCAAGACTCCGAAGCTGCGGCTGATGAGAATACTCCAGTTACTTCTTTTGCTAATCCAGTGCTCGTCCAAAGATTTGAGCGAGCTCGTGATCTGATGATTGTGGGTTTACCTCAGTGGGCCACATGGGATCTTTGGGATATTGAGAGAAGAACAACTAATCGTGAATATCTTAAAACCCTCATGCAAGAATATGAGACAGTAGATAATTACAATCGATCCTCTTACATTGGTCAGATCTTTTTTGGAAGTCAGCGTGCCCAGTATGGTATTGAAGGTGTTCGTTATTTGTGGGAGCACACTTATCCCAAGGCTTACAGCAAGTTCGTCAACCAGTATTCGGAGCAGTTTCAAATCCCTAGTGAGCTCATTTGGGGAATTATGCGCGCGGAGAGCCATTACAAAAAAGATGCGATGTCACCAGTAGGAGCACTGGGGCTCATGCAGGTGATGCCTAATACAGGGAATCGCATGGCCCTGATGATGAATGATAAGAATTTTAAACCTTCAGATCTTCTCAATCCAGAACCAGCCATCCGGATCGGAGCTCGCTATTTACAAAGGTTGATGAAGAAGTTTGAAAACAATATGTCATTGGTGGCTGCAGGCTACAATGCAGGACCTCACCGTGTGAAAGCTTGGCTATCAAGTTTTGGAAACTTAGATAATGACGAATTTGTGGAGCATATTCCTTTTCTTGAAACAAGAAATTATGTAAAGAAAGTATCTTCAAATATTCACATCTATACTCAGCTTTATTCTACGAATAAAGAAAAACTCAATTATTTGGCGGAGCCTGTCGCCGTAAGATTTACAGATAAAGCTCCGACAAAAGAGACATGGGAAGACATTTAGAATTTTTTCTTAAAAGATTTTTGTCAAGTATGGTCACATTGCTGTTGCTTGTGACCATGTCTTTTTTTCTTTTCAGATCTTTTCCAGGAAATCCATTTAATGATGATTCTAATCTATCTCCTGCGGTGACGCAGTTACTGAGTGAGAAATACGGACTGAATGAACCTTTGCTGATACAGTGGGGTTACTATATTTGCCAGTTGGTTTTTCATGCAGGAGGCAGCTCATTTCAGAATCCAGAAAAATCGGTGATTGAGCTGCTCGAGCCAAGTGCTTTGGTCACTCTGCAGCTTAGTGGTTTTGCTTTCTTACTGACTATTGTAATGACTCTGGTGTGGACTCAGATTTTTAAAGACAGCTCTCGTTTAAGCTTTCTCAAGCTTCCCTTTGTCAGTTTTGTGTTAAGTCTTCCAGTGCTGCTTTTGGCGCCTTTGCTTATTTTGATCTTTAGTCTACAGCTAGACTGGTTACCTGTAGCTCGTCTTGATGGTTGGAAGGGCTACTTGCTTCCGGTATTTGTTATGTCTTTACGGCCTTCAGTGATGCTTTTCAGATTGTTTGATTCTGCATCCAATGAGCAAATGAAGTCGACTGTCACTCAAACTCATCGAGGCTTTGGGTTCTCGGAACATCAAATCATTTGGAAATGGAATTTCAAATCCTCTTTAATTCCCTGCCTGCATTTCATCTTTCCCTTTATTGTGGGGCTTCTTGGGGGCAGTGTGGTGGTCGAGTTGATCTTTGGTTTACAGGGACTTGGATTTCAATTTCTGCAAGCCTTGAGTTACCGGGACTATCCTACTCTTTTAACCATGACTTTAGGGATGGGGATTTTTCTGCAAATTTCAAGTCTGCTCATTGATCTTTTCCTTAGTCTCTTAGATCCACGCATCTCATTGCATCAGAGGTCTCCATGAAAGTGAAACTCTCAGCACTTTTTTTGGTTCTCTTGTGTTTATTTTCAAACCTTGTTTTTTTGTTGCAAGATTTCACACCCATCGAAGTTCAGCTTCAGAAAGCCCTGCAAGGGCCTTCGTGGTCAAATTTCTTAGGGACAGATTCCTTAGGAAGGGATTTGTTTTTAAGAATTTTGTTAGGGGCTCAAATCAGCTTGTTCTTAGGTTCACTAGCCGCCATGGTCTCGATGATTTTGGGTGTCAGTCTAGGAGCTGTCGCAGGTTGGTACCGAGGTAAGACTGAAAATGTATTCATGCACTTAGTAGATCTCTTTTCGGTAGTGCCGCAATTTATTCTTGTTTTGTTGTTTGTTGGACTGATCATCAAACAACAGGACTTTTCAGCAATGGAATTTTACCTGCTGCTCAGTCTGGGAATGGGAGCTTGTAGCTGGATGGGATTTGCTCGCTTAACCAGAAACTTAGTCGCAAGGGAGCGAGAAGGAGGCTATGTTGAGGCCGCGCGCGCTCTTGGTGGACGAGATCTCTGGATTTTAAAGAGGCATGTTTTGCCGAATCTTAAGCGTCCTTTACTGATTCAGTTGGGGATTCAAATCCCTCAGTTTTTGCTTTTTGAAAGTATGCTTGGATTTTTAGGTGTTGGGGTTACAGCTCCCATGCTCAGTTGGGGGCTTTTGATTCAAGAAGGCTGGAAAACTCTGTCCGCTTATCCTCACTTGATTTTAGCTCCCGCATTGGTGCTCTTTCTCACGGTTTGGTCATTTCAAAATCTCATCGATTGGCTCACTGGGGAGCTTCCATCCACCGAAAGCAATTTCAAGAGATTCCATCACGGATAGACACAAATGATCATTTTGTGGGAGAGCTACAATTTGAACACTTAAGGGGAGGCCTTGGTCATCAAAACCAAGAGGAGCAACACTTGCGGGATATCCAAGAGCATTAAAAACTCCTGTGTATACGAAATCAAAAGGGCGACTGAATGTGGAGTTATGTCTGGGGGCTGTGCGGGGATGAGTGGGCATCAAAATTACAGCATTGTTGCGTAAAAGATTTCTTAAGTGCCTATCCAGTTTATCAAGCTCATTCATCAGGGTCGGCACATCTGTGTTTCCTGAATCTAATTCGTCCAAAAAAGCTGTAAGAAGTGCCGGCAGTGTGTACTTTCTTCGGCCACGGAGAAGATTAAAAAACTCGGTCTTGTAGTCAATCGCATTCCCATTGCTCAAATAGCTGGGGAAATGACGACCAGGAATGCTTTTCGCTCTACTTTTCCATAGATCAAAAGCTTTTAAGAAAGTCTTCTGTTCGAGAGGTCTTATTTGCGCTCCAAACTGTTTTAGGTATTCGGCACATCTTTCCACAGCAGATGCGATAGAAGGTTCTGTTTGGCTGGCCCCATGAATGAGAGGCTCTGCGAGCACATAAACTTTAAGAGATTCAAAATCATTCAGTTTATTTTGCATTTCAAAATTTGGCTTACAAGACAAATCGTAGCCATCAGGACCTATCAAAAGCTTCATCAGTGGGTAGAGGTCAGAACCCTTTCTAGCCATGGGGCCCAGGACAGTGAAAGGATACTCATCCGGACTCATTTCCTTCGCCGTGGATATTGAAAGCGGAAAATGACCAGTGAAAGGAATTACACCTTCCGAAGGTTTGTGACCAAAAATTCCACAAAAGGCTGCAGGGATCCGGATCGAGCCTCCAATATCACTTCCTATTCCGAACGGAGAGCCCCCAGAAGCAATCAGAGCCGCCTCACCACCGCTGCTTCCGCCGGCTGTGCGTTGCAGATCATAAGGGTTATGGGTTTTTCCATAGACTGGATTATCACACTCAAACCAAAAGCCCACTTCGGGAACGTTGGTGGTCCCCAAACAGATGGCGCCAGCAGCTTGTAATCTTTCAGTCACAGTGGCGTCTTCAGTGGCACGAAAGTTCTTGCGATGAAGAGATCCCAGTGTGGATTTCATATTCTCTACGTGGATCATTTCTTTCATCGAAAAAGGAACGCCGAGCAGAGGGCGTTTCTCAAGATCAACTTTTTTCTGCACGAGAGCTTCATCGCAGATAAGCGATTCTTCCAGAGCCTTTTCAAAACGGTGTTCGACCATAGCATTGATTTTTGGATTGATATCCTCGATACGGTCGATGTGGGCTTTGACCACTTCATGGGAAGAGACTTCCCCAGAGTGTATCATTTGTGCCAATTCAAAAGCACCTTTTTCAAGAAGACTCACGATCACCTCTAAACATTAAATCTGAAAAACAGGATATCTCCATCTTGAACAACATATTCTTTTCCTTCAACGCGGTACTTGCCGGCATCTTTCACTGCTTGTTCAGATTTCAATTTGAACAGATCTTCACAGTTATAAGTTTCTGCTCTGATAAAGCCTTTTTCAAAATCACTGTGGATCACTCCGGCAGCGCCTGGAGCTTTGGTGCCTTTGCGTATGGTCCAAGCACGAACTTCTTTTTCACCAGCAGTAAAGTATGTTTGTAATCCTAATAATTTATAGGCCTCACGAATCAATCGATGCAGTCCTGGCTCAGTAGCACCAAGAGCTGACAAGAACTCTTTTTGTTCTTCTTTCGGGAGCTGAGAAATTTCTGCTTCCATCTTTGAACAGATGAGAATGGTTGTATTACCCTCTTGTGCAGCTCGTTCTGCCACGGCTTGAGTGAATTTATTTCCGCCCGCAGCAAAATCATCTTCGGAGACATTGCATGCGTATAAAACGGGTTTGGAAGTCAAAAGATGAAGCTCTTTCCGGAAAGGTTCGTCCAACTCCTCCAACTGGACACTGCGAGCAGGAAGACCTTTGGCCAAAGCCGCAGTCACTTTGGAAGTGACTTCAAACTCCTGTTTAAGTTTCTTGTCAGTGGTTGTCTTGGCAGTTTTTTCGATCCGCTTCAGTTTTTTATCGGCAGAATCAAAGTCAGCCAGCATGAGCTCAGTATTGATGATTTCCATATCTCGGAGTGGATCTACGCTTCCGGAAACATGAACGACATTGGGATCTTCAAAGCACCGGACAACATGAATGATCGCATCTGTTTGACGAATGTGACTTAAAAACTGGTTGCCAAGACCTTCCCCTTGGGAAGCTCCTTTAACAATCCCTGCAATATCCACGAATTCCATGGCCGTGGGGATGGTCTTCTGAGGTTTCACGAGCTTAGTGATTTCTTCCAAGCGAGGATCTGGGACTTCCACGACACCGATATTGGGATCAATGGTACAAAAAGGATAGTTCGCAGCTTCTGCTTTCGCGGAAGTCAGAGCATTGAACAGAGTGCTCTTTCCGACGTTGGGAAGACCGACGATGCCGACTTGTAAAGCCATAGTTACTCCTTAGATCGTGCTATTGGTTAAATGCAGTGGACGCTTTTTGTAATCCTTCGAACACAAAGGCTTCCATCGCGTCCACAGCACGATTTAAATATTCAGGTAATTGATTCTGTTCTTCAGTACTAAATTTTTGCAAGACATAGTCGGCGATCTCCATTTCTGGATGTGGCGGACGACCGACCCCCAGCTTCAGGCGAGCATAGTCTTGATGACCCAAAAGCTGATTGATGCTCTTAAGCCCATTGTGCCCCCCCGGACCTCGGTTTTTTTGAAGTTTCATTTTATTATAAGGCAGGTCTATCTCATCATGGACGATCAAAAGACGTTCTGCAGGAGCTTTATAAAAATTCATGAGGGCGACCACCGATTCGCCCGATTTGTTCATGTAGGTCATAGGCTTTGCGAGCAGAAGAGTTTCATCTTCCATCTTAAACTTCAGAGTCCATGCTTTATGCTCTTCACCCCAGTCTGGGGCCTTGATCGCTCGCGCCCACATATCCAGAGCCAAAAATCCCATGTTATGCCGAGTGAGAGCATACTTCGGTCCGGGATTTCCAAGTCCAACGATCAGATACATAGACTCCTCTAAGAAAAAAAGCGGCTCAAGTTTGAGCCGCTTTCAAAGACATTTCTAAAGACACTGTCGAATTCAGCTCCAATTATTTTTTGGGAGCATCTTTCTTCGCACCAGCTGCAGGAGTCGCCGCTGC
>JAJTIC010000135.1 GCA_021300175.1 Pseudomonadota bacterium
GTCATGAAGAATGTAAGCTCGAACACACTGTGAGGGGACCCCATCATAGTCTTTGTATTGAACGCTCACGACGGCACTTTGGTTCTCAACGGCCAGACTCCAGCTCTTTGTCGTAGAAAAATTTTCCCAAGTTCCGCAGCGGCAATCGGCATCATTAGAAATTTTCATCGCACTCGGTTCATCAAATCCCAAAGTGAGTTGCACCGTTTTGGATTTGGTTGCCGCAGCTCCATTATTGATGGCAAGTGTTCCAGCAGGGCGTTGTCCGGGAACTGGCTGACAGCTTCCAGGATTTGTCGTCGTGGTGACCGGTGAAGTCGTCGTGGTGACCGGTACCGTGGTTGTGGTGACCGGTACCGTTGTGGTCGTCACAGGAAGAGTTGTTGTTGTGGAACCACCAGGCAACGTCGTTGTGACCGGTAACGTGGTTGTGGTGACCGATACCGTCGACGTGGTGACCGGTACCCCGGTTGTGGTGGTGGATTGGTTGTTGTTCGTGTTATCAGGCGGAAGAAGATCTGTTGGATCTTTTTTTTCAGCTCCGCAGGCGGTGAGGGCCAAAGCCAACATCAGCGCGTAAGTTCTTGTGGTCAGGAGCTTTTTCATGAACAACCTCATTTTTCAAATTTTCTAAACATTCCTTATAGTTATCGCTCTTTCTCTGGCCAAAATAAATGCAGCTTAAGTCTAGAAACTGTAGCTCCTACATATATATAGACTGAGCTGCACGGAACGCTGTTCGCATAAGACCAAAGACTAGATTTTCTAAAAATGAGATCGTCTCACTTTAGGAAATTTAAAGTGCGCCGATCAGTGTAATAAGCAATTTACCCATTGAACCAATCGGTTCACCAAGTATCACGGATTGATGCTTGTGATTCTTCACGGAGGAGGACTTATGGGTTTGAGAATTAATACGAACACAGCTTCACTGAACTCACAAAGAGTTTTGTGGAACACAAAGACGTCTCTTGATAAGAGTTTGGAAAGACTCTCATCAGGATACCGAATCAACAGAGCAGGGGATGATGCCGCGGGACTCGCGATCTCCGAAAACTTAAGAGCTCAAGTCAGAGGTCTTAAGCAAGCTGCTCGAAACGCCAACGACGGAATCTCACTCGTCCAAGTGGCGGAAGGTGCGATGAACGAGCTCAGCTCGATTCTGATTCGTCTGAGAGAACTCTCAGTACAAGCAGCTTCTGACACCATCGGACCAGTTGAGAGACAGTTCTTGAATGTGGAATACGATCAGTTGATCTCAGAGATCGACCGTATCGCCGACGCAACCGAGTTCAATGGAACTCAGTTACTGGCCGGTGTAGGATCCATCATGGACTTCCAAGTTGGTATTCGAAACAATCCTGAAATTGACCGTATCTCTTTTGACTCTTCAAAAGCAGATGCGAACTCAGCTGCACTCGGAATGAATCTGACTTCTGTCGCGGACAAAGCGTCAGCACAGAATGCTCTGTCAGCCATCGATACTGCGATCATGTCAGTCTCTGCCATGAGAGCGGATTTCGGTGCCCTTCAGAACCGTTTGCAAACAACTGTTTCTAATATCCAGAACTCAGTTGAGAACATGTCAGCCGCCAACTCTCGAATCCGAGATGTGGATGTTGCTGAAGAGACATCTGAAATGACACGAAATAACATCTTGTTGCAGGCCGGTACTTCTGTCCTCGCTCAAGCTAACCAGACATCCAACGTAGCACTTGGACTCTTGAACAAGACATTCGGTGGCTAATAGACCACCGAACGTCCGCGGCAACTGATCTCAACTGATCACCCACCGCTAACTTGTTCCAGCTTCAAGTCTGTTGTGATTGCTGAACTATATTGTCTGTTTCCTGCGCCTGTGAGGGTAAGATTCTTGCCCTCACAATTTTCTGCAAACGCAGGCGAATACTTTTGATCATTCAAATGATTATTCTGACATCTCTGTCTCTAAGAGAAGTCCTGTCAAATGCTTCAACAAAATTTCAAAAACTAGACTCAAAAAAATCTCGAAATATTCCGTTCTGATACATAGGTGATGATAAACCCCAGTGACAGAATGTCGCTGTATGCCAATCGGATGGCGCAAAATCAAGGAGGATCTGGCCATGCAAGGAGGATGAAATGGGATTACGAATTGCTACGAACGTAGCGGCGCTCAACGCCCACAAGAATCTTGGGGTGAACAATTTGTCCATGAGCCGCTCACTCGAAAGAATGAGCTCAGGATTAAGAATCAACCGAGCTTCTGATGATGCTGCCGGGCTTGCGATCTCTGAGAACTTAAGAGCTCAGATCCGCGGACTCAGACAAGCAGATAGAAACGCGAACGATGGTATCTCTCTCGTTCAGATCGCAGAGGGAAGCTTGAACGAAGTTTCCAATATGTTGATCCGACTCAGAGAACTAGCTGTTCAAGCTTCTTCAGACACAATCGGTGACACTGAAAGACGTTTTGTCGATGTTGAGTACCAACAGCTGAAATCAGAGATTCAGCGAATCACAGAAGCGACGAATTTTAACGGATTTGATCTGTTGAACGGAACTGGTGGAGTGATCGATATTCAGGTTGGGGTCAAGAATAACCCATTCCAAGACCGAATCTCTTTTAATGCATCAGCTGCTAACACAACGCTCGAAGCCTTGGGAATTGTGGGTGAGCAAGTATCTTCAAAAGAAGGCGCTCAGACTTCTCTTGATATAATTGATAACGCGATGGTCTCTGTCAATGCAATTAGAGCGAACTTCGGAGCTCTTCAGAACCGTCTCCAATCAACTTCTCAGAATCTGAAGATTGCTGATGAGAATTTCTCTGCAGCGAATTCACGGATTAGAGATGCTGATCTTGCCGCTGAGAGCTCAGAGCTCATGAGAAACAATATTCTTCAGCAAGCTGCTGTGAGTGTTCTGTCTCAAGCGAATAGTTACCAGCAAATGGCGTTAAAATTATTGGGATAGTTAGAATAATAAAGGGTAGGTGAGATCACCTACCCTTTATCAACTGATCCTCTTGAAGGTCCTCGAAGAGAGATCAGGTTTTGAATTATTTATGAAACTATCTCCCTGGGTGCCCCTGAATTCCCTTCGAAGCTGTTTTTAACTTCAGAAACATCTCGGCGCTCTTAAAGATCAATTCCTTGCGATCACTGTTCATCTTATCCAAAGTTCTCACCATCATATTCAGACGTGGATTTTTACCATAAAAGTCACGGTGCTTGTCGATGAACCTCCAGTAGAGCCCATCGACGACATCACACCAATCCCCTTTTTTATAATCGTTCGACATTTTTAAATAGTAATTACTTCCACAGGTATAAGGCTTGGTGGCAAAAATTCCCCCATCACTGAAAAGACTCATCCCAAAAACATTGGGTCCCATGACCCAGTCGGAAGAGTCTACATACATCTCCATGAACCAACGATGGCATTCTAAGGGATGAATTTCTGAGAGGTTCATCATGTTTGAAACCACCATCAGTCTTTCGATGTGGTGATTATATGCCAGTCTGTTCACTTTTCTGATGGCATCATCTAAGGGGGGTATTCCTGTTGTGCCAAGATACCAGTCTTCTGTAAGGTTTCTCTTGTTTTTGAAGAAATTCAGGCTTTCCTGTTTCTCTGAATAATTCTGGTAGATGCCGCGAACAAACTCACGCCAACCAATCACTTGCCTGAGAAAACCTTCCACCGAGTTCAAAGGTACTTTGTGTTCCGTGTGATGATAAAGAGCTTCTTTGATGATTTGGTCAGGAGTGATCAATCCAACATTCATCATGGGAGAGATCGCAGAATGATAAACAAAATCTGAACGGGGCGTGATCGCATCTTCGTATTCACCAAAAAGTGCAAATCGCTGCTTGAAAAATTGGGAGGCCCATTTCTGACTATCTTTGCGGGTTGTTGGAAGCCAAAAGTTTTCCAGAGATCCTGGATGGTCAGCGAAGCGTTTTGCCACAAGCTTCAAGACCTCTTCATCCATGAAGTCTCGTTTGATCTTAACTGGTTCTGGTGGTTTGAGATCCAAAGGAAGCTTCCGTCTATTCTCAGTATCATAGCTGTATTGTCCACCCACGGGCTTTCCCTGGGGGTCCATCAAAATTTTTGTGCGTTTTCGTTGCCCTTCATAGAAAGTCTTCATGAAAGGCTTTTTCGATTTCTTGAGATAAGCAGAAAACTCCTCACGGGTTGTTAGAAATTGAGGGTTCGGAAATATCTGCAGTTCAAGGCCCTGCTTCAGACAAAGATCTTTGATTCTCGATTCCATGAATTTGTCTTCGATTTCAAAAGCAGTGACTTGAGATACTTTTTCTTTCTTCAAAAAAGCGAGGAGGTGATCCTCATAGGATTTGCCTTTGATGCCTTCTTTCAGAGGAATATAGTGAACTTTATAACCTTCTTCTTGAAGTTCCTGAGCATAGTGCCTCATGGCACTTAAAAAGAAAGCAATTTTAATTTTATGAAACTTGTAATAAGTGCAAAGGTCTTCATGTTCGAGCATGAAGATCACAGATTCTTTTTTATCGAAAGGCAGATGCTTCGGTTCGAAAAGCTGACTCCCGAAGGCTATATGGACTGACTTCATGGTGTTTTAAAAATTTCTTTTGAAAGCTCAGAGTGGATCATCAAGTCCAAAGCATCAGACGCTGAACAAACCATTTCCTCCAGATCTTTTAGGCGTTCTGGATGAATGTAGGCACGACCTCGTTCTTCTTTAGAAAGAGCTTTCAGTGCTGACAAGGATTGCTTCACGTTATCCATCATCACCCGTTCCCGATTCCTCATCACATCGGTGATCACTTTCATCAGGTCAGGATTTGCACGTAAATAAAGAGTCCGTTTGTTCCCCTTGCAGTCGACGAGAATGACATTGTAGTGCAGAAGATCTTTCACCGCCAAGCTCACCAAAGCTTTGGATACTTTCAGTCGCTTCACCAGGGTCGTCGCATCAATGGGATCTTCACTGAGATAAATATGCATCCAGATTTGACCGTGTATTTTCTTAAATCCCCAATACTGCAAAAACTCGCCGACGTGTTCCGCCAGCTGTTCAAACTCTTTGGGCATCCGAGTGGGTGATTCGAAAAAAGCAGTACTCATGTCCTTCAGGATAGTTTAAGTTTAATAAAACGTAAACTAAAAATCTTTGGCCTGTTAAAGGTCAAGGGCTAAAGTACCAGATTGAGAAGGGGATTCATGGGATTGACGGTCTTCGCGTATGAATTACATGAATTTTGTACCTATGCCCTCGTGGGACTCATCTGGGTAGTCCAGCTAGTTCACTATCCGCTGATGAAGTATGTGGCTTCTGAAAAGTGGACAGAGTTTCATCAAGCTCACACTTTTTGGATCACACCCATTGCGGGGCCTCTGATGCTGGGACAGTTAATCTCTGCAGCTGGGTTATTTGCTCAGGATCCATGGCTTGCAGGATTCAGTGGGTTACATTTTCTTTTCACTTTTGGAGTTTCAGTTCCTCTTCACCATCAGCTCTCGCAAGAGATGAAGAATGATTTGATTCACAAACTTGTCAGAACCAATTGGCTGAGAACGGTTTCCTGGACCGTTCATGCAGTTTATCTTTTGATTACAAAATCACATCAGTGATGGAAGCCCATTGTTTGGGTGAAATCAAATCACTGCCAATTAAGTAAACTGAGTAATGCCCTTTACCTCGGCCTTTTCTTGCATCTGTGGGCAAAATACCGGTTCCACCATGCTCCTTCAGCCACTGAGATCTCAAGGACAGTGAATTGCTCACAAAAATATGATCTGAGTCACCGAGTTCTTTACGATCCAAAGAGGTCAGCTCAAAGGGTGAAACCACATGAATGGATTTGTTGGTTTCGATTTTTTCCATCTGCTGATAACCAACTTCAATGAGATGGTTGTACTTTTGTTTGCTGGGTGGGCGAACTGTAAAAACTAAATCCAAATTACCGCTCATGAACTGGGGATCAAGATCTTTAAAATCCAAAATATCCAATTGAATCTGTTTCATGCCCAGTTTTGAAAAGCATTGATCCACAAAGCTCATAGCAATTTGCGAGAGACCTTCCAAAGTTCCAATTCTGAGTTCTGTCAGTTCCCGCTGCTCAGTCAAAGAGACAATCTCTGAGTGCAGTCTTCCCAGGCCTCGAGTGAAAACAGTGGCCAGGTCCAAAGCCAAAGGTGTCCAACCCGATTTCCGACGAGCGCTGCGATCCAAAAGCACGACCCCCAGCTCTCCTTCGATTTTGGCGACGAGCCTTGAAAGCTGAGGTTGTGAAAGCCCCACATGGGCTGCGGCAGCCGAAAGGTTTTTGTGCTGCACAGATTTAGAGAGGACTGAAAGCTCATAAGTTAAATTTTGTAGCATTTAAAGCCTCACTTTTTGATGTAGTTGAAAAATGCAACAATCCCCAGGACAAGAGCTCCGGCATAGCCGATAAAACTTAAAGTCGGGATACCCGCAATAAGATTTTCTGTGGGATGAGTCACCACCAAAGAAGCACTGATCAGAAGACATCCAATAATTAAACCCAAAAACAACAGGTTGAATGAAATTTCTAAGCCGTACTTCAAGGATTCAATATCTTTGATTTCAATTTTGCTCGCATATTCAGGACTGTTCATGCGTTTCATCAGCCAGGCGAGCTGTCGTGGCAGTTGATTGATCAAACTGCGCGATTCACGAGCTAAATGTGCAAAGTCCTGCATCATTTTGTTTGGCTCGTACTGAAGTTTTATCAATTCTCCTGCAAACTGCAGAGAATAGCTCAAGAAATCAAAATCTTTGTCGATCTTGCGCCCGAGTCCTTCAATGGCCACCAAAGACTTGAAATAAAGCATCAGTTCTGTGGGCACTGTGA
>JAJTIC010000064.1 GCA_021300175.1 Pseudomonadota bacterium
CTTGGAAAGAAAAAATTGAAAAACACCCACGCTATCGCAACATCGTAGGTCCTGAGGCACTGCCTGAAATGAAAATAGAAAGAGCTTCAAGAATGTCCGCTGACAGAGCCGAGAGATCAGCTCTGTTGATTGCCAACCGGCGGGGAGATTTTGAAGTGAAGGATTCCCGACACCGATGGATGTCTGATTTCTTAAAGTTTTCACCCAGCAATGTTCAGACCCTGCCTCTGGGCCTTGAGCTCGTCCTCAAACCTTCAGAGTTGAGACAGCTCCATCACTGGATTGCGAGTCATTACCGTGTACTCGCAGCACTGGGCGGGTCTGATGTTCATCCTCATGTTTATGGTGAACCCATCAGGGGGGCTGTGGATCTTAGCTCAGCTCGAGATCAAGTGGAGATTCAGTTGATTCGTGAGTACACTCAAGTGGGGCGTGGTTTTCTTGTGGGAATTTGTCGTGGTTCTCAAATCTCTGCAGTGGCCTTAGGGTACAAGCTCATTCAAGATTTACCCAGCTCTCTTCGTGAGACCGATCATCATAAGGGCTCAACTCACGAGATTCAAATTCTTACGACGAGAAATCAGATTTTGAGGAAAGCTGCCGGTCAGTCTCACGTCACTGTGAATTCTCTCCATCATCAATCCGTGGTCTTTAAGCCAGGCGGTCCGCTTGAAGTTGCAGCTCTTTCCCGTGAGGGAGTGGTCGAAGCCCTCGAATTTAAAAACGGAAAAGGTCTTCTTTTACAATTTCACCCAGAGATCACTTTAGCAAACCCTCAGGGTGAGTCCCAAAGTTTTGCGCGTGCTTTATCACAGCAGATTGATATGAGAGCCCAGGTCAGTGGGGCTCGGCGCTGTCAGAGAGTGTATCAGTAAGATACTCCTGATAAGTTTGAAACTTGTCTTGTTCAAGGTGCTCAGGGCGGGACCAGTTGGTATCAAATCCGCTAGTCTTGGTCTTTTTCAATTTTGAATTGAAATTTAATCGGATGATGATCTGAAAAATGAGTGCGAAAGAGGTTGTGGTCGTAGGGATCGCCGGGGTAGGGGCGATCGAGGCTCCAAAAAGGTTTCATTTCTTGGATTAAGTTAATGATTTGGAGTTTTTCTTGACCAATAATTTCTGCGGTTAACTCAGGAAAATAAAAAACATGATCGTAAGGTTTGGGACCGTTCACGTTCGTGTTAGTCATTAAAAAAGCAGTCTCATTCAAGCTTTGCCAGTTCTGGTTCAAAGTAGATATGGTCAAGTGATTTTCGAGCTCTTTAGAATCTTCGATATTGAAATCTCCAATAACAAAGTAGTCCTTTTCGACATTTTTCTGCTTATGTTTTTCAATCCATTGAGAGATTCCAGTGAGCTCCACGTTTCGTCTTGTTTTTGAGTCTGCACTCGCTCCGGGTCGTAAGTGGACATTGATGCCAACAAAATCAAATTTGCCGGTTCGGTGACGAAAACTAAAGGCAAAAGGCACTCTGTCAAATTCAGGATTTGCTGTGACATCTTCAGCGAGAAATCCATAAGGCAGATCCCGCGCTTCGGACCATTCAGAACTTCGGTAAAAAACAGCCCACCACTCTGTCGCAGAGCCGTTGTTTTCATTGGTTTCAGACATTCCCGAGTCTTGCTCTGACAGCCAATACCCATCGTATCCCTGTGCGATCATCTGTTGAAAAAAATCTGTGACTTGGGCTGATGGTCGAAAAGGATTGCCTGAATTTGGGAAAACGGGACTGGATTCGGACTGGTAAAAAAGATTTCCCGGCAAAGCTTTAAAGTCAGGGGGCGCTACAATTTCTTGGATAAAAACCAAAGAGCAGTCATTATTTCTGAGAGTTTCAGCCAGGGCCCGATTATTTCTGACCCGCGAGAGGCCTAAGAACTGGATGTTAAAGCTACAGATAGCTGGTCGCAGGTCCCCAGGAGATTCTGGCTTAATGGGCGGTACTGGAGTTTCTCGAGAGGGCTGGCATGCTGAAAGGATTCCTAGCACGGCAATGAGCAGCAAGAGATTCTGAGTTTTGCTGAGCCTGGGGGCAGTCATGATTCAAACGCTCCTGCGTGAACTTAGAGCCTTAAAAAAAGCAAAAAAAGTGCCTGAAATACGTGACTTATTGGCAGGTAGGACCATCTATGCATGAAGAATATACTAAATTGTCAAATTCCTATTCAACACTGGAGAGTTCCTTGGGTATAAGCAAGCTATGAGAAGCTTAGTTACCTTAGTTCTATTCTTGAGTTTTCAATCTGTTTTTGCCGCGCCGGTTTTCTGCCAGAATCCTACGGTGGATTCTGTTGATTTTGTGCACGAACACTTGGGCCTGAGCCTCAGCAAATCGAGCCCGCTGGAGCTTGACTACGATACTGAGGGAACTCCCAGTTTGATGGTCGATGGTGTTCAAATAAATATGTCTCAGCTGTTGCAAGCAGATCCTGAAGACTGGCAAGGTCGAAAAGTGGCTTTGTGGGTCTCGGAAACTTCGGGCCAGGTCCTCGAGCTCGTGGTTTCTGCACCTCAGTCCACTGTTGAAATCAATTGGCTGCGCCAAGATCAGAGAGTCAGTCTTCTGAAGTACTCAGGGTGTTTTCAGCAGTAGCCCTTTGATCTCTAATTGAGACAGAGAGATCTGAAGAAATTGAGATCGATAGCCAAAACGTAGCTACAAAGTAGCCAAGTCGTGTGATGTGGTGTGATCGCATGTGATGCGAGATCAAATTAAATCTGAGCTTGCTATTGAATTTTGTTGTTTGATATCGTTATTTTGCGTTTTAGAAACTGATCCTCTTGAAGGTCCTCAAAGGGGAATTGGTCGAGGGCTAAGTTCTTTGATTCTGGGCTAAATCCGGATATTCGGGTGGGTTGATTCTCCATCGGGGAGCTTTGAGGAGCGGAATTGAGCTTGCTGGTGCCCTTTCCCTGATGAGCTTTTA
>JAJTIC010000105.1 GCA_021300175.1 Pseudomonadota bacterium
ACCAGTTTGCCAAGTATCCGCTCACATCTCGGTGGTCTCTCCTGAAACAACTCTTCTCGGCCAGCCAGTTTGAGTTTCCTGACAAAGCACCTCTTTCCAAAACACTCATTCTTTGCGGAGCCAAAGACACATTGGTCAATCCAGAAATCTCAGAGAGGCTGGCTGAAAAATGGAATTGCCCGTTGAAAATACACTCCCAGGCAGGTCACGATTTAACTCTGGACGACCCTGAGTGGGTCTTAGCCCAACTTCGGCAGCTCACTGAGAATGAGGTCAAAAGCAGTTTTTAATTGCTTTTTCACTTTCTCGGCAGCTTCAGGCACGAAAGCCTTTGTTTCCTCATTCATATACAAAGAACGATTCATTTCCACTTGAACACAGTGCTGCCCTTGACTGGGTATTCCATACTGCTCAGAAACTCGACCTCCCAGATAGGGCCAGTTATAGCCCACCTTGAAGCCAGCTCGAACATAGGCAAGGATCACAAGATCGACAAATTCTCTCCGAGAACTTTTCCGCCCACAGTCTGAAATCACAATATCTGCGCGACGCTCGCCAGGATCACGATGTTCCTTGGTGCCCAGACTGGGCATAGAATGAAGATCCAATTGATAGACATGAGGAGCTCCAGATTTTTGAAAGCTTTCATAGAGCTTGCGGACTTCTCTGTGGAAAGGTTCATAAATCTGCTGAACGAGCTTTTGATGGAGGGCCTCACTCATGGGCTCTTTCATCAGTGGCTCGTTCAATGTCGTGATGACCCAATGAAATCCTCGACGATGCAGGCCTGCAGGATTTTTCGAACTCGCCACTGAGCTCGCATCCACATCCTCTGGAACCCGGTTCAAGTCCCCGGCATAGCGATGCCACTCAGTTTTCACCACGGAAACGGATTTGCTCTTCAGCAGATCCTCATAGAGCCGATCGACATAGCGATCCACATCTCGCATCAAAACGACTTCAGGAAGCCCTTGAAGCCAAGCACAGTCTTGAGGAACTTTTTCACCCGAATGGGGGATCGTGCAAAAAAAAGGCGTCATTTTGTGATTCTGTCCTCGATTTCTTTGATTTGTCACTTTTTCTTTCAAGAAAAACTGCGTAGCATTGAGTTATGAAAATCTACACGAAAATTGGCGATCAAGGAAAAACCAAACTTGTGGGCGGGACTTCCGTGGATAAATTTGATCCGCGACTGGAAGCTTATGGCACACTGGATGAACTCAATTCCTTTTTGTCCGTCGCTCTCGAGCAGTTGAACGAACCTCTTTTAAGCCCTCTCCGGAAAACGCTGACACAAGTTCAGCATCAGCTTTTTAATTTAGGCAGCCACTTGGCCTGCGAAGACGAAACATTCCGGCCCCACCTCCCTGCACTGAAGGAAAGCTGGATTGAGGCATTAGAAACATCCATCGATGCGATGACGGCAGAACTCCCGCCTTTGAAAAACTTCATTTTGCCTGGAGGAAACCCTGCTTCCACTTGGCTTCATGTTTGCCGAACGGTGTGCCGAAGAGGAGAAAGAAGAATTGCCAATCTTCCACTCGATGAGAGCACTTACGCTTTTTGCCTCAAGTACTGCAATCGCCTCAGTGATCATTTGTTCACCAGCGCCAGGTGGGTGAATTTTAAGACTTCTAAACCCGAAGTCATTTGGGATAAAAATGCAACTTGAAATCGCCAGCGAGTCAGACAACTTAAAACTCCTCCAGTTTTATGAGGGGCATCCAGTTCATACTTGGATGGACCTCAAAGTAGAGAGACATCAAGATTTCTTTGCGCCCTATCGCTGGCAATCAGATGATTTTAGAACCTACGTTCTCAAAGAAGGTGATGGCAGCATTCAGGCCGTGGCGACTTTTGTTTTTCGAGAAACTTTTTATGAGGGAAAACCGACTCGGATCGCCCTGGCCACCGATTTGAAAGTTTCTAACTCTCGAAGAGCTATTATGTCTTGGGGACAACACTTTTTACCCGTGATGGAGCAGCTGCAAAAAGAAAAAAACCTCTCTCATGTTTTTTCTCATATAAATTTAACCGAAACCTCGGTCCTTAACACTTTTGTCAGACCCCGGCAGATGAAGCGCCCGCTACCTCGTTATTTTCTGTTTCGTAAATTCAGAGTGATTGGCCTCCATGGGCTCTATCCCTCAGCTCCTCACCCAGTCAAACATTTGAAAATTCGCGAAGGATCCCCTGTTCATTGGGATGCTTTGGTCGCGTTTGTTCAGCGCCGAAACCAGTACCGCCCCTTCACAACAGCTTGGACCCCAGAAAGCCTTGAAAAGAAAATTCAAAGACTCCCCGGCTTTAAAATTTCAGATTTCCTGATTGCTTTCGATTCTCAGGAAAATGTGGTGGGCTGCCTTGCGCCTTGGTCTTCTGAAGGATTCCAAGATTTTATTCCTCTGAGCTATGGACTCAAAGCCCACAACTTCCGCCAAGCTCTGAAGTTTCTGAATCTTTTTGGGATGACAAAAAAGCTCACAAAGCCACACTCTCGAACAGGGCAAGAAGCTCCTCTCTCTTTTCAGTTTTTAACGAATATTTGTGTTGATAACGAAGATGTTTTTGATTCTTTACTTCAAGTGGCTTTTCGAAAAGCCAGAAAAGATCAATTCCTCGTTTACGCCCATTGCGATGTGGATTATCGCTTGAATCCACCGGAGCATTGGATCCATTCAACAATCCCCCATGCTCTTTATGCTGTCCTTCCCCCATCGCTAGCTGTGCCGGACTTCCTCTCCCCGAGCTTGAATCTCAATCCTGAAATTGAAGCCGCTTATCTGTACTGAGCCAGACCTTCGTCGGTGGTTTCTGAATTCTTATTGATGTTTGGCTGTACTAAAGAAGTGCGCTTAGCTATTCTTTATGACTAAAGGACATCACGGACGATGCAGCGACAGAAGATCAAAGGAAACAAGGGTTTAATTCACCAAGCGCGGCGCTTCTTGCCCTATTTGATTGTGCTATTCATCGGCTACGCTTTGGCCGATCTTGTGATTATGAATTACCGCCACTTGATGCTCCCTGACCAAGCCCCTCCGGCAAGACCCCCTCTTCCTGTCAGTGATGAAAGTGCCTCCAGATCATCCTATGTGAGTATCACTGCGAGAAATATTTTTTCCGCCGACGGCCTGATTCCTGATCCTCTGGTCAGTAAAGACTCTCCGCAAAATCAGCAAGACCAACCCCCCGTTCTTTCAAGCTTGCCTCTGACTTTGATGGGCACCATTGTTCACTCCAACCCTGAAAAATCCATCGCGAACATTGAAATCAAAAGCAAGAATCAAGTTCTTCCTTTTCAGGTGGGCCGCGACATAGAAGGCCTGGCGACCCTTACACGAGTGGAAAGAGGAAAAATTATTTTCCGCAATTCGAACAATGGTCGTCTTGAATACATCGAGATGAAAATTCAAGGTCAGAAACTCACTTTTCAAGGGGCTAAATCAACAGCGGTGAGCGGCGGTGAAGTGGCACAAGTCGCCCCGAACAAGTTTGAAATCAAACGCTCTGACTTGAATCGCTATTTAGCAGATATGTCCGCCGTCCTCCAGCAAGCCTCTATGAGTCCTCGAAGAAATGCGAGCGGCGAGATCGAATGCTTCGGATTTAATGCAATCACGCCGGGCTCCATTTATACACAGCTCGGAATGCAAAATGGCGACTGCATTAAAGAAGTGAATGGAGTGCGTATTGAATCCGCGGCGCAGGCTATGGATCTGTATCAAAAGTTAAGAAATGAAACGGCAATTAGTTTGGGTTTTGAACGAGACGGTCGCGATCAGACAAGCAGTTATAATATTCGCTAGTCCTGGATCGCTCCTTAGGAAGAGGAGATTTTCATGATGTCCAATTGGCAAAAGAGCATTGTCTTAGCGCTGGCTCTCCAAATGACTTTTCATCCTTTTGCAAATGCGCAATTCGATGATGAATTTGCTCCTCCGCCTCCGCCTGAATTTGATTCAAACTTTGGCGTTGAGTCTGATTCAGCCCCCTCCAACTCTGGGGGCTCAACAACCCTGTCTGTGGCCGAAAAAGGTCCTGTGAAGCCTTCTCAGAAAAATCGCTTAGCGTCAGCTCCGATTGAAGAAATCAACAACAAGAATTTTCCCGAAACGATCGAGTCGTTTGATTTTCCGAATGCGGATATCACAGATATCGTGAAAGCGATCAGTGAGCTCACCGGAAAGAACTTTATCATCGATCCAGGGGTTCGTGGAAAAATCACGATCATTGCTCCGACGAAGATCACTGTGGCAGAAGCTTACAAAGCTTTCTTGTCAGCTTTGGCAATCAATGGGTTTGCGGTGGTGCCAAGTGGTAAGTTCTATAAGATCCGCTCTGCTCGAAATGCCCAGAGAGACTCTATCGAGACTTATTCGGGTCAGTACTATCCGAACTCGGATCAGATGATCACTCGAATCATCCATTTGAAACATATTTCTGTCGAAGCTGTGAACCGAGACTTAAGAATTCTCGCTTCGAAAGATGGCGAGCTTTCCCCTTATCCACAGACCAATTCTCTCATAATTTCTGACTATGGTTCTAACATTGATCGAGTGATGAAAATCATTGAGCAATTGGATGTACCTGGCTTTGATGATCAGCTGGAAGTCGTGCCCGTCAAATTTGCTCGCGCGAAAGATATCGCAGAACTTATTGATCGCATTGTGAATCGGGGTGATCGCAATCAGAATAACCGCCAAGGCTCTTTTTCTTCAGGTGTGCCTCGTTTTTCAAGGACCACGAGCACAAACAACCAAGGTTCAGCCTTTTACATGGTCATCCCTGATGATCGTACCAATTCTTTAATTGTGACTGGAAATAAAGCTGGCATTGAGCGAGTCAAAAAACTTCTCCGTCAGCTGGATTTCAAAATGCGCCCTGAAGATTCTGGCGGCGTTTATGTTTATTACGTGAAACATGGCGAAGCAGAGAAGATCGCTCAGACTCTTTCTGGAATTGCGAAGGACTCTGCTTCTCGTCCTGGCGCTTCTTCAGGCTCTGCGGGCGGTGGTGCTGGTGGACCAGCGTCCGTTTCTATGACAGCATCGGGAGCTCAGCCTCCGCAAGAAATTTTTGGCGGTGATGTGAAAATCACAGCTGACAAAGGCACAAATTCTTTGGTGGTTGTCTCGAGCAAACAAGATTACGATGTGGTTTTGAACCTTTTGAACAAGCTCGATATCCCTCGCGATCAAGTGTTTGTGGAAGCCATCATTATGGAAATGCGCTCTAACGATGCTTCGAGCTACGAGATTGGATACTTCCAGTTTGACAAGTCAGGATCTGGCGCCAAAGTGGGATTCAATGGCTTTAGCCAAGGCTCCTTGGTGGATTTGCTCAACCCAGCGAGCGGCTCAGGAACCATTTTGGGGTTTGGAAGCGGAGACACTGTTCAAATCAGATCACCCACAGGCTCTGGGACGACCACTGTTTCGAGTCTTGTCGGTTTCGTGAATTTTTTGAAGCGAACAGCCAACGCAAATATTTTATCGACTCCTTCAGTGATCGCTATGGATAACCAAGAAGCCACCATCAAGTCCGGGGACCGCGTGGTCGTGGGCTTTGATCAACAAGTGGGAACTAATGGAGCTGCTGGAACCAGAGCTCCTAAGTTTGAAGATGCTGATATCATGCTCAAGCTCAAGCCATTTATCTCTCCTTCGAGCAACACTGTGAGAATGGAAATTGAAACTTCCGTCAAGCAGATCTCAACGGCGCGAACTCCGAAAGCGTTTGAAGCAGATACTCAGCCGCTGGCCAAACGTGAAATTAAAACCAACATCGTTGTTCCCAATGGCGACACCGCAGTGATGGGAGGCCTTCAAAAAGTCGACGATGTGGAGTCCGTCACAAAAGTTCCTCTTTTGGGTGATATTCCCATTCTTGGCTGGCTCTTCAAATCAAGAAACACTTCACAAGAGCGCACGAACATGCTGATTTTCCTCACTCCAAAAATCCTCCGCTCTGGTGATGATTCCAAGCGACTCTTGGGTAAGAAATTGGATGAAAGATTGGATTTCGTAAAGAGCTTGGGTGGACGTGATCCCCATGGAAAAAAAGTCGATGAGATCCAAAAAAACCAAGCACTCGACACTGATGAAGAGAAAGAAGTGGAATAAAAGATGGCAAATCTTGATCTGCAGGTTGTTCTCGCTAAAAGTACTTCATTGAATCCTGAACAGATTCAATCGCTTTTAAAGAACCCTTCGTTGTCAGGGTATTCAACCATTGGAGAGAGCCTGTCAGATAAAGATTTTGCCAATGCCGACGAACTTCTCAGTGAGCTCTGTCGTGAAATGGGTCTTGACTATATCAAAGATATTCCAGTGAATGATATTCCTGCAGATTTGATTCGCGACCTTCCGATTAACTACGCCAAACAGCAGGGCATTCTCCCCTTCCGGGAAGAACAAGATCAAGTGATTGCTCTCACTTCGAATCCGATCAATGTGAAGGTTTTGGATGATCTTCGCGTGCTGTTTGGAAAAAGGGTTCGCCCTCTTGTGTCGACATCGATTAAAATTCAAGACGCTATTAATAAAGTCTATGAGAAATCCACGGCGAATTTAGCTGGACTTGAAGAGATTGCTGACGAAGAGTATGATCTCGACGATCCCATCATCGATCTTTTGGAAGCCGGCGACGATGATGCTCCAGTGATCAAACTTGTAAACTCACTGTTGTTTCGAGCCGTGAAAGAAAAAGCATCCGACATTCATATCGAGCCTTATGAAAAAGATATGGCGGTGCGTTTTCGCATCGACGGGATTTTGTTCGATGTCTACAAACCACCTAAAAAGCTTCAGAATGCCATCACCTCCCGATTAAAGGTCATGGCCAATTTAAATATCGCTGAAAAACGCTTGCCACAAGACGGTCGAATCCCTTTGAAACTCGGGGGCAAAGACATTGATATTCGTATGAATACTGTTCCCACTTCTCACGGTGAGCGGATCGTGATGCGTCTGCAGGATAGATCCAATGTGGTCCTTGAGCTCGAGCAACTCGGATTTTCGGATGAAATGCTTCGTAAAATCGAAGAAATGATCACTCGCACCTACGGGATCCTTCTTGTCACCGGCCCCACGGGATCTGGTAAATCGACGTCACTCTACGCTTGCCTTTCAAAGCTGAACAAGCCAGATGTGAATATCCTCACTATTGAAGATCCGGTGGAACAGAGAATTCATGGAATCGGCCAAACCCAAGTGAATTCGAAAATTGGGCTCACCTTCGCCAGTGGACTGCGGGCCTTTCTCCGTCAGGACCCAGACATCATCATGGTGGGTGAGATTCGTGACTTGGAGACCGCTGAACTTGCGATCAATGCTTCTCTGACGGGTCACTTGGTCTTGTCAACAATCCATGCCAATGACTCTTCAGGAGCTTTCCCTCGCTTGATTGATATTGGTGCTGAGCCTTTCTTGATTGCCACGTCCATTTTGGGCGTGATTGCCCAGCGACTCGTTCGTGTTTTGTGTCCTCATTGCAAAGTGAAAGCAGAACCTTCGGATTTTCAGCTCCGCGCTTTGGGTATCACGGCAGAGCAGGCCCGGCATGCGAATATCTGTAAAGCTGTGGGCTGCAGTCAGTGCAATCAGAAAGGCTACAGCGGTCGAACCATGATTGCGGAATTTCTTCAAGTCACTGATGAAATTCGATCTCTGGTCATGCAAAGAAAAGATGGAAATTCCATTCGAAGACTCGCCGTCCAGAATGGGATGAAAACTTTCCGAGATCATGGAGTGCAGAAAGTCCTCGCCGGGATCACGACCATCGAAGAACTTCTCAACAATACACAGTTAGATTTGTAATATGCCTATTTTTGAGTACCGCGGACTAACGAAAGATGGAAAGAACACCAAGGGCGTTGTGGACGCCGACAGCCTTCGTGCCGCCAAACTCAAATTAAAAAAAGACGGCATTTTCGTCGTTAATCTGAAAGATAAAAAGAAATCTCAAGAGACTGGTGAGCGAAAAAAGGGCGTCACGAAAACGAAAAATGTTCCTGTGAAGGACATTGCTTTGATGACACGGCAGCTGGCGACCCTGATAAAAGCTAACATTCCCCTGGTCGATGCTTTGGGTGCGGTCAGTGAGCAAGTCGAAAACCCGGTTTTATCAGAAGCTCTCGCTGATTGCCGAAACATGGTCAATGAAGGGGGAACACTTCATAAAGCCCTTGGAAAATACCCCAACGTTTTTTCAAATATTTACATCACGATGGTCGAAGCTGGCGAAGCTTCAGGTACATTGGATGTGATCCTGATTCGCTTAGCAGAGTTCACAGAAGCACAGAATGAACTTCGAAGCAAAGTGCAGTCGGCATTGACTTATCCATTGGTCATGCTGTCAGTCACCCTTTTATTGCTCGCCTTTTTGTTCATTTTTGTCGTTCCCAAAATTGTTTCTATTTTCGATAACTTCCCACAATTGAAGCTTCCTTGGTACACCGTCGTCGTGATCGACTTCTCAGGAATTCTTGTCAACTATTGGTGGCTCGTTTTAGGAATTGGCGTGGGAATCTATTTTCTTTTCCAAAACTGGAAGAAAACTCCCAGCGGAAAGACCAAGTGGGATGCTATTTCTCTCAAACTTCCGCTCTTCGGGGAAATGAATCGCCTTGTTGCTGTCTCTCGTTTTACAAGAACACTGGCGACTCTGCTGAATGGTGGCGTCCCTATGCTGAATGCTTTAGCGATCGTTAGAAATGTTGTCGATAATGACCAAATCGCTGTGGCCATCGATAATGCCCGCTCGAATATTTCTGAAGGAGAATCCATCGCAGGACCTCTTAAAAAGTCTGGCCAATTCCCCCCCATCGTCATTCACATGGTGTCGATAGGAGAGAAAACCGGGGAGCTGGAGCATATGTTAGTTCAAGTTTCAGATGCCTATGACTTTCAAGTCAGGAATAAAGTCGAGTCTCTCACCTCTCTGATGGGTCCCGTGGTATTGATCATTATGGGGGGTGTCATCGGCGTGATCGTTTTCGCTGTGATGATGCCAATGTTTGAGCTGACAAATATCGCAGGATAATTTAGCCTTTTCCTTCGGAGGTCTTTCATGAAGAAAATCATTCGCAGTTCCCGTGGTATCACCCTTATCGAAGTGATGATTGTCTTAGCCATTCTTGGTACTTTGCTCGCGATCCTTGCCCCTCGTTTTGCTTCTCAGTTGGACAAAGCCAATCAAAGAACGACAAAAATTTCGATGGGTCAGCTGATGCAAAAAATTGCTGAGTATCAACTTGAGTGTGGAAAAGTTCCGTCTTCTCTTGAGCTGCTCGTGACTCCTGGTGAAGAGTGCCCGAACTGGATTCCCGGTGAATTCAAAAAGCTCCCTGTGGATGGCTGGAAAAATGCTTTCGTTTATAATGCTGAAAACGGAACTTTTGTGATCACAAGCTTGGGATCCGACAAAAGGGAAGGCGGAACAGGCTTAGCTGCGGATATCCGCTCTGATGAATTGGACAAGTAGTCGCTTCTTCACCAGAGGACAATCTGGTTTCACTCTGATTGAGATCATGATTGTCCTTGCGATCTTAGGGGGCCTCGTTGCTTTTGGCCTCCCCCGCTTGAAATCACCAAAAGAGTCGATCAAAACTGTCACTCGAGAAATGACCGTGCTTTTCCGTGAAATCCGCAATGAAGCGCGACTCAAACAACGCACCCATCGGATTGTCTTTCAGTTTGAAGGCGAAGAGCATCGCTACTGGGTCGAAAGTGCTGACGGCACCGTGCTCGCAAGAACCATCGAAGAGCTTCGACAGGAGGCCACGGCCAAAGATGAAGAGGGCCGAAGCCTGTCTCCCTTTCAAAGATCTGAAAAATTCTCCAAAAAGGACCGCGAGCTCCCGAGAAAGCTCTATTTTGCCTCTGTGGAGACAAAAAGAGATCCTGAACCGATCACTTCAGGAGCCGCCTATGTTTACTTCTCTCCTGAAGGATTGGTGGACCAAGCTTCCATCCAAATCACCAATCGCCAGAATATCACTTGGTCCCTGGTGATTAATCCACTCACAGGCCAAACAGATGTTGTCCAAGAGCCGGTTCGTCTGGAACAATTAAAAGTGGAATGAATCGAAAAGGTTTTACCCTCATCGAAGTCATGATGGCGATCGTTATTATGGCCACAACTTTAGTCCTCCTCGCGAATTCGTGGAGTGGGGCTTTCAATCGTCTCAGAAAAACTCAAAATAATTTCGAAGTAGCAGCACTGCTGGAAAGAAAAATGGCAGAATTGGAACTTCAGTACCGGGGCAAGAGCACAGATGAAATTCCTGAACTCCTCGAAGATGGATTTGGGGACGACTACCCCCAGTACCGATGGAAAATGGAATCTTCAAAATTGGAATTTCCCGACATGAGTTCACTGATTCCAGAAACACCGGGCGGTCAGACGGAACTTCTTCCAGCCATCATTCGACAAATGTCTGAGGCCATTTCTAACTCAGTGAAAGAAGTTCGAGTGACGGTTCTGTTCAATCCGCCCGGCACACAGAAAACTCTGACTTATTCGGCCACCACTTATTTTGTCGACTACGACAAAGATGTTCCCCTGGCTATACCCTCGGGGGGGCAATGAATAAAAAGGGATTCACTCTTCTTGAAATCATGATTGTTCTGGCCATAATGGCCACGCTCGCGGTTCTTGCGGCACAAAGTCTTCAGCAGTCCGTGAACTCAAAAATTAAAGTTCAAAAGAACATCGACGAAATGTCGCGAGTCAGAGATGCTCTCAAAATCATCGAGAAAGACATCAATCTTGCATTCCACTACCGTGACCTGGAACAAGAGATGAATATACTCATCCGCGAAAAACGAAAAACTCTCTGCTTGGGGCAAACTTCCGGGTCCACTACAACGACTTTGCAGCCCGGGACTCCTCCACCAACACCGAGCGGAGCAACAGCCACTAACAAGTGTCCTCCCTTGGACACCAATGGATGCACAGGTCCCGAAGATCCTTTGTGCAAGAAAAGTGAAGCTCGCTTATCACCCACCACAGAATTCAAAGGCAATGAACATGAAATTTCTTTTGCCACTTTGAATTCTGGCCGAACTTCAGAGGGCATCGCGCAAGCGGATTATTTGAAGGTGGGGTACTCTGTTCGAAATTGCAAGCCTCCTGGACAAACAGAAATGTCCACTCGCTGTCTGCTGCGACGATCTTCCTCTTGGCTTGAAGGAGATATTACTCGCGGGGGTGAAGAAACCATTTTACTCTCTAACATCGAAGAATTTTCTTTGAGATATCTGGGGCAAGGTAGCCAAGACTGGATTTCGGAATGGGACTCCGCTCAAGGAGATGCTGTGAGCAAAGGAAAGTATCCTGATCTCGTTGAAATTTCCCTGACCACCGCCGAAGGTGAAGGTGATCGAAAAAAGAAAATTTCCATGCAGATCGTAGCCCAAGTAAGATTCACTAATCCTCCAACAGTATCAACTTCAACAATTCCGAATGCTGGGAATTCCCCGGGAGGAGACACCCCATGAACCCTCTCAAGAACCAGCGCGGAATTGCTTTGATCTTTGTCATGTTCACCATGGTCATTGCCGTTTACCTCGTGACCGAAATCTCCTACGAGAGCAATGTGGAGTACATTGTCAATGCCAATGCCATCAACCGAGTGAAAGCTTATTATGCTGCGAAAAGTGCCATGGATTTGTCACTGCTCAGAATCAAAATTTACTCAAAGATCAATAAGCAATTTGGCAGCCAAATTCCCCCAGCCATGCAGCAGTACATTGAATATATTTGGAGCTTCCCTTTGATGTGGCCTCTCCCCATCGACCAAGATGCATTTCTCGTTGAAAAAGAAGCTGTGAAAGAAGCCCTGGAAGCTTCAAAAATGGATGCCGCTTATCGAGTCTCAATCTCAGATGAAGGCTCAAAAATCGACATCAATGATTTGGGGAGCCCAGTAAAAGCGCTTCGCGAATCCAGCGAAAAGCTCGTCCGTGGGATTTTTGAAAGTCGCATGATCCAAGACGAAACATTTGCTCAAAGATATCGAGATTTCAACTTCGATGAGCTTCTGCTTCAAATCAAAGACTGGCTCGATGCCGATACTGTATCACAAGTGGGCGGAGACGAGAGTCAGTACTATGCTGAAGCTTCTAAAGAGAATATTCGATTCCCACCCAATCGCCAGTTTCGAACTCTCGATGAGTTAAGACTCATCCCCAAGATGAATGATGAGCTGTTTCAGCTCCTCAAAGATCAAGTTACAATTTACGGAAACAAGGGCATCAATCCCAATAACGCTTCCGTCGACCTTTTACGCTCGATCGATCCCTCGATCACATTAAAGATTGCCACAGAGATTCGCAAGAGAGTGACCAATCCAGCTGAAGGTGGGCCTTTCAGAGATCCCGGAGACTTCTGGCAGTTTGTTTTTTTCAAAGGCGGAAATGTCTCCCAGCAAACTCAAAGCACCCTTCCTCTGTTTTTTGAAAATGCAGCCAATTTCAAAATTGAGGCAACCGGCACTTTTGGCACCTCTTCCAGAACTTTGGTGGCTTATGTCTTCGACCCCCAATTGGTGGCAGGAAAGATCGCCGATGCTTCAGCTCGCGAGCTCAAAAATGAAACTGATAATAAAAACACATCTTCCTCGCAAAAAAAACAAACATCCAACAACGAACCTCTTCCCAAAGGACCTCCTCGCGTCGTATACTTTTCAGAGCGATAAAGCTCGCTCCATGGATGGAGGCACTCTATGAAATCAGTCGGCATTGATATTGGCACAGCCAGCATCAAAGTTGTCGAAGTCACTCAATCAAATCGTGGCTTATTCATTTCTAAGTACATGGAACAAGCCCTAGGCCAAAGTCCTGGTTTTGATTCTGAAGTTCAAATCTTGGAATTCTTAAGAACTCTCTCTGAGTCTTACGATCCCGCTTCGACAAAGTTTGTTTTTGGTCTTCGTCAGGATCGAGTGGCCGTTCGCTTGAAAACATTTCCCTTCACAGATCGTCAGAAAATTTTAAAAGCTCTCCCTTTTGAGCTCGAAGAAGATCTTCCCTTTTCTCCGGAAACAGCGATTTATGATTTTAAACTCATTCGGACCGTTGGGAACACGTCTGAAGTGCTGGCTGCTGCGGCCCCAAAACATCGCATTCAAGCTGCTGTCCAACTGATGCAAGACGGTGGCTTTGAAGTAGATATTTTGTCTGCAGAGGGTCTTGCCCTCGCTAATTGTTTTGAATCTTGGGATGCTGCGCCTCCAGCAAAAGCTGCAGGCCAAGTTTCCCTTGAGAACTCCTCGCAGAGAAAAATTCAAGTCCGATTGCACTTGGGACACACACGGTCGCTTGTTCTTGCTTTTGAAGAGAACTCTCTTGTGGGTCTCAGAAGCGTGGCATGGGGTGGAAGAAATATTGCTGATTCGATTGCTAAAAAATATGAGATCCCTTTTATTGAAGCCCTCAAGGAAATGCAGACCAAAGCTTTCCTTCTGCCAAACAAAGAAGGCGCGAGCTACGATCAAATTGTTTTCGCAGACACTATTGCAAACAGCGTGAGAGAGCTCTCTCGGGAACTCAAAATTACTTTTCTTGAACTTCAATCAGAGCTCTCAGCTGAAATCACTTCCGTGGAAACATTTGGGGGCGTTTCTGGAGTTCTTAATTTGCACACCGGTCTCACCCAATTCCTTGAGCTCCCCGTAAATAAAGGTTCTTTCCTGTCTGCTTTTCAAGGCAACTTTGAGCGCAGCCCACAAACAGAGGCCGTCATTGGAGTGGCCTTGGGCCTTGCGATTGAAGGACTTAAAAAACCCCGAAATCCAGCCGTGAGCTTTTTGAAAGCTGAATTTGCAAAACAAAATCATGCTCTTAAGAAGTTCTGGGAGGACTGGGGACCTTACGTTCAAACAGGGGCTGCGCTGTTTGTTCTCTTCTTCATCTACGCAAGCCTGCGAGAATCATTCGCTCTTCAGATGGCGGATCAAGCCAACGAAGTCTTAAAAACCCAAGCCAGAAGCGTGGCAGGCCTTACCGCACGAAACGCTAACGAAGCCGGGGTCAAAAAGTACATTCGCGATCAGCGAAAGAAAGCCACTGAGATGCAAAAAGTGGTTTCCTATGCTCAGATGAATTCAGCATTAGACGTTCTTAGGAAACTGAGTGACAATGCGCCGGCAAAGAACTTAGCAAAGCTCAATGTGAAGCGTGTATCCATTGAAGATCAGGTTTTGATCGTAGAAGGAAGCGCTTCCACAATGCAAGAAACTGTGGCTCTGGAAAAAGCACTCAGTAATGCCGCTATTGGTGGCAAAGTGGAGCGCCTCAACCCCACAGTGACAGCTCTGCCCAATCAAGTGGCTTTCGCTTTTCGTTTCAATGTGGACCGAGGTGTGAAATGAATATTCAAGAGCTCAAAGAGCGTCTCGGCAGTGAATTGAATCAAACTTGGGAAAAAGTTCAAGACAGTTCCCTTTACTTAAAAGCCAAAGATGCCTTCGAGAACCTCACTCCCCCGATGCAAAAAACAGTGTCTGTAGGATCCGTTCTTTTGTTGCTTTATTTAGTCCTTTCTCTTCCTTTCGATCTCTATTTCAAGTCTGCGGATTTCGAAGGTGAGTTCGTCGCCAAAAGGACCATGATCCGAGACATGCTCAAAGTTTCTCGCGAAACGGCGCAAACCCCCGAACTTCCTGTTCCTCCAGGCGTTGAAGAACTGCGCAACCGCGTTCAGCAGGATTTGCAGGCTGCGCGAATTTTACCCGAGCAAGTAAAGTCAGTGAGCGTGAGCCCTCCGACAGGAAAACTCATTCCCGCAGACCTCTCACAAGGGGAAGTCCATGTTGCTTTGGAACAGCTCAATCTCAGACAAGTCATTGATATTGGCTTTCAACTCCAGAACCTCATCCCTACAGTAAAATTAAAAGACATGAGCATGGTCGCCAACCAAAAAGACTCACGTTATTTTGATGTGATTTATCGCTTGAGCGTCCTGAGTATACCTGACTTTGCTGCTCTCAATGAGCCCGCAGAAACCCCGAAGAAGGCAGGTCAGTAATGGAAGTTGTCAAACTTTTAGCTTCTTGGATAGCTCAACATAAAGGAAAAATCGGCCTGACCATGATGGCGTTCCTCGCCTTCTTGGTGATTCTGTTTCCTTTTGATGATCTTTCAGACTTGGTGTCTCGAGAAGTCGCCAAAGCAACTCAGAACAGAGTTTTCATTCAATTTGATAAAGTGGAACTTTCCCTCCTTCAAGGGGCAGGAATTGCTCTTCAGAATGTGATTGTGGAAACTGGCAATCTCCCGGCCATTAAAGCACAAGAACTTAAACTCACGCCTTCAATCACAGGACTCATTACTGGAAGCCCCGCAGGCCAAGTGGATGCAGCAGGACTGATGGGGGGAGATGTCGCTGCATCTTTAAGCTCTGGTGGCCTGAGCGAGAAAGGAAATGATCGCAAGAAGCTTGATTTTAAAGCTGAGAACCTCAACCTCGAGGACCTTCGCAAGTTAGGAAATGTACCTGTCGCTCTTCAAGGAAAGTTGAATCTTTCAACTCAGGCTTTGGCAGATCTCACGTTTACAGAACAACCCGAAGCCGATGTGCAGCTCTCGATTAAAGATTTTGTCGTTCCACCAGCTAACATTCGCACAGCCATCGACACCATTGGCATTAGTGGCTTTAAACTTCAAAGAATCGACTTGAAAGGCCGACTTGCGGACGGTCTTTTTTTGATCGAAGATGGACGCATCGGCAAAGAAGGTGATGAAATCAAAGGCACTGTCAAAGGTCGCATGGGACTTCAGCTCAACAATCAAAATGGGAAAATTTCACAAGTTCTTGGGGGCTATAACCTTGAGATTGATCTGATTGTCAAAAAATCTTTCCAAGAGCGTGAAAAGCTTCTGCTTTTCTTGCTCGAGGCTTACAAGCAGCCCGCAGGCCCTGATGCCGACCGCTACGCTGTGAAAATTTCAGCCAACAACCCTTTTCTTCCTCCATCGATTGGCGCGTTGCGGTAATTGGGTTTCGGATCTGATCTGAATTGACTCCCCCTCTCCGCTCCAGAAAACTGAGCGCAAATTTTGTGACTCGATCGATTCTTCATGAAGCTCGATGGGGCGGAAAGGAACATTATGTCTGGAGTGAATAAAGTTATTCTTGTAGGTCGTTTAGGAGCAGATCCTGAAGTAAAAAGCGTGGGCAATGGCCAAAGCGTGGCTCGCCTCAGTGTTGCGACCAGTGAATCTTGGACTGGCAAAGACGGCCAAAAACAAGAGCGCACGGAGTGGCACAAAGTGGTTGTTTGGGGACGCCAAGCAGAGAACTGCGGAAAGCATCTTACAAAAGGCCGTCAAGTTTACGTGGAAGGTCGATTGCAAACACGTCAATGGGAAGATCAGCAAAGTGGCGGCAAGCGCTACTCCACAGAAATCGTCGCGAGCACAGTGCAATTTTTAGGAGCTGGCGGAGAGCGAAGCCAGTCTCAAGAATCGAACAACGACTATCAAGATTTCGGACCAGAGCCACAGTTTGATTCTTCAAACGATGAAATCCCCTTCTAAAGACCTGAAAAATTAAGTTTTTAAGAGCCAAGATGTCCATGTGACCTCTTGGCTCTTTCTTTTTGCACCCATTAAATTTACAATTCAAAAGATGAAAGCAAAAGGACTCGCTCTCATACTTCTTCTCCTCTCTCTCGTTGCCGTAGGCTGCCAAGTCTATGAAAATGATGGCCGAAAATCTTTTGAAAACCGCGCTCCTTCTAACACCGTCGCTTCCCTCCAAGGCGATGAGGACTTTAGCTCCGAGGACAGTTCTCTCTGCTGGTCTCAACCCGCAAAGGAAGCTCTTTGGCAGCAGGACACAGGCCTCGAAGCCCACGTCAAATTTTTGAATCCGGACATCATTGAAGTCTGCTTAACTCTCCCTGCAAATTGAGGTCACTATGCTTTTGCAAGCACTCATCACCACCTTTCTTCTGATGATTCCAGCTTTTTCTCAAGCAGCTTCTGTCACTCAAGTAAAAGGGAGCAAGATCTTGCTGGAACTCGAGGACGAGCAAGAACTCACTCCAAATCAAGAAGTTTTCATTATCGATGAAAATGGGAAACGCATTGGTCTTGTGAAAATTCGCCAAGTCCGTGGCAGCAAAGCCATCGGCGAAGTCACCAAAGGCCGCGCTGTCGTCGGCGGCGTGACTCAGCCCCGATCGGCTGCTAGCTCCACACCAAAAGCGGCGTCTTCTCGAGCGCGCACAGAACGAGCAAGTTCTGAAGACAGTGAAGACTCTTCCTTATCTGCAAAAAAGAAACTCAGTGGTGGATTACTTCTGAGCTACGGTTCAAACTCCATGAGCTTCACTGCCCAAAGGACAACTCCCACGGCGAGCGCCAATGTGAATTTCAAAGGGACCACCATCGGCCTTAAAGGTTTTGCAGATTATCACTGGTCAAATTCCATTTCTTTCAGGGCTGCTGCTTCTTATGAGCCTTTTGAAGTGAAAGGAACTGCCGAAAGTGGAGGAACTCCCATCTGCTCCACTGATACACCAAACTGCAGAGTGAGCTTCACTTACTTGGGCCTTGAAGGAGCCGTTCAATACAACTACACAAACTCATCCAGCTTCCGCGGCTGGGTAGGCCTGGGTTATGCATTCCTTCTCACCTTGTCAAAATCTGTGAACGTGCCGAATCTGCAATCAACCTCATCCACAAATCAAATGTATCTCTTCAGTACAGGCGCAAACATATCGATGGGTCGAAAAAACTTTATCCCCATAGCCTTGGAGTATGGCTACATTCCTGGCACTAACGTTAAAGCCAATGCGATCTTTTTGCGCGGTGGTTACGGCTGGGAATTCTAATGATTTAACACTTTATTGATGAGTGATGCGATCAACACCAATAACTCCGCGGATCTTTTGTAACTCCAAAATCACTTGATTGAGCTGAGATATATTTTTGATATTCACTTCAAAAGTGGCCACAGCTTTCTGATCTCGAGTCGTTCTCACTTGAGCGTTTTGTATGTTAATTTGGAGAGTGGCAAAGACATCACTCATCGCTTTTAAAAGTCCAGGCATATCTTGGCTAAAGACTCGAAGTCCCACAGAGCGCTCAAAACCATCTGCAGAAGAAGTGGTCCAATCCACATCCACTTTTCTGAGCTGATCAAATTCAAAGGCTTTTCGACAGTCCGATCTGTGAACTGTGATCCCCCGGCCACGAGTGATAAATCCCACAATACTATCCCCGGGGATTGGATTGCAGCATTTTGCATAGTGAACCAGAACATCATCCATGCCCGAAACCGAGATCATGGAACCGGTTTTTCGAGCTTTCTGCTGAGCTGCCTTCATCACCGTCTGCATGAAAGACTCTTTTTTTTCGGCAGGCGCAGTCGCTGCATCTGCTCCTCTGATGAGCTCTGCTCCTAATTTTTCAACCAGAAGCTTCGGCTCTAGTTTCCCGTAGCCCACTCGCACCCAGATCTCATCATCCTGATGGATGCCATGATCTTTTTTAAATTTTTCAAATAGCTCGCCTAGCATGTACTTGGAAGCATTGGCTCCAAACTTGCGAAACTCTCTTTCGATCAATTCTTTCCCAAGAATAAAAGAGCGCTTTCTTTGCTCTTCTTTGACGAAGGCGCGAATTTTTGTTTTTGCTTTGTTCGTCACACACATTTTCAGCCAGTCTTTGCTGGGAACCTGTGTTTTGCTTTGAATGATTTCAATGGTGTCTCCGTTGCTGAGTGCATGCTTTAAGGGCACCATACGCCCATTGACGCGTGCTCCAACAATTCGATTGCCAAGCTCTGTGTGAATCGCATAAGCAAAATCAATGGGCGTAGCTCCCTCTGGCAACTCTCGCACATCCCCTTTGGGAGTGAACACATAGATCTCTCCTTCGAAGAGATCTGTTTTCACTGTGTCTAAGAATTCGTCGGAATTGCGCACGGTCTGATGGAGAGAGACCAAATCTTTCAGCCACTCGAAATGCTGTGAGGTTTGTTCTGCAACTTTTCCACCCTCTTTATATTTCCAATGAGCAGCGATCCCTCGTTCCGCGATCAGATGCATTTCTTTCGTGCGTATTTGAATTTCAATGCGCTCTCCGCCAGGCCCTACCACAGTGGTATGCAGTGACTGATAATTATTCGCTTTAGGCATGGCGATAAAATCTTTGAATCGCCCTGGAATAGGCTTCCAGATCGAATGAATCACGCCGAGAGCTTCATAACACTGACTGACGGAATCCACCAAAACTCGAAACGCGAGAACGTCATAAACTTGCTCGTAATCTAAATTTCGAGACGCCATCTTTCGATAAATGGACCACAAGTGTTTGGATCTCCCTTGCACTTCGATTCCACGAAGAGAGCTTTTTTCAGCGAGTTCTGTCGTGATCATTTTTTTCACTTCATCGATATAGTGAGATTGATCTCTTTCTGTCTTCTGAACTTTTTGAACTAACTGGTAATACATATCCGGTCGATAAAACCTAAAACTTAAATCTTCGAGTTCAATTTTGAGAGAGCTGATACCGAGACGACTGGCCAACGGACAATAAATTTCCAGAGTCTCTGTCGCAATTCGCGCTTGCTTTTCATAGGGCATATGACTGAGAGTTCGCATGTTATGTAAACGGTCGGCGAGCTTAACAAGAATCACTCTCACGTCTTTCCCCATCGCCACAATCATCTTGCGGACATTCTCACCTTGACGCTCAGTGGACGTCTTGAACTGCATCTTTGAGATCTTTGTAACTCCATCCACCAGATGCGCCACGGATTCGCCAAATTGTTTTTTGATATCGTCAATCGTGGCATGAGTGTCTTCGACAGTATCATGCAAGAGGCCTGTGATGATCGAGTCCACATCCA
This sequence comes from Pseudomonadota bacterium, assembly GCA_021300175.1. Classification (GTDB taxonomy): domain Bacteria; phylum Bdellovibrionota; class Bdellovibrionia; order Bdellovibrionales; family Bdellovibrionaceae; genus JAJTIC01. Next base: position 19,867 of record JAJTIC010000105.1, read on the forward strand.
ATTTTAAATCGGCCAGGATTGCAGCGACATTCAGCGGATGGGAAATATAGGGTTCACCACTGCGACGAATCTGACCTTCGTGGGCTTTTTCGCTAAAGTAGTAAGCTCGCTCAATGAGCGATGCATCCACAGTGGGATAATAGGATCGAACTTTTTCAATAAGTTCATCCAAAGACTTGAGTTGTTTTTCGTTCAAGCGCTCAGAAGGTGCAAATTCGGACATAGCTGCTCGTCCAGTCTCCTAGAGTTCTTGTCGGAAAAACTCGAAGTCCAGCGAGTCCTAATTCATGAAAAATAAAGGATAATTTTTATTTATTCAGATCTCGCTGAATTTGTTCTTCAGGAGTTCCACGACTGAAGTCGTGTTCAAAAATCACGTTCCCTGCAGCCACTTCTCTGAGAGAACTAACCACCATTTTATTCCCTTTCACAGGAACAGTGAGCTCAGAACCTTTCATCAACTGCTTAGTCCTCTTAGCCACTAGAAGCACTAAAGAAAAACGATTGGGAACTTTATCTAAGCAATCTTCAACGGTCACGCGAGCCATAGGCCTCCCTTGCAACAAGAACTAGGGCGAGAAAATAACCCTATCCTATCAATTCTTCAACGATTTTCTTGAAGTGTTGAAAAGACTTATCAAATTCGTCATTCACAATCCGATAATCAAAAAGATGAGCCAGCGCGAGCTCCTTCTCCGCATTCTGCATCCGCACTTCTAGATCCGCCGGTGTCTTACCATCCCGCTTAATGATTCTGCGGCGCAGCTCGTCAATACTGGGTGGGAGAATAAAAATGGAACGTGCTTCGGGGTACTTGCGCTTAAAAGTCTCAGCACCCTGGACATCCACGTCCATAATGATGGTCTTTCCTTTTGCCCAAGCTGTCTCTAGTTGCTCCAAAGGCGTGCCATACAAGTTATTGTGAACAACTGCCCACTCGACGAAAAATCCTTTTTCCACCAAACGCTGAAACTCTTCTTTAGCGATAAAGAAATAGGGCTTTTTCTGGCTTTCTCCGGCTCTCATTGATCTTGTGGTGTAAGTAATAGTGTCCTCAAGACTGCCATTTTCTTGGCAGATCTTTTCAACAAAACTACTTTTCCCAGCTCCGCTCGGAGCTGCCACAATGATCATCTTGGTCTTCATTCGATGTTTTGGACTTGTTCCCTGAGCCTTTCAATTAATGTTTTAGCTTCTACCACACTTTGAGTCAGCAAAGAAACGTTGGATTTCGACCCAATCGTATTCACTTCCCGCAGCAACTCCTGTGTATAAAAATCAAGCTTCTTACCTTGAGGATGCTGGCTCTGAATCAAGTGCTTGTAGTTATCAATATGCTCTTTCAGTCGTATCAGCTCTTCATTAATATCTGATTTTTCTAATTGGATGACAACTTCTTGGCTTATTCGGGCGGAATCTACTTCGACGCCAGTCAGTCGAGACTTAAGCCTCTGTTCAAATTTTTGCAGAAGATTCTGATTTACTTCTTCGCGAACCGAATGAATTTTCTCCAACTCCTTCTCGAGTCGCTTAATTAAAGAACTCAAGTCTTTACGTAAACTTATTCCTTCACGTTTTCTCTCTAAGTCATTGGCCTTACAAGCTTTTTCAAGAGCAGAAAGAAAGAGCTTCTTTTCGCTTCCGGTGACCTCAGAGACCTCTTCGATCTTTAAAACTTCTGGCATCCGCGCCATGGATTCCACATGGATGTTAGCAGGAATCCCCAACTCTCTTGAGATTTCTTTCAGAGCCTTGGAATACTCTTGCAACAAAGGTTTATTGACATGAAGTTTATGGGAAAACTTTCCGGAACGAGCTTTGCGACTCACAAAAACATCCACAGTCCCGCGCTCAAAATATTTTTCGATTACTTTTTTGATCTCAGATTCAAAGCCCATAAATTCCCTGGGAAGATGATAGCGATTCTCAAGAAACCGGCCATTCACAGAGCGCACGCTCACTTCAATTTGACATTGCTCTGTGAGCAACTTGCTGCTGCCAAAACCTGTCATACTTCTCATCTGACTTCCCCATTGCTCAAAAATTCTTCCACTTTCAGCTTGGCTTCCCTGAAGGCTTTGCCTGGATCTTCCATAGCCACCCAGTTTATTTTCGGATCTCGCTGAAACCAAGTCTTTTGTTTTTTTGCGAGCTGCATATGAGAAGTAAGAATTTCCTCCGGCAGTGACTTGAGATTTTCCCCACTCAGCAACTTCTGTTTGATCTCTTTATAGCCTACACTGTCTAGAGGTGCCCAATTATCTAACCCCTCTTTCAACAGTTCTTGAACTTCGCCCACAAAGCCCGCTTGAAACATTTGTGAAAGCCTGCTCTTTAAGCGATCTTCTAACTTTTCTCGCGAAATCGACACCCCAAGCTTCAGCAGAGGATAAGGAAAAGCTTCACCCTTGAAAACTTGCTTTTCTTTCCATACAGCGAGCCCCACCCCCGTGGATTCAAAAACTTCAAGGGCCCGCAAAATACGATAGCTATCTTGTGGTTTAATTTGCAGAGCTGTTAAAGGATCCAAACTCTGAAGCTTTCCCCACATCTCGACAGGGCCCCTTCTTTCAAGCTCTGCTTCCAACTGAGACCTTAACTCTGGATCTGCCGCAGGAACATCGAGCATTCCTTTTTCCAAAGCTTGAAAGTAGAATCCGGTCCCCCCCACAACAAAAGCCACCGGCACCTGGGATGAAAGTTCCAGGAGAGCCTCTAAAGCTTTGGTGCGATACTCCCCAGCTGTGAGTTTCTGTGGCGGACTCACAAAGGAGTACAGGGAATGTGGCACTTCCAACATTTGCTGCTCTGTGGGCTTGGCGGAACCAATATCGACCTTTGAGTAGCATTGAACCGAGTCACAATTAAAAATAGCGCCCGAGAATTCGATGGCTAAGCGATGGGCTAAACTTGATTTGCCAGAACCCGTAGGTCCCATGACAAAAACCACTTTCATAAAGACCTACGATCCCAATCGACCAAAGTCTTTATCCAGCTGATAGAAAGAAATCTCCTGACTCACCGGCCGACCATGAGGACAAAAACTCGACAATGGAAATTCATCCATGGACTCAAGTAAAGATTTTATTTCAGGCAGAGTCATGGCTTGACCTGCTCTCACTGATGAGTGACAGGCCATTCTTGCACAAGCGTCTTTGATGACTTCTTCCACTTTTCCCGAACCACCAAACTCTAAAAGCTGCTGACTCGCGATCTCTAAACTCTGGCTCAGGGCTGAGTCCTTGATAAAAACTGGGGAACTCTTCACTCCTAAAGTTGAAGGCCCCAATTGCTCAAATAGGATGCCAAGCTTCGAAAAGCTTTCCTGGTGCTTCAACAGCACTTCACACTTATCTTCACTAAGATCGATCGCAAGGGGAAAAAGAAAGTCTTGAATTTCAAGACCGCCATTCGTCAAAGCTTTGAGAAGGCGTTCAAACATGACTCTTTCGTGAGCCGCATGCTGATCAATGAGAATCATAGAATTTGAAGACTGTGCCACCAAATAAGTCAGAGCCACTTGACCAATGGGCTGGAGGCTTGACCAGTATCCTTGAAGTGGCGTTTCTCCCGGCATCAATGCCAATGCCGGCTTCACTGACGATACCGAAGCATAAGAGAATGTTGATTCCGCTAAAAAGTCTCTTTTTTGTTTGAACTGATAACCGCCAAGACTGCCTCCATCAAAACTTAAATTCTGCAAAGGGGGCAAAACCTCATTTCTTTCACTCACAGAACCAGATTCCTGTGCCACCACCTCTTGAGATTGTTTTTTTAGCCAAGGAGCTTGCTCGAGCGCAGACCTGAGCGCCCCTTGTACAGCTCGAAAGGCAAGACTGGGATCCAGGAACTTCACTTGGGATTTGGTTGGGTGAATGTTCACATCGATCTGCTCTGGAGGAACTTCGAGTTCGATTGCGACCGAAGGGTACTCACCGTGCATTAACAAATTACGATAAGCTTCCATCACCGCGGCTTGCAAACCACGATCTTGAACCCACCTCTTCTGAACAAAAATCCAAATATTTTTTGAGGTCTTTTGAACATCGTGGGGTGACGAGAAATAAGCTCGCGCTTTGTAACCTGATCGCTCAGCTTCACCCGCATAAAGCTCATCTAATCCCAGAACCATTTGCGCCCGCACTGACTCTTTCACCACAGGGAAATCTAGGATCAATTCCGAGTTCACCAACATTGAAAACTCAACTTCAGGATGACTAAGAGCAAAAGCTTTGATGACATTTTTGATCTGTGCCACTTCTGAAGCTGGCGACTTCATAAACTTGAGGCGCGCTGGCAAATTTTCAAAGAGATTTTCAATAATGACTGTGGTTCCGAGGGCTCCACCCACCGGGTGAGGCTTTTCTTTTTGGCCGAATTGAGAGCGGATACTTTGAGCAGACTCTGAGTTCTTCATCCGTGTGATGAGAGTCAAATCTGAAACTGCAGAAATGCTGGCTAAAGCTTCTCCCCGGAAACCATAGGAGCTGAGCTGCCAAAGATCTTCCGTGCGGCGAATTTTCGAAGTCGCAAATCGCTCAAGAGCCAACTCCAATTCTTCGGTGCGAATCCCGCGGCCATTATCAGAAACTTGAATATTTCGAGCTCCATTGGAAATAGTCACTCGCAATTTGGTAGCACCAGCATCCAATGAGTTTTCGACAAGCTCCTTAACAAGATGCGCGGGACGTTCAACCACCTCACCGGCCGCGATCTGATCCACCACCGAAGGATTTAACTTCATAATTTCTGTCATAGAGATGGTTTGACGAAGAACTGAAGCTTTGTCAAAAACCGAATTGCAAGCTGCTGACAAAACCGAAATAGGTCTTTTCTTCCCAGTAATACACTCCCTCGATGCGGAGCGCTAATTTATCGAATTTAACGCCAGCACCAAGGCTAAAAACCACCCCCAAGGCCATATCATTCAAACTGTAGGAGTTCTTTTTTCCACCAGCTTCGGTGAGCTGAACATTGAACGCATTCCATCTCATCATCGGACCAAAACCAAACCAGGTCAGAGACTCCTTGCGTGTCATCAATGGGGAAATGAATTTCATATCTGTTAAAAAGAGAAATCCTGAAGCTGGGTTACCGGTTTTTTTATAGTAATAGTTGGGCGCCCCAGGAAAGATCTGCAAATGAAGTTCCGTAATCAAGGGTCCATCGATCACGAGATCAGGACCAAAAAGCTTCACTCCATAAACACCTAAATTCTCTTTCTGCGTGCTTCCCATGGTCTTTTCTTGGTAAGCCAAAGAGTTGTAGCTCAGTCCTGCATATTGAGAATAGGCAAAGGGTCTGTGTGAGGCCGACTTTCGCCGACGTTCCCTAGATTCCTCGTCGCGATCTCTCGCTTCTGGATTGCGAGCTGCGCGAAGGTTCAGATCCGAGTCAGCGATGTAACCCAACACTCCGGGCTTGATCCGAATCCGATGGAAGATACCATTGAATTTCTTCTGAGAAACATCATAGCGTTTACCAGCCCTCAGTTGCGTCAGAACAGGTGCATCGAAGCTTGCTTCTTTATACACAAAGGCCAAATCAGTTTTGATCACAGCTTGAGGCGATTTTAATTTCGGCTTGGTCTGCGCATACACTGCTCCACTGACTAACAAAAAAATCGAGATCAGGATTGATTTTACTTGATTTCCCATTTCATCAACCAAACTTTGTAAAGAGCTTCTAATACGATTTTCAAAGACATTTTACTCTGCCCCACTCGACGATCCTCAAAAAGAATGGGCACTTCTTTTCCAAGACAACCGCGCCGACTCGCTCGGTACTTGAGCTCAATTTGAAAGCTATAGCCGTTGCTTTTGACTTCAGCGAGATCCATTATTTCAAGAGCTTTTCGCGACCAAGCATTAAAGCCACCCGTCCAATCGTTGATAGGAAAACCCAAAATCAAACGACTATAGATCGAACCGCCACGAGAAATCATTTTTCTTACGAGCCCCCAATTCACAGTGCCTCCTCCCGACACATAACGAGAGCCCACCACGAAATCGGCCTCAGGAAAACTTTGAATGATCTTTTGCAGATCCTGAGGCCGATGAGAAAAGTCAGCATCCATTTCAACAATCCAGGAATAACTCTGACGAAGAGCCCAAGAGAAACCCGCCAAATAAGCTCTTCCTAAACCTTCTTTACCAGCTCTTTCTAAAAGATGCAGTCGACCCTGATAAGCTTGTTGCAATTTCTTCACTTCAAGAGCTGTCTGATCCGGAGAATTGTCATCCACCACGAGAACATCCACTTGCTCAGGTAAGGCCATGAGTTGAGGAAGCAGAGCTCGAATATTTTCGACTTCATTATAGGTGGGAACAATAACTAAGACTTGAGAGCCTGAATTGAACATGCTTTGAAGATAGCAAAGGAAATTTCTCTACGGTAGTTAAACTTGACGAGAAATCGTCTTACCACTTTGAGCCGCTCGCATCTTTTCAAGCTCATCTTTTCTCTTCTGAGAAATTTTTGGCAGCTGAAGAGGGCGTGCTAAGATTTTAGCCGGATTATTTTTTCTTTCCTGAAGTTTTAAATTCACGCGTTCCGCGGCCTTCTCAGGATTTTTTACATAGAGAACAGGATCGAATCCACAGTGATTGCAGACTATGTTCACGCGCCAACGCAACTGAACGAAAATTTCAGCAAAGGCGAGGAAAATCCCAAAGAATACGAACACTCGAGGATCAAACTTTTGCCAAAGTGTGTACATCAAAGCCAACGAACAAACACCACTCGCTAACATGTTAAAAGCGCCGAGGCGTTTTTTTTGATAAACGGATCTGGGAGCTTTACAAAAAGCGCAATAGCAGTCTGTTCTTTGAGATTTGAAGAGCCCCATACCTCCATTATGACAAAAAAGGAGTCTAGTCGGAAAGGTCTCATTTTCAATTCTTGTCTTTTTTTGGCAAAATAAAACCATGAAACAGTCATCATTTATAAACTGCCTTCTTATGATATCGACCTTAGTCCTACCCTTTCAATTGAAAGCCGACACTGGCTACCGAGAGCTCACTTATGAGGACCTCGTTCAAGAGCTCAGCGAAAAAAAGTCGCAAGTCGAACAGTACAACCAAAGAGCCCAAGCCACAAAATCATGGATGAGCTTTGGGTTTGTCACCGGAATGGCGGGACTGAACTTGAATGGACAGAGTTCGACAAAATATCAAAACGGATTTCATGTGGGTCTTGCCAAAGAAATGGGAACAGCCAACACTCTTTTTGATTCGCACGTGACTTACTTTGCACCTCAATCCAATGGGGTCGAACGTCGCTCCCTCATGGAAGTCGCAGGGAAGTTTGCATACCGCCCTCGCATTTCTCCGCAAGCGGGATTGCGCTCAGGCCTTGGAATGGCTCTTCGCAATTGGAACATTTCAAATTCTTCACAGAACCTTCAGAAGAATGATCTCACCCCTCACTTCCTGGTTTACACAGGAATGGAGTATTTTCCGAGCCAAACCATTTCTCTGGGTTTTGATGCTTCAATCAGAACAGCGATTGATAACTCAAATATTGATCGCAACGGAGTTGAGCTCGCTCTGAAAATGAACTCTGCCTTCTAGATGTTTTGGATTTTCGTTCTTTCCCTTGCCACATTGCTTTTATTGGCTTTTTGGACGAACCGCCAAAGAGCAAAACAGAAGATTAACTTCGAACTTAAGAATAATCTTCTCATGACCAAGCACCCTCTGCTCTTCATCAATCCAAGAAGGTCCCTCTTCTATTGGATCTACCCTTGGAACCAGATCCCGAGTTACCTCACTGCCCATGGTTACGAGACTTTTGAAAAGAATCTCCCACCAACTTCTTCGCCGAAAGCAAGGGCCCAAGCGCTCCTTAATAATCTTCACGAACTCTCTCAAGAATCCCTTAGATTTCATCTCTTTTTTGAACATTCCCAAGCAGAAGTCCTCACTGAAATTTTAAACTCAAAAGTTCCTGAAAGCATTTCTTCAATAACCTACGTAGCTCCTCAAGAGTTTGAATGGACAGGCCTAAAGAGCCCACCGATCCCCGTTCATTCCATCCCCCTTCCCGCTGAAAAAGCACCAGCTTTCTATGCCCTCCATCTCTGGCTCACCCAGCAGACAAAAAAAGCACCTGCTCCCTTAGGACTTAGAACAAACCCTGAGGACTACAACTCACTCCTCCACCATATTCAGACACTGGCTGAGAAAGATTTCCTTGAATCTTCATCGAATGTTTGATGCCATTAGGCATGGAAATAAAACATCAGCTAGAAGTTTATAAAAGCCAACTTTTTCACTTTCTTCGAAACCCCATTCAAGAAATCAAAAACATTCCGCAGTGGAGCTGGAACGACATTTTGGTGTTTACAGTCCTTCTCACTGCAGGTACAGGCCTTTTAGCAGGTATCGTTGAGAAAAGCCCTCTCATGCTGATTTCTTTTCCTCTTTTGACCCTGATCTTAACGGGTGTGGCTTCCCTGTTCTTCTATTACGGTTTTCAGATTTTTGCGGGTAAGACCATTTCTGTGAGGCAAATTTTCTTACTCCTTATTTTCGCCAATGTTCCATTTTTTATCTTTCAAATTGGTGCAAGCTTGGTCCCGCCCCTCATCCTGGTGGGGTTCGCATTCACCGCCTTACTTTTGATTGTGGGTTTTACTGAAAACTTTCAAATTCCACGAAAAATTGCGGTTCGCTTTATGGCAGCTCTCTATTTGGTCATCGCATTTATTTGGATCGTTCAGATGATTGAATCATCAAGACTCATAAAGTCCCTGCAAAAAGACGATTTTGAAGCCCCTGAAGTTCACCTCGGCCAATAAATCCACCTAGCACTCAACTTGCCATATGAAGTGAATAAACTGCCCCTGAATCCTGTCCCCAGAGGCCCTCATCTTCCGGATTTCAATCAGATATTTGGGTATTTCTTCTGATTCTAGGAATTGAGTTCATTCCGGACCTTGCAAATGAATGGGAAGATGGTCAACGCTTGCCCTCATTGTCATTCAAATTCGGTTCAAAAAAAGGGATTTTTCAGGCAGAAGCTGACCCGCAAATATGTCCAGCGCTACTGGTGCTTATCATGCAAAACTAAATTCTCAGCCTC
>JAJTIC010000035.1 GCA_021300175.1 Pseudomonadota bacterium
AAAAGCGGGCTAAGGGGAATGAAACCTATTTTCTAGAGACATAAAACACTCCTTCCAGTTGCGAAGTTCCCTTCGGCGTACTGCAATGCTTGTCAGCATTGCTCCTCTGGCAGTCTGGCTGGCATTGAGCTTTGTTATTCTTGCTCAGAAGCCCATCTAGCTTTGCGCCCCCGGGTTTCCCGCGGGTTTGCCTTTGGCAAAGGAAGGATCAATATCCTACTTAGATTTCGCCGTGGTACCTCTCTTTCAGGTTAAGTCTACTTGATTGATCTTCAACCATTTTGCTTTAGCAATCCTGGTGAAGCGTCGTCACTTTGGTTTAGGGTCAGCAAGGAATTTTGCCTCTGCATTCTTCCTTATCACGTGCCATCCTCCCGTTAGGACCACAAAAACAACTGCGATCCGTGAATCAGTTTATCAAGACCAAAGCCCAGTTCCAAATTTTTGTGATCAGATTCTCGAAACCAAACGAGCTTCATCGATTCTTCATCTCAAAATGAGACACCGCTGTTTCAAACTGGGGCAAGGGTGTCTGAGTTGGGGTAGGGGATTTATGAAGAAGGCATTGGCAATTTTTGGTTTATTAATGATGATTCAAAGCGCAGCTCAGGCCGCGGCTTGCAAAGATGCTTACCAAAAAGAGCTGGGCCGTGCCACCATTCTGGCGCAGCCTTCACTTCAGCTCAGTAGCTTGTTAAAGAAGGTTTTTGAAGGGCGTGAAAAATTCGACAACCTTGAAATCACTCAAGCATTAAGAGTCGATCAACTAGGACCCCAAGCCCGTCAGATCGTTGGTCAAGAGGCAACAGGGGATCCTAAATCACTGATCTATCAGCTGCATAACCAAGTAGACGGTCGGCTGTTAGCCAATTACGCCCTGTTGCATATTCACGGGATTTTTAATGAATACGGTAATAGCTTAGAGAATCAGAGAAAATTTGAACCAGAATTTACTATAAGTTTCCTTTGGTTTCATCATTCAACTGGAGGAAATGGAGTTCCTATGGGCGAGTTTGTATCTAATGAAACTTCAAAAGCTGGTTTCATATTCGACGACCGCGGCACGCTCTTCAATCGCAAAAAGGGCTTTGGCTCCTATCGGATAACTGTAAAGGCGCTTGATTAAGATTTTGATCTGCCTTTTTGCTCATTTTTGTGGAATGCGGCCAGTGTGCAAGTGCACTGACCGCAATTTCGGGAGAGCAGTCGCTACTTCGCAGCGAGCTTTTCACAGGTTTCAAAGTCTGTGATTCCAATTTCAGCACTTTCCGTGTGAGAAAAATCGAGTCCTCGGACTTTCGAAGTCACTGTTTCAACGAGGTAGCGTGAACAGTATTTATCGTGTGGGTCCATGATGAGCCTTTCAACGCGCAAGACTCTCAAGAGAGCTTCTTCTTGAGGCTTGTTTTGGTCCAGAATATCTTCAGGTCCAAAAGCTCGGCTCTGGGGTGGTTCGAAGAAATCATACTTACAAGGGCCAGCATTGATGCAGGGCTCAGTTTCACCACGGGTTGTGTGTTTAAAGACCGTGAAAAATCTCAGCTGGGGAACTGAAATCTTTAGAGACCTCACTCCATAATCACCAATGAGGCATCTCACCGTTTGTGCGTTCAAATCAAGAATGACTCTGTGGGTTTGATCATAGATCACACGATCAATCTCGGTCACTTGTGCTTGAGCTGCTGATGAAAAAATCAGACTCAAAATGAATAGTTTCATAAAACCTCCGGCTTTTTGCAGGGGCGGAATGCCCCCGCGAATTGAGGTTGATATAGCGATGATTTAAAGATAAGTATAAGCTATAATACTTATCTATGATATAGGGGAATCCTATGTATCCAAATATGTATGACCTTAAATATTTTGTAGAGATTGCTCAAGCCGAAAGCCTTTCCAGAGCAGCCCTTCGCTTGGGGCTTAGTCAACCATCCCTTTCTCAGTCTTTACAGAGGTTAGAAGGTCTTCTGAATGCGAAGCTTTTTGAAAGAAGCAAAAAGGGCGTTGTGCTCACGCCGGCCGGCAGAAACCTGTTTCTGCATTCCAAAAAGCTCCTGGAGGACTGGCAAAATGTTCAATTGATGACAGAGCGAAGTCAGCAAGAAGTCCGTGGTCAGTTCAAGCTCGGCTGTCATCCCTCGGTGGCTCTTTACAGTTTACCCCCATCATTACCTGACTTGCTTGGGACCCACACTGAGCTGAGCCTTCAGTTAGTCCATGATCTCTCTCGAAACATTGTTGATAAAGTCATCAATTCAGAACTAGATCTTGCCATCGCCGTCAATCCTGTGCCCCATCCAGATCTTGTGATCAAGAGAGTGTGCGAAGATCAAGTAGGCCTTTGGAAAGCCACTCATCTGCGTGCAGAGAGAATGACTTTGATTGCGGACCCTAGTCTTTTACAGACACAGGCGATCTTGCAGAAATTAAAAAAATCGGATTGGAGGAGTGCTCGGCTCATTGAGTCCTCAAATCTTGAAGTCATAGCTGAGCTCACCCGTCATGGTGTGGGCTGTGGTATTTTGCCAGGGAGAGTGGCGCAAAGAGTGGCAGGCCTGAAGCCTGTGCAGGGGCCTCACGTCAAAGATCAAATCTGCATCGTCTATCGGGTAGAAAGTCGCAGTATCAAAGGTATTCAAGTGATCGCAGGAGCACTTTCAAAGGCTTTCAGCTAGTTCACAAAACGCAAGACTTCTAAGTTCATTGCATAGATCGCAATGTAGCCCAAAGGCCAATAGAGCAAAAAGCGGTGAAGGCCCAAGATTCTCCAGTTCGCAAGGTGCATTCCGAATCCTAAGGCAAAGTATACCGCCATACCGGTTTCTGGAAGGATGAAAACCACAGGGAAGCTGAGTTGAAAAATCACAGTTAACCAAGAGATTATTTGAAGGCGAGAGAGTTCCCAAGATCTCATTGAGATTTCAGCAAATGGAGAGCTCTTTAAAAGCTCAGCCATAGCTTCGCCAGTCCACCATTTCTTTTGCAAAGCTTTGTAAAAACCTGCGCGAAAGAAACTCAGCGCTGTCGTGGCAGCAATGTAAGCGAGCCCCGCCTTCGCAGCTGGCTCAGCGGGAATAAGAAAGCCGATCAAAAGTCCGATCTGTAAATGAAGAGCAAAAAAATCGCTTCCACCGTTGAGGCTTCCGCGAAAGCGAATCAGCTGCATGAGTAGAAAGAAGCCTTGAAGAGCGATCAGTCTTGAGTCAAAGAACCACTGCGGAAAACTCGCCATCAGTGTGACTAGAACATTGACGACCAAAGCAAAAATCAGAAGGGCTTGAAAGGCTCGGTCTTGGAAAACAAAGGGAAAAAGTTCGCGAACTAACCTGGGAAAGGTTGGCTTCAGCACGGATCCCGAAGGCGCTTGACCTCGAAGCAGAACAAGATTTTCTAAACAAGCAAAAACTTGAAAAGCGGAAAACAGACTTAAGATCACAAGCATTAGATCTTTCGATTCTGTCGATGTCATGAGTGCCCCCGATTTCGCCCAAAACCACTCACTGGTGGCGAAGCAAAAAGAGCTTCAGAGTTGTCCTCGCTACGAATT